>CAXUNW010000017.1:0-29870 GCA_964252505.1 uncultured Acidobacteriaceae bacterium
CATCAAACGACTCGAGCGACGACTTCAGCTCGGACGATTCAAGCTCAGATGATTCAAGCTCCGGCTCCGACGATAGCAACTACTGACCTCCGGCCCACCTCAGCAGTCGGCCAGGGTCAACTTGAAACCGGCCGCACTTGACAATTACCACCTCAAGAACCCGGCTGTAAAAGCCCCACCACCACATCCAAAAAATAGCCATCGAGAGTCACTGATCTCCGCTGTTGACGCACCCTCCACCACGTTAGAACGTGACAAAATACCACGGTAGCCATACATCGGCCCATCATCATGCATCACAAAGCGTCATCTTCGCCGATCGGCATGCCGGGTGGCGCCTCGACCGGCTTGGCCGGGACAAACTTCTCCGGATCCCGCGTGAACTCCTCAATTCTGCCAATCAACGCCTTCCGGTGAATCGCCTCCGCCGTGTCCGTCAGTGGAGCGGCTCCCTTCCACTCCGCCAGCAAGTCCCCCACATGGGACCGCGCGATCGCCCGCGCCTGGCTGGATGCCGCCGGATTGACCGCCAGCCCCAGCATCCCCTCAAGCGCCCTAAACTCAACCGCACGTTCAACTTCCGACGACATTGTATGCCCTCCCTCGGGCCTCTCAGCCACCGTCGTCGACACCGCCTCCAGCACGCCCCGCAGCGCCGGCGCCTTGGCCTCCCGCATGTGGTACTGCACCAGCCGGCTGGCCCGCGCCGGATCGAACAACAGGCTCAATGTCAGGTCGGCCGCACTCTCCGCCGCAGCAATCGGGTCGAACGTCAATCCTGTCTCCGATGCGAATGACTCGCGCGTTCGCTCCAGCCCTGGAGGCCTCGGCGGCATCTGCGCCAGCAGCTGCTCCGGAATCGTAAGTACCTCTGGAGTCAACGTCTTAAGTACCTCCGTCAAGGCCTTCTGCTGCTCTGCCGGAGCCACAATCCGCGGCCCCATCTGCCCATCGCCTCGAAGCTGGTACCGGTAATCCAGCCCCCCGATCTCCTTCACTGCCGCCTCAACCTGGTAGCGATGCAGCAGATACAGCGGCACCAGCGTGTCCTCCATCTGCGCCATTGGAGCTCCAGGCCTGATCGCATTTTCTCCAAACCGCTTCAGAGCCGCCTCCCGGACTCCAAGTATCCGTTCGAGCTCCGCCGTTGGGTCCGGGCCGTTATCCCATAGATGTGCATGGGGATGCGCCCCGCCGGCAGGTCGCGCATCCTCATCCGTAATGAAGATCATGCCTGTCTTCTGATAAGCCGTAAGCAGCTTATTCAACTCTTCGTGTTCATCCGTTCCAGTCGGAAACTGCCTGTACCCGTATTCGATCGCCACTTTATCCCACTGCCCTATGTTTACCGCGTAGGCATGGCTCAGATCCGGAACCCCATCTGCCCCCAGTGCGATATAAGGATGCGGATAATCCATCACCGAAGCCGACTGAGAGAAGGCACTTGCCGCAAAGTTATGCGCCAGCCCCAGCGTATGGCCCACTTCGTGCGCCGAGAGCTGCCGAATGCGTGTCAACACCATCTGAAGCATGGGGTCTTGTGCCGGTGTTAGAGGCCTCTTTCCCTGCACATACGGGCTTAGTAAAGCCTCTGCAATCAGGTAATCCTGCCGCCCGCGCAGCGACCCAAGCGTCACATTGCCCTTCAGAATCTCACCTGTACGCGGATCCGCAACGGCGGATCCATAGCTCCAACCACGCGTATACCGATGCACCCACTGGATCATGTTGAACCGTATGTCCATAGGGTCCGCGTCGACCGGCAGGGCATCGACCCGGAAGGTTCCCGGAGCCCAACCTGCAGCTTGAAAGGCCTGGTCCCACCACCGCGCACCCTCTATAAGCGCGCTCCGGATGGGCTCTGGTGCCCCGCGATCCACGTAGTACCGGATCGGCGACTGCGCCACGCATGCCGTCCTGCAGCTCGGATCTTGCTTATTCAGCCGGTGACGCAGGATGAACTGTTTTTCCAGATCAGCTCCTAAAGGAGCCGAGTAGTCGCGGTACGAGGCCGGAAAGTAGCCCGCACGTGGATCATAGCGGCGGGATCTAAACCCGGGCCCTGGCAGCGCCAGAAAGGATTGATGCTCCCGTACAGTCAGCGAGTGCGGGTCTGTGGTCACATCGGCCACATAGCTGTGCGCTGCTGGCGCGTCCGTCGTAAACGTAAGCTCTGCTTCAACTTCCGTGTTCCTTGGAAAGGCTTTTGTATGATCGAGCACAATCGTGGACCGAGCTGCATCGACCTTATAAACGCCCTGCTTCGCCTGCGCCAGGCGCCCGATCACACCATGCGCATCCCGCAGAAAGAAGTCCGTCGCGTCCACCAGGACAGATGTCATGCCGCCGCTTTCGCTCTCGGCTTCGAGTTTGAAGCCCGCCGCGACTGCCTCAGGAAATGACTGACGTACCGAAAGCTGCTCGGCCGGGTCGCTTGCCGATGATCGAAAGCGCAGATTCGGTTCGACCAGAAGAACCTTAGGGCCGGTCCGCTCAAAATGCACAATGCGGCTGCTGCCGCCTTCGCCGACGCCGCCAAGCTGCCCGCGATCAAGTCCTAGGTCGTTGGAGCCAGTCCCGAAAGGCAATGAATGAACGTACAGCAGATCATCACTCCGCCCCGACGCATGCAGAGGGACCTCTAGGTAGAGTTTCCCCGCGTCGTTATCCCAATAAAGCGGCAGCAGCCCCGGCATGGCCGTCATACCCGCCGTGCGCGCGGTGATGGGTGGGACCTTTTGAGCTCTTCCGATAAAGCTAAGCAGCAATACCGCGGACAGGCAGAGGACTCGACGCATGACATGTTTTAGCACGCTTCAAGGAAGCGGATCATAGCCACAGATGCAGCTTCCATTTTCCATAGAAGGCTGACCCGCGGTCCCGCTGCCTCACAGGTCCAGTCCGAAAATGGACATATTCCTTCCGTTTTCCTTTTGGAACTCGACGTGCATGGTTAAAGTCGTTCACCTACTTCCAGACACACCGAGCCGCTTGCACACGCAGCGGGCTCTTGGAGACTGTCGCACATGAAGAAGCTTTTCGCCTTGCTTGTCCTGCTCCTCTCAGGTTCATTCGCTGCCCTCGCGCAAACGCAAAACGGCAGCGTGAGTGGAGTCGTCACTGACTCAAGTGGCGCCACCGTCGCAAAGGCTACCGTGACCATCGTCAACGTCGCGACCGGTGCCAAACGAACT
The DNA here is from genome assembly GCA_964252505.1 of uncultured Acidobacteriaceae bacterium. GTDB lineage: Bacteria > Acidobacteriota > Terriglobia > Terriglobales > Acidobacteriaceae > Edaphobacter. Next base: position 3,195 of record CAXUNW010000017.1, read on the forward strand.
GCCGTCACGACAGGCACGGGCGACTACAACATCCAGGGCGTGCTTCCTTCCGACTACAGACTTTCAGTGATCGCGCCCGGCTTTGCCGTGACCAACACAGATGTCTTCAATGTTTCGGTGGGATCGGCCAACACGATCAATGCCAAGCTTTCGGTTCAGGGTTCCGACCAGGTTGTTGAAGTGGCTGCAAACTCCCTCTCGGGCATCAATCTTGAGAATGCGGAGAACTCGCAGGTCGTCAACTCACAGCAGATCCTCGAACTACCCACCGAAACCCGCAACCCCTACGACCTGGTTAGCCTCTCAGGAAGCGTCTCCTCCGACCCAAGTGCGACCAGCCGCGGAGCAAGCGGCGTAAACATCGGAGGTGCACGGTCCGCCTCGACGGAGATCCTTCTGGACGGCATTGAAAACACCTATCTCTTCTCAGTCGGTGTAGCCACTACCGTGCCCCTGGACGCGGTACAGGAGTTCCGCGTCATCACCTCCAACTTTGGTCCCGAGTATGGGCGCGCCTCCGGTGGTGTCGTCAATGTCATCACAAAGTCCGGCACCAACAGCTTTCACGGAACCGGCTATGAGTTCTACCGGCCCTCTACCTTCGCCTCCGACAGCTATTACAACAATGCCAACGGCATCGCGCAGCATCGTTTCGTGCGCAACAACTTCGGTTTTTCTGTCGGCGGACCCATCAAAAAAGACAAGCTCTTCTTTTTCAACAACACCGAGTGGATACGCGTTCGCTCCAGCAACGTGACCCAGTTCTACATCCCCACCTCGCAGTTGATCGGGGCTTCCAATGTCAACACGCAGAATTTCTTCAAACAGTTTGGAACCGTCACCGGCGTTCCTACCGGCAAGATCCTCACGTTAGGACAGATTGGCAACGGCTCCGTCTCAAGCGCCTTCGCTACGGATCAGGCGGCGCTCGAAGCACAGCAGCCGACGGTCTTCAACGACAGCTTCCCGGTGCTGCAACAAGTCAATGTCACCGTGCCATCGGATGCCGGCGGCGGCATCCCCCAAAATACCTACAACATTGACGGGCGCCTGGACTTCAACCTGACCGACCGCACCCAGATGTATGGGCGCTACGTCCTTTACAACCAAGTCGATCCCGTTGGAACAGGAAATGTGAGCCCATACGCTGGCTACAGCACGGGACAGACGACGAAGGCTCAGAACCTCGTCTACGGCATCACTCACACCTTCTCACCCAGCTTGACTTCGCAGGTCCAGATCGGCTTGCTGCGCATCAACATCAACCAGCCGCTTGGTGCAAACCCTGCTGGTCCCACCCTCTTTATCAACTCAGGAGCAGCACCCTCAATTGCCAGCAACTCTCTCGTCTTTCCGGGATACAGTGAGACCAACGCGGGCAACGGACTTCCCTCCGGCGGACCGCAGAACAACATCGTGATCAGTCCGACCTTTACCTACACAAAGGGCCGCCACACTCTGACCTTTGGCGGACAGTACACCTACATCCGCGATAATCACACCTTCGCCATCTACGAGAACGCTCAGGAGTCCCTTGTAAACTCCGGAACCTTCGACACCATCAGCGGTGTTAGGTACGGTGCTCTCAGCAACTTGGTCAATGGCAACTTCGACTACTTCCAGGCCAATCTTGATCCGCAGGGCAAGTTCCCCTGCAGCAAGGACCTTATTACCGGCGTCGTGGTTCAAACCGCCGCCTGCTCCATCACCTCTCCTGTCAACCAGCCAAACTTCAGCCGCTCCAACCGATACCAGGAGTTTGCCGGTTTCTTCAATGACTCGTGGAAGCTGACCCCACGCTTTACCCTCAACGCCGGCCTCCGGTACGAACTGTATGGCACCCAGCACAACAAAAACGCAGCACTCGATTCGAACTTCTACTTCGGAACCTCCGGATCCCTGCAGGACCGGATACGCGCCGGAAAAATCCTGCGTGTGAACGATCCTGCCCCTGCCGGCGTGCAGAACCCCGGCGGCAAGCTGTGGAACACGAACTACAAGCAGTTTGCGCCCCGAATCGCCTTCGCCTATGACGTCACCGGCAACGGCAAAACCAGTCTCCGCGGCGGCTACGGCATAAGCTACGAGCGGAACTTCGGCAACGTCACCTACAACGTCGCCCTGAATCCGCCGGCTCAGCTCGCGATCAGCTTCACCAACGCCGATCTTGGGGCTCAGATCCCGATCAGCACCGGGGTACTCGGCAGCTTCAGCGGCGGCAGCGGCGTCACCAAGGCGATTCCGCCCGGAACCGTACGCGCCGTTGATCCCAGGATCAAGCCCGCGTATAGCCAGTTCTACACCCTCGCACTCGAGCATCAGCTGAACCAGGGAGTCACCGTCGGAGCTTCCTTTACGGGAACCCGCGGCATCCACAACTACTCGATCGCCAACTACAACCGCAGCTACTACGGCCCGGTCTACGAGAATGACGCACCAACCTACCAGCCCTCGGGCGCCACTGACACCAACCGTCTAAACCCGCAGTTCACCTCCATCAACGTGCGCGGTGCCGATGGAGACAGCTACTACAACGGCGTCAACGCCTTCGCTCGCGGAAGCAACATCCTGCGCACCGGCATGACCGCAACCGTCAACTACACCTTCGCCCACTCAACCGATAACACCAGCTCTACCTTTACTGACGGGCAGTCAAACGGCGACGTCGGCGGCGTAGCCTACTTCGACCCCTACAACCACGCCCTAGACCACGGCAACTCGGACTTCGACGTCAAGCACCGCGTCTCGGCCGGTCTTGTCTACCAGATCCCATACGGACACGCCACCGGCCTCACCCGCGCGGCGCTGGGTGGCTGGGAGGTTGGCAGCATCTTTCAGGCAAGCACAGGAACCCCGTTCTCTATGTACGACTGCGGCCTCGCGCACGTCACGGCATGCGCTCGCGTTCGCTTCAACCAGCCCCAGCCTTACCAGAAGGTTAATGATTCCATCGTAACCACTACGCCGGACCTCTTTCAATACATCAGCTTTCCCAGCTACACCCTGCCGGGCCCAACCGTCAATGGGAAGCCAACCACCATCCGCAACAACGCGGTATATGGCAGCTATCTCGATCCTAAGATCGGCGCATCCGATCTACCGACCATCGTGGGCGGCCTCGATACCTTTCCGGGCGGCATGACGGCACGCAACGCCTTCCGTGGGCCCGGCCAATTCACCTTCAACGCAGACCTAAACAAGAACATCAAGTTCACCGAGCGCTATAGCCTCCAGCTGCGCGGAGAACTCTACAACGTACTCAACCATGCCAACAGCTATCTCAACCTGAGTGGCGCCAACGATGTCAGCAGCACCCCGTACGTGCAAATCTATAAAAACCAGGGTTACAGCACCGGCAGCAACCGTCAGCTGCAGCTCGCCGCGAAGGTCATCTTCTAACCTCACGCAATGCGAGTATGGGGGGCGCCGCCTTAGGCGTCCCATACTCATGAAGCCCCTTCTACAGCGGCATGGATCCCTCGATCTTCAGCCCGTAAGGCATTGCACCCTCGCCGGCCGTTTCCAAAGGTAGCGTAACCAGCAGCGCCTGCTGCGTCTGCCGGAAGCTCAACGGAGCAATCGATCCTGCTAATGTCACCCGCTCCACCTTGGCTCGGCCACTCGCAAGAGAAGCAATGCGAGCCTCCTGCGCCGGCCGTTTATACCCGAAGGCAAACAGCGCACCGTCGCCCATCGTAAACCGGAAGTCGGCTGCGGTCGCTGCCGGCAGGGTCTGCCGTCCGAGCCGTGGTCCGGGGACCGCGGTGGATCCTCCCTTCCAGTCTCCGGGAGCCTCTGCGGGCATCATCGGGCCCTCGCCAAAGCGAATCCACGGCCGCGATCCATAGATCCCCGGCCCATGGCTCTGAAGCCATTTACCAATGCTTATCAAGACCCGCTCCTGTTCCTCGGGGATCGATCCATCTCCGCGTGGCGAGACATTCAGCAGCAGATTGCCTCCTAGACTAGCCGTCTCGATCAACTCCCGCACCACACTTTCCGCCGGGCGAACTGTCATCCCTGTTGTGTACCCCCACGTGCTTCCGAGTGCGTCGTCAATCTGCCATCCCGCCGCCGGGTAGATCCACTTCGGAGCGCGCTGCTGCTTCTCAAAGTCCTGCACACTCCCAAACAAGTAGGCCACATCTTTGGTCGCCACTGTCGCCTGCTTGCCCCACTCAGCCGCACGATTGTAGAAGTAAGCCGCTGCCCGCAGCTTTACCTCGTCGTACGCACGCGCATTCACTCCATTGTCGAAGTAGATCATCTGTGGCTGGTACTTATCCACCTGTTCCTGCACCCGGGCCAGCCAATCCTCCTGAAATATCCTGGAAGCTCCCGCATCGTTCATGTCGCCCGCTATCGGAGGCCCATAGAACCCCGCGTACCGCGGGTCGAACTGATCGTTCGGCACCCCGGACGCCGGGTACGCAAAGTCGTGATGCTCCATACGGTGGTTCGACATTCCGAAGATCAGGTTCTTCCGCCGGACGGCCGCCGCCATCTCCCCAATCAAGTCCCGCTTTGGCCCCATCTTACCCGCGCACCATGGCGTCAAGTCGGAGTCCCACATCGCAAATCCGTCGTGGTGCTCCGCCACCGGAACCACGTACCGCGCGCCCGCTCGGGCAAACAGGTCTACCCACTCGTCCGCGTGATACTTGTCCGGCTTGAACAGCGGAATGAAGTCCTTATACCCGAACTTATCCGGCGGCCCATAGTGCTCTGTATGCCAGGCGACATCCGATGTGTACATATGCCGGATGTACCACTCGTTGATGCGCGCGGGTATCGAGTACAGCCCCCAGTGAATGAAAATTCCAAACTTCGCCTCGTTGAACCACTGCGGAACCCGATAATGATCGCGAAGCGACTCCCACGTTGCGGTAAACGGACCATCCGGCATGGTCTTCGGCGTCGCATACGCGTCTGCTTGCCCTGCCGCCGCACCTTGCTGTGCATACGCCGGCCAGGGTAGGGAAGCGGCGAGTCCGAGCGACCCGGCAGACCTGACGAAGTCGCGGCGAGTGTGGATCATAAGAGCGTCTCCGGCGCCCGACCTGCGGACGCTTGGTCTGGACAAAATCTAACATCAAGCAGCCTGAATTTTTTCGCTAATGAACACTTTTCAACTGTGAACAAGATCGGCTAGTATGGTCCACGCTTCGGTCGCTTACGATCTTCCCCCAAGGTGTCCTCCCATGCCGAATCTGGTCCGTCTTCTCCTGGTCGCCTCTCTCCTCACCTCCCGCCTCCCTGCGCAGCAGACCGCCGCACCCGCGGGAACCCCGCCGCCGAAAAGCTGGATCGATCAGACAACCGGACACCGCGTCTTTCGCCTTACCGACGAACCCAGTTCCACCGGCTTTTATTTCAACAACAACGCATATAGCCCAGACGGCACCAAGATGATCTACACCGCGCCTGATGGGATCCACGTGCTGGACCTGACGACCCGCGCCACCAGGCTCCTTGTGCCGAACCCCCCTGCGCCCACCGCTCCGGATGACGATCCTATGGCCCGCTACCGGCGCGGCGTGCATGCCATCGTTGTCGGCCACAAGACGCCGAGCATCTTCTACTCGCAGATCGACCCTGCCACCCACCAGACGAATCTCTACAAAGCGAACATGGAGACCGGTGCAATCACCAAACTGGTTGCCCTCCCGGCCGGCGCGCAGGGCGTCGCCACCGTCAACGCCGATGAGTCCCTCGCAGCGGGAACTATGAACGATGGGCCCGCCGTCGCACCCGAGTATGGCGCAAATCGCGTCTCCCCCACGGGAACCCCGCGCCAGCAGCCCACCGGCGCCGGGTCTGGAACGCTCGTTCAACCGGAGAACAAGGGGGAAATGATGGAGCGCCGCCTCGCCTCCCGCCAGCCGCTCATCCTCTTCACCATCAATCTCCAGTCCGGCAAAATGACCACTTTGCTTCATTCCACCGACTGGGTCAACCATCTCCTCTTCTCCCCCGCGGACCCGACCCTTCTCATGTACTGCCACGAAGGCCCCTGGCAGAAGGTCGACCGCATCTGGACCATCCATACCGATGGCTCGCAGAACACCCTCATCCACCAGCGCACCTTCGCTCAGGAGATTGCGGGTCACGAGTTCTGGGGAATCGATGGCAAGACCCTCTGGTACGACTGGCAGCCCATCAAAGGCGAAGACTTCTATCTCGCAGGCTATGACGTGGCCACTCACAAGCGCCGTGCCTTCCACATGGAGCGCAACGAGTGGTCGATCCACTTCAACGTGACGGGCGACGAAAGCCTCTTTACCGGGGACGGCGGCGACCCAGGCCAAGTCGCCAAAGCGCCGGATGGCGAGTACATCGAGCTCTTCCACCCACGCATGATCAAGGTCGACGGCATCAACCAACCCGACTTCTACCAACCCGGCGTCTTCCACTCCGAGCGCCTCGTCAACATGTCCAAACACAACTACAAGCTAGAGCCGAACGTCCGCTTCTCGCCGGATAAGAAGCTCGTCATCTTCACCAGCAACATGTATGGACCAAGCTACGTTTTTGGCGTCGAGGTCGACAAAGCCCAGTAGTCCGCGCCTAGCGCATGGCTCATCGGCAGGGCAAGGCAGGCGGCGCCCTGCTCTCGCTCGGCGGTCGTCCCATACGTGCATCCAGCCGCCTCTAAGCCCCGCAGTCCGCAACGTTGAAGGAGAAGCCATGCGCCTCATCACCGCCTTGACCGCTACAATCCTGTGCCCATGCGCAATTGCCCAGTCTCCCATGGAGTTCACCTGCGGCCGTGCGACTGGCCGTCAGATCGCCCTCACGGCTCAGTCCCGGTTCATGGCGACCCAAGGCACGGACGCTAGAGCGACGCCCGGCTTCGACCTTGTCGAATCACCTGCCACGATCGCCGGCAACGCCTGTGCGGCAGACAAGCCCTTCTTTTTCTCCGTTCCTGCCTCCGACGGCAACTACCAGGTCACCCTTACGCTTGGCTCCGCGCAGGCCTCCGTCATCACTGTCCGGGCAGAGTCTCGCCGCCTCTTCGTCGATCGCAAACACATCCCGGCTGGTGCCTCGCAGACCGTTGTCTTCAACGTCAACGTCCGTACCCCCGGCATCGCCGGTGCTGACCCCTCGGCTCGTGTCAAGCTCAAGCCACGCGAGATCGGTGCGCTTGACTGGGACGAAAAGCTCACGCTGGAGTTCAACGGCGACCATCCCGGCGTCCGCTCCATCGCCATCCGCCCCATAGCCGATGTCCCAACAATCTATCTCGCAGGCGACTCCACCATGGTCGACCAGGATAAGGAGCCCTGGGCCGCGTGGGGTCAGATGATCCCTGTCTTCTTCGGCCCCGGCGTCGTCATCGCCAACGAGGCCGAGTCTGGCGAGACCATTCGCAGCTTCACCGGTGAGCGCCGCCTTGACAAGATCATCTCGACCATCAAACCCGGCGACTACCTCCTCATGCAGTTCGCCCACAACGACCAGAAGCAGGGAACTCCCGAAGCAACCGACTTCAAAAGCTATCTCCAGCGCTATGTGGACGCAGCCCGTGCACATGGAGCTTCGCCCATCCTGGTCACCTCCATGAATCGCCGCGTCTTCGACCCCGACAACACAATCCGCGACACCCTCGGCGGCTACCCGCAGGCGATGCGTGACTTCGCCGCTGCCCAGAACATCCCGTTGATCGATCTCAATGCCCTCAGCAAGACCCTCTTTGAAGCCATGGGGCCGGACGGAACCCTGAAAGCCTTCGTTCACTACCCCGCCAATACATTTCCCGGCCAGGCCGCCGAGCTCAAGGATGATACCCACTTCAACTCCTACGGAGCCTATGAGCTCGCCCGCGCGGTAGTGGAAGACCTCCGCACCCGCCACTCGCCCTTGGTTGCCTACCTCCGCAAGGACATCCCTCCCTTCAACCCGGCGCGCCCTGACAGCGTATCCGCCTTTGTGCTCCCACAGAGCCCGCTCGTCTCCACCGACAAGCCGTACGGCAACTAAGGCTTCAGGCAGGCAGCTACCGGCGAGTGCGCGTTGCGCAACGCCGTAGCCACTGCCTTCGCGTTCATCTCCGCCCCTTCCGGGCTGGTGTGCGTATGGTCTTTTGGAAACAGCAGCGCCGTCTTCTCTTCACCCAGCGCCTCGAAAGCATCCGCTGCAACCGTTCCCATATCGATCAGCGCGACATGCTGCTCCGCCGCAAGCTGGGTCAGCGGTGCCGTGTACCCCATATCCCGCTCAATCCTGCCATCTTTCCACACGTTCCGCACCGTGAGCGTCATCAGGATCGGCGTCGCTCCCTTCGCTCGCGTATCGTCAATATACCGCCGTAGGTACCACCCATAGGTATGCACCATTTCGGTTGATCCGTCAGCCAGCGTGGCCTCCTTTGTCTCCTCGCCAAGCCCCTTCAGCGTCCCACGAGGCTTTGCTCCTCCCAGGTCGCCTCCATCGTTGTGTCCCATCTGGATGAGCACAGTATCTCCTGGCTTCATCTCCGCAAGCACCTTGGTCCACGATCCTTCCTTGATGTACGTCCGGCTGCTTCGCCCCGCTCTCGCGCGGTTGGCGACGTTCATGCACCCTGGTTTGAAGAAGTGGGCTGCGTGGTCTCCCCACCCGAGATCGGCCCCGTTGCGCGCCGTCGAGTCCCCCACGATAAACAGCGTTGGAAGCGCAGGATCAAGCGGCCCATTCTGCTCCGTCGTCAGTGCCGGTTGCGCGGGTGTCTCTGGGGGGGCCGTCTGAGCTAGCCCGGCGCACCGCCAAACAAGCATGATCAGCAAGACCAAACGAACCACATGGCGCGACGCGATGGCATACGGCATAGAAGGTTGCTCCCCGGGGACCGGCTCTGACGACCGCTCGAAGATGCTGCAAACAGGCCCGCTCGCTCGTCATCGGTAGAGTGCTTGACGATCGTATGCGCTGTCCACTACATTCACGGCGATATAGAAATTATTCCCCAGCGGGAATGGTCATGCCAATCGAGAGTACAGTAACCCTGTTCAAACTTCTAGGAGTGCCACCCGTGATCTCTTTTCCTTCCCCTCAAGCGGTTCTCCGCGTTCTCGTCCTTACGGTTGCCGCCGCAGGTCTTTCGAGCTCTGTCTCTCTCGCCCAACTCGCCGGAACCGGAACCATTGAGGGCACGATCACCGATCCTACCGGCGCCATCATCCCCGGAGCCGAGATCAAGCTGGTCCAGAACGCCACCAACGTCGAGAAGCTGCAAAAATCCACCAGCTCCGGCCTCTACTCCGTTCCCGGCCTTGAGCCCGGCGTCTACACGCTTACGGTGACCGCGCCCGGCTTCCAGACCTTTGTCCAGCAGAACGTCAAGCTCGACGCCCTGCAGGTCTTTGGCGTCAACATCAAGCTCTCGGTGGGCGCGACGGACACCGTGGTCAACGTCGATACCGCGCCGCCGCCACTTGAAACCACCAACGCCACTCTGGGCAACACCATGGAGAACGAGACCTACGAGGCTCTCCCGCTGAATATGGGCGGCGCTCCCCGCGATCCCACCGCCTTCGTCTATCTCACGCCCGGCGTCACCTCCGACGGCCACTACGGACAGTTCAACGGCGGCCAGAGCTATCACAACGAGACCTACATCGAAGGCCTGGCGATTACCGACCCCGCCGTCCAGGGCAACACCCAGGGCGTCAACCGCGGCGTCTCCGTCGATGCGGTCGACCAGTTCCAGGTCCAGACCTCCGGCTCCTCCGCGCAGTATCAGGGCCAGGGCTTTTCCAACTACACCCTCAAGTCCGGCACCAACCAGTTCCACGGCCGCGCCTTCGAGTACTTCCGCAACACCGTACTCGACACCTGGGGCTATACCCCCAAGAACGCCATCAATCCAGTCACTGGATCCGCCATCAAGCCGGTCGAGCGTCAGAACGAATATGGCGGAACCTTCGGCGGCCCTATCCTCCGCAATAAGGTCTTCTTTTTCGCCTCCTACGACGGCCAGCAATATCTCAAGGGCTCCAACCCTGGCCTCATCACCGTTCCCACACTGCTTAATCGCGCCGGTGACTTCTCCGACAACGCACCTATCTACGATCCCACCACCACCGCCACCTGCCCCAATGGTGTAGGCCTTTGCCGCCAACAGTTCAGCTACAACGGCAAGCTCAATGTCATCGCTCCTTCGCGCTTCTCGCAGGTCGCCCAGTTCTATCAAAACTTCATCCCTGTCCCCACGGACAACACCACCACCGTCAACAACTACCTCGGCGGCTTCAACACCGGCTTCACCTACGCCAAATACTCCATCAAGTTCGACTACGACGTCTCCTCCAAGAACCGGGCCACGCTCCTCTTCACCTACGGCAACCGCGCTGCCAAGCCCGCCTGCTGCGATAGCTCCGGTCTACCGGTACCCTTCACGGCCACCGTCGGCAACAGCCAATTCAACTTCCTTGGCGTCCTCGAAGACACTTACACCATCACCGACCACTGGATCAATCAGCTCAAGTACGGCGTCAGCCGCGGCGGCGGAATCTCCATCAATCCCGGCCAGGGTCCGCAGTATGCCGCCAGCGCCTCCGGTCTGCTGAACATCCCCACCGGGCAGGCCTCAGACTCTGCTCCCCGCTTCGGCTTCGGCGGCGGCACCATCGTGCCCGCCTCTCTTGGTGGAACCGCTAACTCCAACAACCAGGGCAACTCCGAGTACGGCACCGGCTACATCCTCTCGGAATCCATGCAGTACGTCCACGGCAAGCATTCTCTCAGCTGGGGCGGGCAGTATCAGTGGCTCGATGATAACGACACTACGCTCACCGGCGGATCCTACCTCAACCTCAACTTCTCAAATAACGAGACCGCGACCTTCAACACCACCAAGAACTCCGCCGGCGCTACCGTCAACACCAGCACCCTGAACACGGCGACGGGCTCCTCCTATGCGGCCTTCCTCATCGGCGCGGTCGATGGCGGCAGCGTCACCGATACTCGCCAGGTCATCACCACCGGCGCGCGCTACTACACCTTCTCGCCCTTCTTTCAGGACGACTACAAGGCCACCCAGCGTCTCACCCTGAATCTGGGCATCCGCTGGGACGACTACTCGCCTTTCCATGAGGTCCACAACAAGCTCTCCTTCGTCGACCTCACCCTGACCAACCCGGTCACCGGAACCCCCGGCGCGCTCAACTTTGCTGGTTCCGGCCCCGGGACCTGCAACTGCTCCACTCCGGTCGTCAACTGGTACAAGAACTTCGGCCCTCACCTCGGCTTTGCCTACTCCGTGACGCCGAAAACCGTTCTCCGTGGCGGCTTCGACATCGCCTATACGCATGCCGGCGGCGTGGGCGGACGCGGCGGCGGACGCCAGGGTACTGGCCAGCTCGGCTTCTCCGGCGGCCTCTCCATCGCCTCCGTCGACGGCGGCATCACCCCCGGTCTCTATCTCAATCCGAGTGCGGGCTATGCTGTGCCCAGCTACCCGCAGCCCACCCAGACCCCGGCCTTCGGAACCGGCTACACCACCACTCCCGGCTTCACGGGCTCGCCCCAGACCGTCACCTACGCCGACCCCTATCTCAGCCGCAGGGCTCCCTACTATGAAAACTTCAACCTCGGCGTACAGCAGGAGGTATTCAAACAGACCGTCCTCAACGTCAACTACTCCGGCTCTACCGGCCACTTTCTCGCCACAGGCATCGGCCACGGGATCTACTCCAACCAACTCAATCCCCAATATTATGTTCTCGGCAGCCTCCTGACCTCTGCCGCCACCCCCGCCAACGTCCTCAAGGCTCAGGCCATCGTCCCGGGCTTGAAGCTGCCCTACACTAACTTCTCGCCCTCGGCCTCCATCGGTCAGGCCCTTCGCCCCTTCGCCCAGTACAACGGGTTTACCGATGTCTTCGGCGACTTCGGAACCTCCAACTACAACTCTCTCCAGATCTCCCTCACCCAGAAGCCCACCAAAGGCATCAGCTTCGCCGTCAACTACACCTACTCCAAGCTCTACGACAACACCGGTACCGGACGCACCGCCTACGGCAACAATGCCTACGTCGAGCGCGGCCTTTCCACCACCGATCTGCCTTCCAACGTGTCCGCATACGGAGTCTGGGAAGAGCGCTTCGGGCGCGGCGGCGGCAACCGCCTCGTCAACGAACTCATCAAGAACTTCGCCATCTCCGGTATCTACCGCTACACCTCCGGCTACCCCATCGCCGTGACGGCCACCGGCTGCAACACGCCTTTCGGTGGCACCTGCATGCCCAACCTCAACCCTGCTTTTACCGGCTCAGCCCGCATCAACGGCGGTTACGGCAACAGCGTCCAGACCACCGCCTTTACAACGAATTACATTGATCCCACCGCCTTCATTGCTCCCAGCGCCTACCCTGCTTACACCATCGGCAACGCGCCCCGTACCTACGCCTATGGATTGCGCGGACCTGGAGGGGACGATACGGACATGAGCATCCGCCGCACCTTCGGCCTCTACGAGCGCCTCCGCTTTACCTTTCAGGGAGACGTCTTCAACCTCACCAACAACGTCCGCTTTAGCGCTCCCGCCTCGGTCGTCGGCGCCTCTGGCTTCGGCCGCATCACCTCGGTCGCCAACAGCTCTCGCGACATCCAGTTCAGCGCCAAGATCGACTTCTAAACCGATCCGCTGTTCAGGCTTTGCTCGAAACGCTCTGCTCTCGCCCGCTTCCATGCGGAGGAGCAGGGCGTTTTGCGTTCTAGGTGTCCCACATCGGTCGATGTTGTAGTTCTCTGGAAAAGTACGATGGACGGGAAACCGCACTCCGCATATTATCAGCGAGATGTCGGGCACGCGACCCACGGGTCGTTCTCGCCCTCCCATCGGATTGCAACGCGCGGCGGATCTGCTTCCGTTATGCGCAAAATGTAGCTCCTTGTGAGGTCATACCAGTGAAGAACCTCTTCCTGCGGGCGCCGATCGCGTGCCTCGTCGCTCTCGCCGGTTTCCCCGCGCTCGCCCAGACGGTCACGGCCACCATCACCGGCACCGTCACCGATCCCAGCGGGGCTGTCGTTCCTGGCGCTCACATCGTCGCCCACAACGTTGATACAGGCGTCGACTCGCAGGCCAAGTCCGATTCGGCCGGCCTCTACCGCGTCCCCTTCCTCCCGATCGGCCGCTACACCGTAGCCGTCGATGCGAACGGCTTTGCCTCGCAGAACATCCCTCCCTTCCAGCTAGAGGCTCTGCAGACCACCACCTTCAACATCAAGCTCGCCCTCGGATCGACGGATATCAACGTCGTCGTCTCCGAATCAGCCCAGATCCTGAATACCAGCGACGCCACCCTCGCAACGACCTTCACCGCAAACACCATCCAGAACATGCCTCTTAACGGTCTGGACTTCTCCGCGCTAACCCTCTATGTTCCCGGCTCCGTCTCGACAGCCGGCACCGCAGGCACCACCAGCATCGAGCGCAGCACCTACTTCACGGACTCCGTCAACCTCAACGGCAACCGTGCCCAGGCCAACAACTACACGCTCGACGGCATCGACATCAACGAGACCTTCAACAATCTCATCGCCTACAGCCCGGCGCCCGAATCTCTTCAAGAGATCAAGGTCCTCACCGCCAACTCCCCCGCCGACTATGGCAACGTTAACGGCGGCGGCGTTCTCAGCATCCTGAAAAGCGGAACCAACAGCTTCCATGGCTCCGCATACGGCTATCTGCAGGACTATCGCTTCAACGCCAACTCCTACAGCAACAAGCACGGTCAACCCATCCTGCCGATCACACCCTACTCTCAGGACCAGTTCGGCGGATCCTTCGGCGGTCCGATCAGGCACGATAAGCTCTTCTTCTTTGTCGATTACCTCGGCTCCCGCTTCCATCAAAGCGGCACCTCGCAGGCTAGCGTCTTCTCGGGGGCCATGCGCAGCGGCGACTTCTCCAGCCTTTGCACCACCTTCACCAACGGCCTTTGCACCACGGGCATCCAGCTCTACGACTCTGAGAATGGCTTCACGCCCTTCCTCGGCGACAAGGGCGTCCCTATCATCAATCCCGTCGCAAAGTTCCTCTTTGCCCACCCGGAGCTCTACCCGCTGCCCAACGCCACAGCGTCAGACGGCATCGTGCAAAACAACCTCCAGGGCCCAAGCCGAAGCTATCGGGCAAACAATCAGGGCGACGTGAAGATCGAGTACGACCCCGGCATCTACGACAAGATCACCGCCTTCTACTCCATGTCGACCGCTTACGACGGGTCCACCGCCTTGCTTCCCATCACCTTTCCCGGCGTCAACCTCTATCCCACCAAGGTCACCGGAGCCAACTGGGTTCATATCTTTTCTTCAAACGTCGTCAACTCAGCCCGCCTTGGCTTTACCCGCACAGACTGGAACCAGGGCCTTCCGCAGGATCTCTCCGGCCAGTTCGGAACCCAGGGCAACGCCAAGGTCGGCATCTCCTTCCCCAACCAGGCCTACAACGGCTTCTCCAACCAGGGCATCTCGGGGCTCAGCAGCGTCGGCACCGCTGCCTTCGACGGCGGCCTCATCGACAATACTTACAGTTACATCGACAACCTGAGCCTGCAGTTCGGCAAGCATACTCTCAGTACCGGCATCCAGGCACTTCGCTACCAGAACAACTATCCCACCAGCAACAACAACGGCTACCTCGGCGGCATCAACTACAGCGGCAACTTCACCAGCAATCCATCCGCAGCCAACGCCGGCGGGTACGGTGGCGCAGACTTCCTGCTCGACCGTGTGACCTCAGCCGCCGTCACCTTGTCCAGCGTCAACGTCGGCCAGCGCCAGTGGCGAACCGCCGCCTTCATCAGCGACGACTTTAAGGCGATGCCAAATCTCACTCTGAACTTCGGCGTGCGCTTTGAGTACGACCAACCCTGGATCGAATCCAACAACAAGACCGGCAACATAGACCTCGTCACCGGACAGGTCATCTACGCCGATCACGTCCCTGCCGGCGCACCGGCCGGGTCCGGCATCTGCCCCAACCGCGCATGCTATAACGGCAACTTCCACCAGATCATGCCGCGCCTCGGCTTCTCCTACCAGGCGAACGGCCGCTTTGTTCTCCGCGGCGGCTATGGCGCGACCAGCTTCTACGAGGGCAACTCCTCCAACCAGCGGCTCACCTCTATTACGCCCTTCATCCAGGCCGTCAACGTCACGACCATCGCGCCCACTGTTGGCAGCGGCGGCACACCTCGTACCGCGGAGCAGGGCTTTACCGGCGGCACCACCCAGGTCGGCGGAACCTTCAATGTCTACCCCTTCAACATCCAGCCCGCCTACGTGCAGGAGTGGAGCCTCACCACCGAGTACGCCCTCAGTCGCAGCCTTTCCTTTCAGGTCGGCTATCTCGGCGAGCAGGGGCAGCACATCGAAGACTATGGCAATGTCAACCAATGGCGTACGAACGGCGATCCCACATCCGCGCCTTTCTACAACAACAAATACATCGGGCAGAACGCGGTTGACCCATCAGTCAGCATCGGCTCTGGCGTGCTTCTCATCACGGAGTCCCGCGCCACCATGAGCTACAACGCCCTACAGGCTGTTCTCCGTGAGCGTGCCAGCCATGGCCTGGAGTTCACGCTGAACTACACTTATGCAAAGGCTCTTACCAACAGCCTCGGTAACTACGGGCTCAACGTCAACGGCTTCTCTGGTGCCTTCCAGAACTACTACGATAACGGCGCCGATTGGGGCCCTGCAGGATACGACGTTCGCCACAACGTCAGCGCTACCGGGGTCTACTCGCTCCCGGTCGGCCGCGGCAAGGAGTTCCTACCCAACGTCAATCGCTTTGTCGACGAAGCCATCGGCGGCTGGCGTCTCGGGGTTGCGGGGGTCGCCTACAGCGGCTTTCCCCAGACCCTCAGCAGCCCCGGAAGCAACAACTCCAATAATCCCTACGGAACCCAGCGCCCCAACCAGTACCGCCCCCTCAAGATCGTCAATCGCACCCTTACAAACTACTTCGGCACAGACCCCTCGGCCACACCCTGCACCACGCCCGGCGTCGACAATGGGGTGTGCGCCTACGGGGTCGCCGCCAATAACACCTTCGGCAACGCCCGCAACGGCAACGTCCGCGGTCCCGGCTACCTCAACGTCGATCTCTCCGCCTTCAAGGAGTTTCACACCTTCCGCGAACAGACCTTCGGCTTCCACTTCGACGCCTTCAATGCCTTCAACATCACCAGCTACGGCAATCCCGACACGGGCATTGGCGACGGCATCGACTTCGGCAACGTCTCCAACCAGGGCGTTCGGTCCGTCGAGCGTCATCTCCAGTTCTCAGCCAATTACCGCTTCTAAGAGGCACCCCGGAGTTCTGTTCCTAAGAAGATCGTCTTCGCAGAGCTACATTCACCTGTCAGAGAATCGGCTACCCGGCCCTGCGCCGCGAGCGATCCAACTCTGAAAGTCCGGACCTGGCCCATCCTGCGTCAATGATTTAGGACCAAGCCACAGAACGGGCAGCACACCCCGACGGCGCCCCGCGACCGTCTGCGACTTTCCCCGCGAATCAGCGTCCAATAAGGTGTTGAGCTTCGCCTCCATTGGACAGGAGTAAGCTTATCTCAGGAGTCTCTCCCTCATGCGATCTCTCGCACCCCTTTCGCTCGCCGCCCTTCTCACCGTTGGAGCTTACGCGCAGAATCCCCAGACCTCCCCAACCTCCAAGTCCCCCACTAGCTCTCCCGTCCCCACGGACAATAAGGTGCCAACGCCCGATGAGCTGAAGGCGGCCAAGGATAAGGTTGCCGCCAAGACGGACTCCCTCCCTTCCCCTGGCGAAGACCTCAAGACAAACATCAAGCCTGGCAGCGAAGACGATGTCAACGCAATCGGAACGCGCAACATCGGTAGCCGCGGTCTGGGAAACTGGTTTTCTACCGATTGGGAGGTCCGCAACGGCAAGCAGTACTCCATGGAGGTTGAGAAGTCCGCGCACCTCGTCACCGACCCCGTCGTCGTTGAGTACGTAAACCGTGTAGGCCAGAACATCGTGAAGAACTCCGATGCCAAGGTTCCCTTCACCATCAAGGTCATCGATTCCGACGAAATTAACGCCTTCGCTCTGCCCGGCGGCTTCTTTTATGTCAACTCCGGCCTCATCCTCGCGGCAGATGAGGAATCTGAGCTTGCCGGCGTCATGGCCCATGAGATCTCCCACGTGGTCGCCCACCACGCCGCGCGGCAGATGACCAAGATGGCCTATGCTCAGATCGCCTCCATCCCCTTGATGATCTATGCCCAGGGCTCTTGGACCGGGTACGGCGTCTACGAAGTCTCCCAACTCGCCATCCCGATTGGCTTCCTCAAGTTTTCCCGTATGGATGAGGCAGAAGCCGATTATCTCGGCCTCCAGTACATGTACCGCGCCGGGTACGACCCCCAGTCCTTCATCACCTTCTTTGAGAAGATTGACGCCCTCGAGAAGCACAAGCCCGGTGCCGTCGCCAAGCTCTTCGCCGATCACCCGCAGACCCCGGACCGCATCTCCCGGTCTGAAGAAGAAATCGCTACCATCATGCCGCCGAAGCCGGACTACATCGTGACGACCAGCGAGTTCGACGACGTCAAGGCTCGCCTGCTCCGGCTCGAGAATAAGCGCAAGATTAACAACCCGAAAGACGCCAACAAGCCCACCCTCCGCCGCGTCGGCGCGAACGATCCCAGCAGCTCTAATCCCAACAGCACCAGCACCACGGACGACCGCCCTACCCTCGGCCGCCGCAACTAGCCTGCGGTGTGGCTAGCGCGTCAGATCGATGTAAGACTGTGCCGTACATCCGCACCGCGCACCCAGAAGATGACGTCTTCCGCGATGTTGGTGGCGTGATCTCCCACCCGCTCCAGGTTCCGCGCGATGATGAGCGCGTTCAGGGACTGCGGGGTCAGGTCGGATCGCTCGCGGATCAAACTGCTGAGTGCCACAAAAGCCGCATCATTCATCTCGTCGACCTGGTCGTCCAAGGTCAGCACAGACTCTGCGAGTTCCGGATCTTCCTCGATAAATGCCTGTAGCGCCTTACGAACCATCGCCTGCGCCAGGGAGGCCAGCTTCGGGATGTCCACAGGCAGATCGATGTTGGCAAAGGCCCCCATCTCTCGCACCCGAACCGCAATGTTCACCGCCTGGTCCCCTACCCGTTCCAGGTCCGCGTTGATCCGGATGACCGACAGGATGAACCGCAGGTCAATCGCCATAGGCTGCTCCATCGCCAATAGGTCGAGTGCAAGCTGGTCAATCTCCCGTTCGAGCCGGTTGATGGCCGGCTCCGACCGGAAGACAAGCTCGCAAATGCTCAGGTCGCGGGTCCGATAAGCCTCAACGGAGCGTTGGATCGCCTGCTCCGCCATCCCGGCCATGACCAGCAGCTTCTCCCGCAGATCGCCGAGGCTCTGGTGAAATTTGATTCGCATCAGCCGAACCTCCCCGTTATGTAGTCTTCCGTGCGCTTGTCGCTCGGATTGGTAAAGATCTTGTCCGTGCGGCTGAACTCAACCAGTTTGCCGTTCAGGAAAAAACCCGTGTTTTCTGCAACCCGTGCCGCCTGCTGCATGTTGTGGGTCACAATCACAATCGTGTAATGGTGCTTCAGTTCGAAAATAAGGTCCTCGATCTTCGACGTTGAGATCGGATCCAGGGCACTCGCCGGCTCATCCATCAGCAACACCTCGGGGTCGATCGCAAGAGCGCGCGCAATGCACAGCCGCTGTTGTTGTCCACCCGACAGGGAAGATCCCGACTTTTTTCGCAGGTCGTCTTTTACCTCGTCCCACAAGGCGGCTTGCTGCAGCGATCGTTCCACCACTTCGTCCAGTTCGCGCCGGGTACCTGGATTACCCAGCCGCGGGCCCGATGCGACGTTGTCATAAATTGACATGGTCGGAAACGGATTAGGCCGCTGAAAGACCATCCCGATCCGTCGCCGAATGGCTACCGGCGAGGCATCCTTGTAGATGTCGACGTCCCCAATCAAAACAGTGCCGGTTGCCCGCGCCGTAGGGTTCGTCTCGTGCATCCGGTTCAGGCACCGCACAAAGGTCGACTTGCCGCAGCCCGAGGGCCCGATGAGAGCCGTCGCCTTGTTCGCCGGAATCGGAAGGTTGATGTCCTGCAAGGTATGCACCTTGCCGTACCACGCATTTAAGTGCTCGACCTGGATGCCGACGCCCAATCCACTCCTCCTTCGTTCCTGCCCCGCAACATCTTTTCTGGTGGCTCCATCGAGCAGCCGGCGTGGATTCCGATCATACCAATCCAGGCGGCGCTCCCGGGTTCACTCCTGAACCCGCTGAACCCACATCTACACCTGGCTGCGGGTGCTGCGCGATCGGCAGCGTGAAGAAAAACGTGCTGCCCGCGTTCAGGTCGCTCTCCGCGCGGATCGTGCCGCCTTGTATCTCGATCATGTGCCGCGCAATGGCCAGCCCAAGGCCAGTGCCGCCCGATTCCCGCGATCGAGCCTTATCCACGCGATAGAACCGCTCAAAGATTCGAACCAGGTGCTCTGACGCAATGCCCTGGCCGAAGTCCTGCACGCTGAACTCGACAAGCTCCTGCGGTTCCATAATGTGACGCGCGTTCACCACCACCCGGGAGTGATGCGCCTGCGACGTCTGCCCATACTTGATCGCGTTCTCGATCAGGTTGCCGAGCACCTGCAGGATCGCATCATGGTCCGCGTAGACCTGCCGGGTCGTCGCCTCTCCAATCTCCAGCAGCGCTTCGTTCTCCTGGACCAGCCCGCTCATACTCTGCACCGCATCCCGCACCAGCACATCGGCTCGCAACGCAGCCGGGTTCAACACCTGCTTGGCAGAGTCAACCCGCGCCATCACCAGCAGGTCCTCCGTCAGCCGATTCATTCGTTGCGCGTTCTTCAGAATGGTCGAGAGAAAGGAACGTGCCGTTTCGCCCAGAGCCTCCTCATGGTCCAGCAGGGTTTCCACGTATCCGGTGATGGAGGTGAGCGGCGTCCGCAGTTCATGGGAAACATTGGCTACAAAATCCCGTTGTGCTCGCTCCACCTGCTCGATGCGCGTAATGTCATGGAGCACGGCGACCGCCCCGCCCCCCGGCATCGGCGAAACGTTCACCTCGAAGATGCTCCCCGGCAGCAGGCTTGTCCCCCTTCGCTGGCAGATCGTCCGCTGCTCCAGCGCGATCTGCACCGCCTGCAGCACGTCCGGATCGCGGATCGTCTGCACCAGCGCATGCCCGACCCGCACCGGGCTCCCCCCGGACGCACTTACATAGGCGCTCGGCATCAGACGCTGCATCCTCTGGTTCGACCACAGGATCCGTCCCGCCCCATCCACCGCTACGACGGCATCCTGCATGCTGTCCAGCAGACCTTCCAGCTCATGCCGGCTCTCCGCTGAGGCCGCAAGCGCATGGTGTACTTGCCGAGAGGCCGCGCCGAGCGCCCGAGCCAGCGCATCGAAGTCCCGGTAGACCGGCTCCTCCGGTTCACCGCTGCCGCCCTCATCCAGAATGCCGAACGCCGAGCGTTGTAGCGGCCGCATCCCCTCGGCAAGCGACCGTGCCGTCCACCATGCCGCCGCCGCCGCCAGCAGCATGCCAAACCCAAGACCCCACCAGCCATGTCCCCGGCCCGCCGCCATCGTGGCTGCCACCGCTGCCACAACTACCAGCGCCATCCGGAACAGCAGCGTAACAAAGAGACTGCGTCTCAAACGATTCCCTTAACCTGAAACTGCTGCGCTGTCCTCAAGCCGGCATAGCCTTCGGGATCTCAAAGCGGTAGCCTGCCCCGCGCATCGTCTTCAAATAGCGTGGTGTCTCCGCGTCCGCTTCTATCTTCTCGCGGATTCGGCGTACATACACATCGACTGAACGGGGCGTCACAAAACGCGCATCGCCCCACACCGCATCCAGCAGATGGTCTCGGCTGAACACCCGTCCAGGATGCCGGGCAAGATAGTCCAGTAGCCGAAACTCGGTCGCCGTGGTCGTCACCAGCTCTCCGCCCACCCGCAACTGCATCGCATGCGCGTCAATCTCTATCTCTTCAAACTTCACCACCGAAGGCGCTGCGGGCCGCTCGAAGCGGCGCAGGACCGCCTTCACCCGGGCTACCAGCTCACGCGTCGCAAACGGCTTCGAAATGTAGTCGTCCGCTCCAAGCTCAAGCCCCTGCACGCGGTCGTTCTCCGCCGCCCGCGCCGTTAGAAAGATAATGGGCACGCTGCTCAGCGTCGGGTTCTGCCTCAACCGCCGGCATAGATCCAAGCCGTCCCCGCCCGGAACCATGATGTCCAGTAAAAACAGCGCAGGCGGTTGACGTTCCGCATCCGGGATAAGCTGCCCGACCGAAAGGTAGGGACGCACCGCATACCCCGCGCCCTCCAGATGATACTGAACAAGACGCGATATATCGATCTCGTCCTCCAGGACCACAATCGTCTGGCTGGCCTGGTTCTGGTTCGTTTGACTTTGATTCACGGGTGCTGTCCTCGGAGGGCAAAAAACATACCCCTTCCATGGCAAGCTTAGTGGAGGCCCGGACTGCAGTGTGCAAAGATCCTGTTAATCCTCTTCCGTGGCTGCGATTCAGATGGAACTCCGGGTGCTTGGGTTGTACACTGAGCGCGTGTTGCGCGGCCTCAAAGTCAAATGTCCTCCCCGGGAGCCCATGATGCAAACCCAATCTCGCCTCATTCTCTGTGTGGACGACGAGGTTGTTGGTCTCCAGGTTAGAAAGATCCTCCTGGAGCGAGCCGGCTACGAGGTCATCACCGCCCTCGATGGCCTCTCTGGGCTTGAGGCCTTCAATACCCAGCCCATCCAGGCTGTCATCCTGGATTACACCATGCCCGGCATGAACGGTGGCGAGGTCGCCAATCGCATGCGGCAGACCAAGCCGGAGATCCCCATCCTGCTCCTCTCCGCCAACATCGCGCTCCCCGCAGAGATTACCGCCATGGTGGACCTCTACATGACCAAGGGCGAAGGAGCCCCCGTCCTGCTCCGGAACCTCGCCAGTGTCCTTCCAGAGTCTCGAACCAGCTAGGCCGGCACCCCCATCGCTCCTCGTCTGCATCCAAGCGTAGTAGCCGTCACGTACCTTGAACGGCCTATCGCGATCTCAGGAGACCAGGAACGTGAACGCGGCCCAGTTCGACCGGATCCTGCGCCAGGCTTCCCTCCTACCCGCCGCCGCCCTCTTGGTAGCTGCAGCAGCCCTCCTTCTCGGCATCCGTGAAACCACAAGTACCGTCCGGCTCATCGAGCAGGCCGACCAGTGCATCTCGCAGGCCACTCTTGTGCAGAAGCTGATGGTCGATGAGGAAAGTGGTCTGCGCGGCTACCAGGTGACCAGCGATCCCCAGTTCCTCACCCCTCTCCACAATGCTGAGATGCCCCTTGCCGAAGGCTTCAGCCGCCTCCACGATCTGCTCAGCGGGTACCCCAAAGATTTGGCCGATCTCGATACCCTCGAAGCCGCCCACAACGCTTGGCACGAAGGCTTCGTCCGCCCGGTGGTCGCCACCATGCAGGGCGGCGGCAAGACCGACGACCTCCAACTCAACCTGCTCGGCAAGAACAGGATGGACAGCATCCGCGCGGACGTCGATACCATCGTCCGCGACTCCGCCCTGCGACGCGCCGACCGCATCACTCGCTGGCGGCGTCAGACCGCGGCAACCCTCATCGGCATTCTCGCTGTCTCCGCATCACTTGGTGTTCTCCTTGGCCTCTATACGCGCGGTCGCCTTCGCGCCGTCTCACGAGAGTACAACCGCTCCCAGGAGGTCCTTCGTCGCCGCGCAGAGGAGCTCTTCGTCTCCGAGCAGAACCTCCGGACCACGTTGGCCTCCATCCGCGACGGCGTTATTACCTGCGACGCTGAAGGCCGCATCGAGACCATGAACGATACCGCACAGGAGATGACTGGCTGGACCCTGCTTCAGGCTGCCGGCTCTCTCATCCATCGCGTCTTCCAGGTCATCGACGTGCAGACTCGCAGCCCCGTCGATAGCCCCGCAACCATGGTTCAGCACCGGCATCTCCCCATCGCCACCTCGCGCGATGCCATCCTCATTCGCCGCGACGGCGCCGAAATCATCATTGACAACAACGCCGCACCCGTTCGCGATAAATCCGGCGTCATGACCGGCATCATCATGGTCTTCCGCGACGTCACCGACGCGCGCAAGACCCAGGCGGCCCTCCTTGCAAATGAGAAGCTCGCCGTCGCCGGCCGCCTCGCCGCCTCCATCGCCCACGAAATCCACAATCCGTTAGACTCCGTCTCAAACCTGCTCTATCTCATGAGCTCTGGCTCGACGCCCGAGGAATGCGAGCACTTCCTCGACATGGCTCGGCAGGAACTCGCCCGCGTCACCCAGATAAGCCGTGCCATGCTCGGCCTTTATCGTGAGTCGAAAGCCCCCGTATCGATCAGCCTCCGTGAAACCATCTGCGACCTCCTCGCCTTGATGGAGCAGCGCCTCCACACCCTTGGCGTCGTCGTTACCGAGGAGGTCCCTCAGGATCTCGCCGTCGGCGGCTTCCCGGCGGAACTCCGCCAGGTCTTCACCAACCTCATCACCAACGCCGCGGAGGCATCCTCCGCCCATCCCAACCCAACCGTCTGCATCTCCGCCTCAGCCTCGCCCGCCGGCTCGGAGCCCCGCGGCACCCAGCGCCCAGCCGGCGTCATCATCCGTGTCGTCGATAACGGAAGCGGCATCCCTCAGCATCTGCAGGATCAGCTCTTCCGTCCTTTCTTCACCACCAAGGGAGAGCAGGGAACAGGCCTCGGCCTTTGGGTCAGTCAGGGTATTGTGCGTAAACATGGGGGAACCATCCAGGTGGAAAGCTCCACCGCCGAAGAAAACCACGGCACCGCCATCAACGTCTTTCTTCCCGCGGTCCAGCCGGGCGTTGAACCCTCCTGACGATCAGCCGACGGCCTCCAACTCTGCAGCTACAAGCGCCGCCGCCCGCTCGCAGGCTGCCTTCCCAGCATCGTGGTGCGTGACAAATCGCACCCGCTTCGGGCCGATCGCACTCGTCAGCAGGCCCTTTCCGCGCAGTCGATTGACAAACCCGCCCGCATCGCCGCTCAGTTCGAAGATCACGATGTTTGTCTGCACCGTGGTCAGATCGATCCGTGCCGCGGCGCTTCGTGCAACCGTCTCGCCCAGCATGCGTGCATTGGCATGGTCCTCCTCCAGTCGCGCGGGCATGTCTTCCAGCGCGATCAGCCCCGCCGCAGCCAGTACTCCGGCCTGCCGCATCCCGCCCCCCAGCGCCTTCCGGAACACGCGCGCCCGCTCCATCGCCGCTCGGGACCCTACCAGCATCGACCCCACCGGCGCTCCAAGCCCCTTCGACAGGCAGAACATCACCGTATCGAAGCCGCGCGTCAGCTCGGCGACCGGCCTCCCCAGCGCTGCCGCCGCATTGAATACCCGCGCTCCATCCAGGTGAGTCGGAAGCCCAGCCGCCCGCGCACCCTCCCAGATCGCCTCCAGATTTGCCTGCGGCGTCACCGTCCCTCCCGCCATGTTGTGCGTGTTTTCCAGGCAGATCAGCCCCGTCTGCGCCCGGTAGTAGATCTTTGCTCCAATCGCCGGTTCAATCTGCTCCCAGGTGAGCACCCCACGGTCGCCCACCACCGTACGGGCCTGGCACCCCGCAAACGCCGCCGTCATCGCCATCTCCCAGTCCAGAATGTGCGACCGCGCCTCGCAGATCACCTCCTGCCCGTGCTCCGTATGCAGCCGGATCGCGATCTGGTTCCCCATCGTGCCCGTCGGCACAAACAACGCCGCCTCGCGCTCGAACACCTCCGCCGCCCGTTCTTCCAAACGGTTCACCGTCGGGTCTTCCCCATACACATCGTCGCCCACCGGTGCCGAAGCCATCGCCTCCCGCATCGCTGCCGTCGGCCTGGTCACTGTATCGCTCCGCAGGTCGATCACTGCATCTTCGATTCCCGTCATAGCCCTGCTTTCCCCCAGACACACGCTCACTGACCTTTACCTCGATGATACTTCCCTGGCTTCAACCGCCCCAAAGCCTCCGCAAAGGACTGGGTAGATTACAGTGGTGGCCAGGAGGGTTCACAGCCTCGTGCCCAGTGAAACATCCAACCCACTTCTTCTCCCCGCCGCAGTCCTTGGCTCCCTACTTGCCGCCGGGCTCATCCTCGCTGGTCTTCTCTTGGGAACCCGACTGCGCGACTTCAAACGCGCCGACCGCTACGTCGAGGTCAAAGGCCTCGTCGAACGCAGCGTCAAATCAGACAGTGCCACCTGGCCCATTAGCTTCACGGAAGCGGGCGAAAGTCTCCCTTCCGTCTTCGCAGCCAGCGAGAAGGATAAAGCCGGCGTGCTGGCCTTCCTGACCGTACACGGCTTCGGCCCATCGGAGGTTACGGTCGGCAACATCTCCGTCTCTGACCGATCCACCGAGCGCTTCAATGGCAACAGCAAAGGGCCGCGCTTCGTCGTGCAACAAACCATTACCGTGCAGAGCGGCGAGGTTGACAAGGTGGCCGCCGCAAACTCACAGACCGCCGATCTCATCCGATCCGGCATCATCATCAGCTCCTCCCAGGGACAGAGCTCCGGAGTCAGTTACAAATTCAACGGCCTCAACGCGCTCAAGCCCGACATGATTACGGAGGCGACCCGCAACGCCCGCGCCTCCGCCGATCGTTTCGCAGCCGACTCCGGCTCACAGGTCGGCTCCATCCGCAGCGCCAACCAGGGCGTCTTCTCCATCACGGCCGCGAACAGCGGCTCCAGCACCGGCGAAGACGGGAACCCCTACACCGAAGAGCAGCAGATGCAGTCGAGCATCCTCAAGAAGGTTCGCGTCGTCTCCACCATCGACTACTACCTTGTAAATTAGCTGCCGCGGGACAAGCCGATCGGCGCCCTTCGCCTGGCACCCGACCGCTAATGCACCAGCAGGCGCGCGAATACCTCGTTCGACGCCAGTCTCCCGCGCGCCGTCAGCCTCACCTCTGACCGCCCATGCTCTACCAGCCCCGCCAATGCGGCCTCGGCAAGCGCCCCGCTCGCTACGTCCACCAACTCATCCCCATACCGCTCCCGCAGTCGCCCTAGGTTCACCCCCGCATTCATCCGCAAACCCAGAAACAGCTCTTCCTCAAAGGCTTCATGCATGCCGATCCACGTAACTCCCGCGTCCTCCCGCGGAGCCAGCATCCGCAAAGGCGATCCAGCATCATCCAGGTATGTGTCCAGACTCTCCGGGTTCGCCCAGCGAACCGCCGCGGAGCCTTCCCCCGCGTCCAGCCGCAGCATCGTGTGCGCATCCACGCCGACACCCAGGTACGCATCGCGTGTCCAGTACCTCTGGTTATGGCGCGAGTGCTCGCCCTTCCGGGCAAAGTTCGAGATCTCGTATTGCGTCAATTCCGCCTCGTTCAGCATCTCGCACGCCATCCCGTACCACTCCGCGCCTTCATCGTCCGTCGGTAGCGCGCTCGCATGGTATCGTGCGCCGCCCGCCAGCGCCTCTCGTCCCAGCCGGGAGTCCTCGTCGATCTCCATCAGGTACACGCTCACATGCCCCACGCCGCTCCCAACCGCCTGCGCGACAGACTCCTGCCAGCTTGCCTCCGTCTGGTAGGGAAGCCCGGCAATCAGATCCACGCTCACCCGCTTCAC
>CAXUNW010000018.1:0-28755 GCA_964252505.1 uncultured Acidobacteriaceae bacterium
CGGCCAAGGACCAGATCGTTGCGCCGAACGGTACGACGGACTGCCGGAGTGGAGCGCCGGTGTGGGCTCCTAATGGAAGGATGCTGGCGTACACCTCGAACTGCACGGGAGCCTCCTCCGACCCAAACGGGCAGGAGCAGGTCTTTCTCTGGGACAAAAGTACGGGGAAGAGTACGCAGTTGACCCACTTGAAGGGGCTATTTCAGCAGGTGGCCTGGGCGCCGGATGGGAAGACGATTGCATTTCTGTTTGTGGAGAATGCGACCCGCTCAGCCGGGGCGCTGGCGGCGATGAAGCCCTGGTCAGGGGTGATCGGGGAGGACGGGATTGAGGTGCAGCGGGTGGGAATGGTGGATGCGGTGACGGGGACGCTGAGCTTTGCGACGCCCGATAACCTGCATGTGTTCGAGTTTGCGTGGGCTCCGAACGGGCGGGAGATGGCGTATGTGGCGGCGCCGCCGCCGGGAGAGAACAACTGGTGGGTGGCGGACCTGCTGACGCAGGAGGTTTCGCCGAAAAGGCCGGCCTGTGGGGCTGGTACGGCAAAGGGGGGTTGCGCGGTGCCGCATGTGGTTGTGGATACGGCCGTCGTGAAGGGGGAGTTGCATGGTTTGCAGATGGCAGTGCCGCGGTGGTCGCCGGATGGGACGCAGATCGCGTTTATCGGCGGGCTGATGAGCGACCAGGGCTCAACGGGCGGGGATGTCTGGGTAGTGAGCGCCAAGGGTGGAGAGCCGGTGGATGTGACGCCGGGGATCGATGGGACGCCAGGGTACGAGGGCTGGACGGGGAATGACACGATCGGGTTTGTGGAGGACCGGCGGGGGCATACCCTGCTGGCGGACTACAGCGTGAGCAAGAAGGCGGCGGACGCGGCTCCATACGACTTAGGGGAGGTCTCGGTGGGCGGTGGGCCGATCAAGGATGCAATCGCGGTCTCGACCGGCGGTGTGCTGGCGATGCTGAAAAGCGGACTGACAACGCCCGCAGAGGTTTGGGCGGGCGGCTTCGGCGCGCTGAAGCAGATGACGCACCTGAACGACGGGGCGAAGACGGCGGGCGGCAAGACGGAATCCATTGAGTGGGAGAACGGCGGTTTTAGTGTCCAGGGATGGCTGACGTACCCCGTGAACTACGATCCGGCGAAGAAGTACCCGATGATTGTGAGCGTGCATGGGGGGCCTTCGGCCTCCATCGGAGCGCGGTTCGGCATGATGACGACCTACTCGCTGGCGGGGTACTTCGTGCTGCAGCCGAACCCGCGCGGAAGTTTCGGACAAGGGGAAGCCTTTACGGCGGCAAACCGGAAGGACTTCGGCTACGGCGACCTGAAAGACATTCTGGCGGGCATGGACGCGGTCGAGAAGAAGGTGTCGGTGGACCCGAAGCGGGAGGGGCTGACGGGTTGGAGCTATGGCGGGTTTATGACGATGTTCGGGGTAACGCAGACGACGCGGTTCCGGGCGGCGGTGGCGGGAGCGGGGATCTCAGACTGGCTGAGCTACTACGGAGAGAACTCGATTGACCAGTGGATGACGCCGTTCTTCGGGGCGACCGTCTATGACGATCCGAAGGTCTACGAGAAGAGCTCGGCGATCACCTACATCAAGAACGTGAAGACGCCGACGCTGGTGATTGTGGGGGATCGGGATGGCGAGTGCCCGGCTCCGCAGTCGTTCGAGTTCTGGCATGCGCTGCGAGCGGAGGGGGTCCGGACGCAGCTGGTGATCTATCCGAATGAAGGCCACGGCTTCCGCAACCCAGATCACATCAAGGACCGCCAGGAGCGCGAGATGACCTGGTTCCAGCGGGAGATGCCGGCGCAGTAACCTCGTGCGTCGCAGCCAGTACCCTCACTCGGGTTGTGGGACGGGTTGGCGGCCCGATGGCGTGCGAGGGGACCTCACAAGATTGCGCCTCTTTTGCTCTACGAGGCTCATCCAACCCTGCGAGCCTTTGCTCAAGGAGCCAGACGCATGTTTGCAGTGATGGGGATAACGGGAAATGTCGGGGGGGCGGTCGCACGAACGCTTCTCGAGCACGGCAAGCAGGTGCGCGGGATCGTACGCGACCAGGCGAAGGCACAGGGCTGGCGCGAAAAGGGCGTCGAGTTGGTGACAGCCGACTACGATGACGCCCTGACGGCGGCGTTGACTGGCGTCGAAGGCGTCTTCGCCATGCTTCCTCCCAATATGACTCCGGAGCCGGGCTTTCCGGACAGCGTTGCCCGGATTGCTGCCCTCCGAACAGCAGTCACCGCCGCGAAGCCTCCGCGGGTGGCCCTGCTTTCGTCGATCGGCAGCGAGAAGACCTCGGGGCTGGGCCTGATCACGCCAGCCCACCTGATGGAACAGGAGCTGGGCAGCCTCCAATCGCCGAGCGCCTTTCTGCGCGCGGGATCGTTCATGGAGAATATTCTCCACAGCCTTGGAGCGGCCCGGGCTACCGGCCAGTACTTCGCCTTTTACCAGCCTCTGGAGCAGCCGTTTCCGCTGGTTGCAACCGATGACATTGGGCGCATCGCCGCGGAGACCCTGCTGGAGCCATGGCAGGGTAATCGGGTAATTGAGATCTCCGGTCCTACCTACTACTCGGCTCACGATGTGGCTGAGGCGCTTGGGCGGGCTCTGGGCCGTCCCATCTCCGCGGTCGCGGTCCCCCGGGCGGCGTGGGTCGAGACGCTGTCACAGAACGGGATGCCCGAGGAGCGCTCGGGAGCCTATATTGAGATGCTGGACAGCTTCAACCGCCACTGGATCGACTTCGGGGTGCCGGGGACGGAGCATGTCAAAGGCACGACGGACCTGGTTTCCGGTGTGGCGGCGCTGGCTGCACGGGCCAGTTGACCTCGAGTTTGGCGGGTCAGTCTCTTCCGACAGGGCGATGGCGCGTCCTGCGGTCTTGGCCCGACTTCGAGAGCCCTCGCCGACGTAGCTTCGGGCCTGGCCAACCGGTCTGCCGCGGGACCATGCGCCTTTACGGGCAACAAAGCGAGCCGACCCTCGTCTAACCGGCATCGCGGCGGAAGAGGTTGAGAACGCTCTGAACCAGGGCGGGGAGATTTGCTCTGGTTCGGTCTGCCTTCTACACTGAGAGTTGCGGCTATCCAGTTGTGTGCGGTGAGACCGTTCGGCCTGTTGAGCGGCTGGGCGGGGAGGATCAATGCGTCGGTTTGTCACGTTAGCGGTTTTGCTTTTGTTTACGGTTCCTTTCGGGATCTCCATTGCGGGATGTAACAAGGCGGCCGCGGTCACCTACTGCGGAGTTGGCGACTCCGGCGTTCGAGTTGGACAGACGACTGCTATTACGCTGCAGCCGCAGGTGTACGGCATCTCACTTTCCTATGGACAAAAGGGGCAGATCTCGTCGCCTTCGGCCAAGGACTGTAAAGGCAGCAGCACTTCGCCGACATTTCGCTATGGCACGACGGACATGACGCTGGCGGACGTTTCGCCAGCAACCGGCGCGCTGTGCGCGGGGAGCTGGAATCGGAACTCCGGCGGAGGCATCGCCGACTTTACGACCTGCAACTCGACGGGCCGCTCGGGCGTGGCGTATGTGACGGCTTCTGCGGACGCGACGACGAGCAATCCGATCCCGGTGTACATCCACCCGGTCGTGACGAGCATTGTGCTGGGAACCCCGACGGCGACGGCGAACTGTACGACCGATCCAGACCCCTCGACGAACTGCAGCGCGGCGGCCTCGAACGAGACGACGACTGGTCTGGTCTCCTATGCGGGAACGGGGTGCCTGTCGCAGGGCGTGACGGGCCAGCTTGCGGCGCGCGTTTACCAGAACGGAACCACCAATCCAGCGGATAATATCAGCCTGCAGGTGGGGCACCTGACGTATACGCCGGTGACCTCGTCGGTGGTCACGATCGACCAGAACGGCGTGGCGACGGCGGTGGCTCCGGGGTCGACGATTGTGTCGGCAGCGGTGGCGGGGACGTCGAGTTCGGCGGGCTTCTTTTCGACCTGCCCGCCGGTATCCATTACGCTGACCAATCCGGGCGTGACGTCGGTAAGCCAGAACAACACGCAGCCGCTGGTTGCGACCGTGATGGACATGAACGGAGTGACGCTGACGGGTCTCAACCTGGAGTACGAATCGACGACGCCGACGACGATTCCGGCAGGAACCTCGGCGGTGACCCCGCTGTTCCCGGGTGCGGCGCAGATTACAGCCTTCTGCATGCCTCCGGTGTGCAACCCCGCTCCCTTCAACCAGATTGGGCTGTTCGGCAACGGCAAGCCGGTGAGCTCGAACCCGGTGCCGATTACGTCGCCCGGGACGAGCGGGACGATTCTGTACATCGGAAGCACGCAGTCGCAGTACATTGTGCCGGTGGATTTCACGACGACGACGCTGGGGGCTCCGGTGCGGCTGCCGTATGTGCCGAACTCGATGGTGATCAGCCAGGATGGGACGTCGATCTACCTGGGCAGCTCGACGGAGTTGATGGTGTTCAATGCATCGTCCAACGCGCTGGGACGTGAGTCGACGGCGACGCCGGGGACGGTGCTGGCGGTGTCACCGGACGGCAGTACGCTGGTGATCTCGGACCCGGTGCGGCAGGTGATCTCGCTGGTGGCGAGCACGGGCGGGGTGACGACCACCTACGGCGGCGTAGGGATAAAGGCGCAATGGACGCCGGACTCGCAGACTGTGTACATCGCGGCGGGCAATCAGTTGCTGGTGTACTCGACGTTTACCGGATGGAAGAGCATTACGCAGTTGACCGCGCCGGTGAGCGATGTGGCGGTGACGGTTCCGGCGGTGGGCGCCTATTTTGCAGGCGCCTCGACAACCGCGCGGGGCTACTGCCCGGCAAGCAGCAGCACGACGGCGAACGGTACGACGACAGTGAACAACGCGTTTTATCCGCAGGCGTCCGACGCGGCGACGGCGACGGCGATGACGGATCGGCTGACGGCAACCAACGATGGACGGCATATTCTGGGGGTTGCGGCGGCGACGGGAACGCTGAGCGATCTTGCGGTGAGCATCCCGCCGGGCGCGTGTCCGGCGACCGGGGGGCTGACGTTTGCGAGCTCGCTGACGACGGCGCTGCTGCCGGGGATTACGGCGAGCAGCATCTCCGGGGTGGTGGCGGCTTCAGACTCGAGTGTGGCCTTTGTTACGTATACGGGCACGGGCGGGGTCATTCCGACGTATGCGCCGGCGGCGAGCGGCCCGGGAACGGTGGGGTCGATCAAGCTGACGGGAGCGGCGATGGCGCCGGTGGCCGGTGTGTTCAGCACAGATAACAACACGTTCTACGCAGGGACGTCGGGGGACAACGCGGTGCACCTGATCAGCCGCGGCACGCTGACGGACTCCTCGACCGTGGCACCAAAGCTTCCGGATCTGAACGGCAACCCGGCAACCCCGAATCTGCTGGTACAGCGGCCAAGAAAGACGACGTCGTAAAGCGAAGAGCCCTCCCGAGCGGAGGGCTCTTCTGCTGGGGGGATGCACTAGCCGAGGCGGGACTTTAGGATCGTGCGGGCGATCGCATCCAGGACGCCATTGAGAAAATGGATCGACTCCGGGGCGGCGTAGCGCTTAGCGACCTCAAGGCTTTCGTTGATGATGATAGGGCCGGGCGTATTCGGGAAGCCGAGCAACTCGGCGACCGCGGCGCGGAGGAGATTGCGGTCGACGACGGCCATGCGCTCAATGCGCCAGTTCTGGGCGTGAGCCTGGATAAGATCGTTGATCTCGTCCTCGCGGACAGTGGCGATGCGATAGAGATCCTCGGCGAAGGCGCGGGTTTCCTGGTCGACGTCGTCGCGGGCCGACCAGAAGAGCTTGCGGACTTCCTCAGGGTTCTGCTTGCCCAGATCCCCCTGGAAGAGCATCTGCATGGTAAGTTCACGGGACTTGCGGCGGGTTCCCATCAGGCGGGCTGCTCCTGGGTAGACGCGAGCTTGCGCTGGATGGAGACCATCTCGATGGCCGCGATGGCGGCCTCGAAGCCTTTGTTGCCCGCCTTGACCCCGGCGCGGTCGAGCGCCTGCTCCAGCGTTTCGCAGGTGAGCACGCCGAAGGCATGCGGAATGCCGGTGTCTTGTTGGGACTGGCCGATGCCTCGAGCGCACTCGGTGTAGATGGCTTCGTAGTGGGCGGTCTCGCCGCGCAGCAGGCAGCCCAGCGTGATGATGGCGTCGTACTTCCCGGAATCGGCGAGGGTGCGGGCAGCGGAGGGAATCTCCCAGGCGCCCGGCACACGCACGATCTGGATATCCACCTTCGCGGCGCCGCTGCGATGGAGCGCATCAAGCGAGCCCTGCAGCAAGCGGTCCGTAATGACGGCGTTCCAGCGAGCGGTAACGATCGCGAACCGCATACCGGAGGCGGAGAGGTCGCCCTCCACGGCCTGGGGCCGGCCATGCAGAGGGTTCTCCGACTGCCAGAAGCCAAGCTCGAGGCCCTCGGTCACCTGAACGGTGAACAGGCGAGAGTTCCAGTGGGTTGGCTCGACCGGCGAAAGCTTTTCGGCGACCTCCTCACTCCGGTGATGCGCATACATCCAACGCTCGACGGCAGCATGCACATGGTCAAGCTGCGTAACCTCCACCAGCAGGGGCGGAACGGCGGGCGCGCGGCCGGATACAAGCTCAAGATTGGCGACGGGAGCGAGGAAGGCGGCACCTTGACCGGACTCATCCTGCCAGCCCTTGCCCGGCTCGAAGCCAAGTGCACCGAAGAGGCTCGAGAGGCGGTCGAACGCGTCGGCGGAGGGCACGGCGCGCACGAAGGTGATTCCTTTGATCATGAGTCGATTGTATCGTTATCCCTCCTGGCTTTTTACGTGCTTACGACCGGAGAGCTTGGCGCCCACCTTGAGCTATCGACTCGGACATGCGTCAGTGCTACCGTGCCGTATGCTTGCCTTGAAGCCGCACCGACGCGGTGGAAGAATCGTGTGCCTACCCCTTGCCGATGAGTGAGCGATGAATGAGCGATGAAGTTCT
Organism: uncultured Acidobacteriaceae bacterium; assembly: GCA_964252505.1. GTDB lineage: Bacteria > Acidobacteriota > Terriglobia > Terriglobales > Acidobacteriaceae > Edaphobacter. The sequence continues at coordinate 6,984 of CAXUNW010000018.1, forward strand.
AAGGGTAGCGGTCGACGGCGGCGTGGCCATGGTGACGATCAACCGGCCCAAGGTGCTGAACGCACTGAACGAAGCGTTGTTTGCTGCCTTGCAGCGGGCGTTCACCGAGCTTGCCTTGAACGACGTGGTGCGGGTGATCCTGGTGACGGGTGCGGGAGAAAAGGCTTTTGTGGCGGGCGCCGATATTGGCGAGCTTCGTGCGCTCGAGGGCTCCGAGGCAGGCGAGGCGGCGGCACGGCGCGGGCAAGCTGTGTTCCGGCTGATCGAGACCTGCGGCAAGCCGGTGATTGCCTTGATCAACGGGTTTGCGCTGGGCGGCGGGTGCGAGCTTGCGCTGGCCTGCACCATGCGGTTGGCAAGCGAGACAGCCAAGCTCGGCCTGCCCGAGGCGAAGCTGGGACTGATTCCCGGCTACGGCGGGACCCAGCGGCTTCCACGGCTGGTAGGGCGCTCAGCCGCGCTGAAGATGATGCTGACCGGCGAGATGATAGACGCCGCCGAGGCGTTGCGGCTCGGGCTGGTGGAGGAGGTAGTCCCCCCAGGCCGATTGCTGGAGCGCGGGCGGGAGCTTGCGGAAAAGATCGCGAGCGGAGCACCGCTCGCCGTGCAGGCAAGCATGGAGGCGGTTGCGCGCGGGGCGGAGATGACTCTGCTCGAAGCGACCGCAGTGGAGGCGGCGATCTTCGGCAAACTCTGCGGAACAGACGATGTGCGGGAGGGGACCGAGGCATTCCTGCAAAAGCGCAAGGCGACATGGTCGGGGCGCTGACGAGCCTACGACCGTCGCCTCAATCTACCGCAACGGGGGCGCGGGCAAAGTCCACCGCCATGCTCCGCATCAAGCGCCGCGTCAACCCTGCGCAATGTCACGGCAATCCGGAAGGATGCACATAGCCGCGGGCTACCAGCTGAGGCGCGGCGGAATAGCCGGTGACGTCAGCCTCGACTTGGTATGCTGGTAGATGTGTCTATTCCGTCGCGTCTTTATCCTCCCCTCGTCCTCGGCAGTCTTGCACTGGCTTTGTTGTCGCTGACCGGGTGCCGGTCGAGTTCCTCGACAGCCGGCGGGATGGTCTCCGCGCATGAGGCGGGCGGGGTTGAATCCGGAAGGCAGCAGATGGAGCTGATTCCACCTCCCTCAAAGAACCGCTACATGGCCGTGCGCGCCCTGACAAGCTGGGAGAACCCCTACCTAACCGTGCAGGGCGAGATGGTGACGCTGCATGTGCTGTTGGCCGACGCGAACACGACCGACCTGGGCCAGGGGACGCTGCTGCGGCCGGTGGGCGCACGGCGGCAGGACCTGAACGTGCGCATCGGTGACCTCCCAGCGGCGCTTAGCGCGGTGCCGACCAGTGCATGGCCGTATGGACGCGTCGTGGCGCTTGAGGAGGCGGGCAACATTCCGGCGAGCGCCCGCCCCCAGGTCCGGCGCAATATGGAATCTGCCATGCAGGTGCTGAATGAGCTAGGCGTCGTCGTTTACGAGTGGAACGAGGGCGGCGGCCTCCGCTAGCGGTCGCCCTCCAGCCGCCGAACCGGCTGCTAGGATGGCTCTAATCTGATCGCTCGTTTGATGGCTCGTTCGGGAGGGTTTGCGCTCTGCACACGACAGCGCTTGTGGTCTTCTGTACGATCTTCGCGCTGGTCACCGGAGCGGGGTTCTGGGCGGCGCGCTGGCGGAGGCCGACCGGCGGCATCGCCTCCCTCGAAGAATGGGGCCTTGCAGGCCGGAGCTTCGGAACCTGGATCACCTGGTTCCTGATCGGCGGGGACCTCTACACCGCCTACACGGTGATCGCGGTGCCGGCCGCCCTCTACGGCACGGGCGCGATGGGCTTCTTTGCCTTGCCCTATGTAGTCCTGGCCTATCCATACATGATGGTGGTAATGCCGCGCCTGTGGACGATCTGCCATCGCCATGGCTACGTCACCTTTGCGGACTATGTGGCGGGCCGTTACGGAAGCCGCTGGCTGACGGTGGCGGTGGCGCTTACCGGGGTGCTTGCGCTGATGCCCTACATCGCCCTGCAACTGGTGGGCATACGGGTGGTGATTGGCGCGATGGGGGTACGCGGCGAGTGGCCGCTCGCGGCCGCGTTCGTGGTGCTGGCCGCCTACACGTATTCAAGCGGCCTGCGAGCGCCGGCGGTGATCGCGATCGTAAAGGACGTGATGCTGTACGTTGTGGTGCTGACAGCTATCGTCCTTCTGCCGCTGCGCGTCGGCGGCTACGCGCGAGTGTTCGCCCAGGCGCAGCAGGCGTTGTCTCGCCATACGCCGGCGGCCGGCATCATGCTGCAGCCCGGCCAATACCTTGCATACTCCACGCTGGCCATCGGCTCCGCGGTTGCGCTGATGCTGTACCCGCATACCGCGACCGCCATGCTGAGCGCGGCAAGCGCGCAGGTGGTGCGGCGGAACGCGGCGATGCTGCCGGCGTACAGCTTTCTGCTGGGCTTGATCGCGCTGCTGGGTTACGTCGCGCTGGCCATGGGCGTCTCGGTCCACAACCCGAACGAGGCCGTGCCGACGCTGCTGCTGGCGGCGTTTCCCGAGGCCTTTGCCGGGTTCTGCCTGGGAGCGATCGCGGTCGGTGCGCTGGTTCCGGCGGCGATCATGTCCATTGCCGCGTCAAACCTGTTCACCCGAAACCTGTATGGCCCCTTTGCCCGCACGCGGCAGACGCCTGCGGGCGAGTCCACCACAGCGAAGATCGCGTCGCTGGTGGTCAAATTTGGCGCGCTGGTGTTCGTGCTTAAACTGCCTGCCGCGTATGCGATCGAGATGCAGCTGCTGGGCGGCATCTGGATCGCGCAGATCTTTCCTGCCGTGGTGCTTGGTCTGTTTACACGGTGGCTGCGGCCAGGGGGTCTGCTTGCCGGCTGGGCCTGCGGCATGGCGACTGGGACGGCGATGGTCTGGTCGCTGGGCCTTAGGAGCTCGGTGTATCCGCTGCATCTCCCGCTGCATGGCGCGAACGGGGGAGTCTTCCCGATGTACGCCGCGGTTCCGGCGCTGCTGCTGAATCTTGCGGTAGCGGCGGCGGTGACGGGCCTGCTGCGCGCCGGGAAGGTTGGCGCCGCGCTCGACCGGACAGATCCAACAGCGTACTTCGGCTAACTTGAAACCGGCTGACACCCTGCGAGGCAGAGGGTGCATCGTACAGGGGCGAGGAGAGACGCGATGAGTGAGGTTTCAGAGGAAAAGCCGTCGATGCAGCGATCCCTGGTCAAAGGGCTGGTGGCGGGTTTAATCGGGGGGCTGGTCGGTACGGCGGCGAAGACGGTGGCGGAGAAGTTTTTTCCGCCGCGGACCGAGGGACAACCGGAGCCTCCAGCCGTGCTGGCGGAGAAGCTCGCCGGCGGCAAGCTTTCGCCAAGCGGCGAGACGCTTGCGGTTGAAGGCATCCACTGGGCCTTCGGCGCAGCGGCCGGCGCGGCCTACGGCGGGCTGGTGGAGTATTATCCCGCAGCGAGCGCCAAGGAAGGTGCCAGCTTCGGCATGGCGCTTGCCGCGCTGACGCACGAAGGGGCATTGCCGGCACTTGGTCTCGCGGCGGCCCCTGAAGACCAGACAAGCCGCGAACATGCCAGCGAGATGAGCACGCATATGGTCTTCGGCGTTACCACCGAGTTCGTGCGAAGCTTTGTGCGGAAGATGCTGTAACGCTTACGGGGTCGCGACCGCGCCGGCCGGCGCTTGCGGGGTCTTCGGGCTGAACTTCCGCTTGTAGTACGCCGTGGTCAGGATGATGGCGGGAACGCCCACAATCGTCGGCCACAGCCAGACAAACCACGCGTTGCCGAGCACGCGTGCGAGCGTCACGGCGCTGAAGGCGGTCCATGCGGCAATGTAGCTTGCCATGAAGTTGCCGAGATGGCTGTACCACCAGAACATCTTTTCAGTCGGCTTCCAAATGAAGGTGCGCATTTGATCGAAGGCCAACCTCATGCCGAGAAAGCCGAAGACGATCGAGACAATGCCCATGTTCTGCACCCAATGGGGTCTGAAGGCCCCAAAGCCGGCAAGGCAGGCGCTGCAGGCAAAGGTCACGATCGCAGCGAACCAGTCGATCGGTCTGGCTTTGCCACCTCGCGGCAGATCTTTCAGCTTTAGCACACGATAGCCGGAGAAGGCCGCGTAGAAGCTGAAGACAGCTACAAGCGCCAGAAACAGCACCGGGCGGAAGAGCGCCATCGGCAGAGCCGTCGCGGCCACGACACCCATCGCCCACAGGTAGACCATGCCCCAGCGGCGATGCTGCCTTCCGCCTTTTGCCGTGACCAGTGCGACCGGGGCCAGCAGAAACGACGTTGCCCCCGCGGCAATATGCACGGCGAGAAATGCTTTCATCCACATGGGGTCATGCACGTTGGGCTCCTGTCCGGGGTAAGTGCTGCGCTTTGGGGTCAGTTGTGGGACGTGTGCTGGAGGATGGCGTCTACGGCGCTGCATGCGGCGTCGGGACTGATGTTTTCGAGAGCATCCAGCGTCTCGCTGGCCCAGGCGATGGCTGCCTGCGTTTCGTGGCGGCCACGGCTAAGGGTGATGAGCCAGAAAGGCAGTTGAGGATTGGCGGCATGGGTGCGGCGCAGCGATGCGGTGATTGCCTCGTAGGTCTCGAGCTCGCGCTCTTGCTGCGCGATAAAGTGACGCACATGCTCGGCGCTGGCGTGAACCGGGGCTTGCGCGCCCAAGAAGAGTTTGAGCAGGAGCTCGTTGCGGACAGGTTGCGGACGTGCCGGCGTCTGCAGCCACGCCCGCAGGACCGCCCTCCCCGCGTCGGTTAGGGTGTAGACGTGGCGGTCGGGCTTGCCGCTGAGCTGCTCGGTATGCCTTTCGACCAGACCCTCATCAGCCATCGTCCGCAGCGCCGGGTAGATCTGCCCATAGCTCTCGTTCCAGAAGTGGCCGATGGATTCCGGGATGAGCCTGCGCAGGTCGTAGCCCGACATCGGGCAGATGCTGAGCAGCCCAAGCAGCGCATAGGCGGTGGAGCCTGTTCTGGTTTCGTTCAGCATGCCTGGAAGATATATCTCTGTTAGATATATGTCCAGCTTCTTTGCTACTTCCGGAAAAAAAGAACGCCTCGGCGATCCTTTCGGGGCCGAGGCGATCTCCTGCGTTCCTTCTCTGCGCTTATTGCACAACGACACTGAGGCTGGTTGAGTGGCTGATGGCGCCGGAGGTGGCCGTGATCGTCAGCAGGTAGGTCCCCTTGGCCGAGTTGACCGTGGAGGATGTGGTTGCGGTACTCCCGGCAGAGCCGCAGCCGCTCATCCCGATGGCCGCGACCGACAACAGGACCAGCGATAGCAGCCGTGTCGCGCGCGGGTGGACCTTTCTGCGAGGCAGGAAGAGAAGCACCAGCGAGGTGAAGGCGAGCCCTCCGCCTGCAAGACGAAAGGGCGTCAGTCGGGCCTGGCTTGCGCGTGTCCCCACGCTCAGCCCCACGGGCGCTGCGCCTGCGTTGCTGGTGTAGGCGTAGAAGGTAAATACGCTGGTGCCTGTGCCACCGGCTGTGAGCGTCACCGGAGACACGGAGAAGTTGGCACTCGCGTTCAGCGCAGCCGTCGTGCTGGCGGAAAGAGTGACGCTCCCCGCGAAGTTGTTGAGCGAGGTGAGCGTGTAGGTGACTCCGGCGGCGGTGCCCCCTGCTGTCACGGCCACGGTCGCCACGGAACCGGCAACGGAGAAGTCCGCAGACGAGGCGGAGGTGAGATCGATGCTCGCGGAGCCCTTGGAGCCGGTGTAGGTGCTGTCTCCAGAGTATGCCGCTGTGACGGTATGGGTGCCCGAGCTAAGCGACCCGGTCGCTAGGGGTAGACTTGCCGACCCGCCCGATAGCGCGACTGCCGAGCCGGTAAGTACCCCATCGACCAGCAACTGAACCGTTCCGGTGGGGGTCGTGGGGCCAGTGCCCGTGCCGGAAGCGACTGCGGCGGTAAACGTCAGTGTTGTGCCGATCGTTGCGCCGGTAGCCGAAGCGGTCAACGTGGTCAGTGAGGCAGTCTGGCCGGCGCCGGCGCCGAGCGCGGTCACCAGGCTCCAGTCATTGACCATATTGAACGCGTCGACCGAGCCCCAGCCGGTGGCCAGGTCATAGCCGGTGGCGGCGTTAAAGCCGATCGTGCCGCCGTTCGGACAGTTGGGTGTGCCTGTTGTGCAGGGAACCGCGTTCGATCCTGTCGTGACATCGTGGAACACGTTGGGCGCATAGGTGCTGTTGGCGAGCGAGTAGAGAATCGGGTTGGCGTTCCCGATGCGGGCTCCGATCTTCTGCTCCACCAGGGCGAGAAGCCCGGCGAAGGAGGGCGTTGCGGCGGATGTTCCGCCGACGACCGCCAGGTTGCCCGTCGCGGTGCGATAGCCACTGACGCAGGATCCGCTGGTACAAAAGAGATATCCATCATGGGCGGCGCTCGCGTTCAGCGAGATATCCGGGACGTCACGAGAGACGTCGGCCGGCACCCCGGTACCCACCTGCCAGGCAGGCTTGGTAAAGAAGGCGCTGGCCCCTCCTCCGCCGGCTGCGATGTCCTGCGGAATCCCGTTCGCGGCCGCCGTATCCGCAGCCGTCTCGTTCCACGCCGCCTCCGGGATATAAGAGAGCGCGGAGCCCATGTTCGCGCCGTTCGTCGTCGAGAAGTAGGTTCCGGCTCCCTCGTTGAACTGCGTGCCACCGACCCCGGTCACATACGGTGAACTTGCCGGATAGTCGACCGCCAGGCCACTGACCGCGCTGGTGACCTGGTAGTCGCAGTCCGCCGCTCCGGAGTCTCCCCCTGGGCCAACCACCGTGATGCCCTGCGCGTTTGCCTGCTGGAAGAGCTGGTTCAAGGTGCGAAGGTTTGCCGCCCCGTACGCTGCTTCGCAGTCGCCGTAGCTCACCGACATGATCGGCGCCAGGTTGCTGTCGATCGCCTGGGTAAGCGAGACGTTGATGACGTCGGTCGAGTTGACGTAGAGGATCGTGGCCGCGGGGGCGGCTGCGCCGGACCATTCCACGTCAAGTTGCGCCTCGGGAAGATCGGTCGAGCTGAGGCCTGGATCTTTACCGCCCACCACCATCACCGTCGGCGCGCTGGCCGTAAGGCCGGACGCCGAACGGAAGGCAGCCACGTCCGGCAGGCTGATATCCGTCTGGCCCATGATCGCGATCGTGATCCCGCTCCCGTTGATCGAACTGGTCAGCAGAGGATTCTCATCGTAGATCGTGTAAAAGTCGCCCGGCGCCATGTAGTGGTTGCCGGAGGTGCTCGATGTGAATTCAGGATGCAGCACATTGGCTGCCGGCGCGGGAACCATGCGAACCTTGGATCGAGGAACCAGCTTGAAGTCGTGCAAGCCGGTGATACCCGACACGACCCCGGCAAGCGCTGCCGGAATGGTGGGGTCGGTCAGGTTGGTGTAGTGGCTCTCGCCGCCCAGGGTCACGCGGTGGATCGTCGTTCCAAATGCATGCTCCACCTGCGCGGCGGTGCCGGAAAAGCTGACAAAGGTTCCACTGCGGGCGGTCCCGGTGACGGTAAAACCCTGCGCCGTCAGCCAGCCGCTGACCTTGGCCAGATCGGAAGAGCTGAGCCCAAAGCGTGCGCCGAACTGCTCCGGCGTCAACCACTTGTGGTAATTCGCCGAGCCGGGCTGCTGTTGCTCCAGCAGAAGCTCCGTCAACGCGGCCTGGTTCGCATCCGAGAGGCTGAAGCGCAGCGTCAGCGACGTCAGCGCCAGCGCCGGATCGGCATTGCCCTGGTCGGCCGCAAGCCGCGCGCGCCCCGGCACCGTCTGCGTGATCGTCACACGCGCGTCGCTGCTGATGGCTGACACCACCCGGTTGGCCGTTGCCGCAGAGACAGGAGAAGCAGCGAGACAGCTCGACAGCATAAGAGCAAAGCAGAGGCCAGAACGCATGGGAACCTGATCCGAAAATGTGATGTGGCCAATCGGTCGGGAACTCGAACGGCGCAACGTGCCCGTAGAGCTTCGGGGAGGACCGGCTAAAAGGTGTAGACGGCATTTCGCGCAGGATGTTTCGGTCGGGCAATGACGGTTATCGGCACCGACCCGATGTGAACCGAGCCGAGCCCATGTTCCGGGCCCCCGGCAAAGCCCATCGGGCCTTTTAGGAAGCGCAGCACCGTCCCGGGCTATGCTGGTGCGATGCGCTTCGGTCTTCTGTTTGTCACCTGTCTGCTTGCGTCTCCGGCCTGTGGCCAGATTGATCTGCAAGATTCCCATACGACGGCAAGCCTGCGTGGCATAAACGCACCGTCGGCGAACGTAGCCTGGGCGAGCGGCAGCGGCGGCACGATCTTGCGGACGCTCGACGGAGGCGCTACCTGGCAGCCGTGTGCTGTGCCGCAAGGCGCCGAGAGGCTCGACTTCCGCGGCGTTCAGGCCCTGGACGCAGATCTGGCCATCGTCATGTCCAGCGGCAAAGGAGAGCTCTCCCGCATCTATAAGACCATCGACGGCTGCAAAACCTGGAAGCTTGTCTTCACCGACCCTGACGGGGACGGCTTCTTTGATGCTATCCGCCGCGTGACCAGCAGGCAGCTCTTCCTGCTGGGCGACCCGGTCCAAGGCAAGTTCGCCATGTTCCTCTCGCGCGACACAGGCGACACCTGGTCGATTGCGGATGATCCGGGGCTCGACGCGCAGCCCGGCGATGGAGCCTTTGCAGCCAGCAACTCCTCGCTGACCGCCTCTGGAGCGAGCCTGTTCTTCGCCACCGGCGGCATCAACCTTCCTGCTGTCTATCGCACCCGTCCGGCGTGCCCTGCGGACGCAAACCCGAACCTGCCCCAGGCCTGTCCGCTTGCGTGGGAGAAGGTGGAGGTGCCGCTTGCCGGCCACGCCGCCAGCGCAGGAGCCTTCTCTCTGGCCGCACGCACGCAGACCACGATGAGCGGCAAGAATACAACTACCCTGGTCGCCGTCGGCGGGGTCTACGACAAGCCCATGGATGGCGGCGGCACGGCAGCGGTCTCCAGCGATTCTGGCCGCACCTGGCGCGCAGCCGCCGCGCTTCCTGGAGGCTACCGCTCCGCGGTTACCTTTGACCCCGAGACCCAGACCTGGCTCGCCGTAGGCCCGAGCGGCGCGGACGTCTCGCGCGATAACGGCGTCAGCTGGCATCCCTTTGCGCCGGGCGCATCCGGCGCCAACGCCAACTGGAATGCCATCGCCCTGCCCTACCTGGTTGGCTCGAAAGGGCGAATCGGCAAGGTCCACCCAGGAAGCTTAGCCAAACCCTAAGCCTTGATCCATGCCAACCTTGCGGGCTTTTGGGTCGAAGCATAAGGCGGCAAGGAGGCCCATCGCACGATAGTCGCTGAGTTGCTGTCATGGTTGCAACACCCTTGGCCTATGCGCAACTCCAACAGCCAGGCTCGCCTAAATGCGTTCTTCCCCTCGACACGAAAGATGGATATAGTTTCCGAACGGATCGTCGCGGGCTTCCAGGCGACATCTTGACCCCGCAACCTCAGGACTGGCGGGCCAGCCGTCCGCGACACACACGATGCATCGTGTCAACCATAGATGTACAGGGCAGCGCGCCGCACCTACACGCTCGCGCCCGGAGAGAGACTCATGGAAAAGGGTAGCTGCGACATCGGATTGATCGGCCTGGCCGTTATGGGCCAGAACCTCGTCCTCAACATGAACGACCACGGCTTCAAGGTCGCCGTCTTCAACCGCACCGTCTCCAAGGTCGACGACTTCATCGCCGAAGAGGCCAAGGGTACGCAGGTCGTTGGCTCCCACTCGCCGGAAGAGTTCTGCGGGCTGCTCAAGACGCCCCGCCGCATCATGATCATGGTCAAGGCCGGGGATGTGGTCGACGCGACCATCGACTCCGTGCTGCCGTATCTCGAAAAAGGCGACATCGTCATCGACGGCGGCAACTCGCTCTATACCGATTCCAACCGGCGCACCAACGACCTGGCCGAGAAGGGCATTCTATTCGTCGGCTCCGGCGTCTCGGGCGGCGAAGAAGGCGCCCGCTTTGGTCCGTCGATTATGCCGGGCGGCAACCCCGAGGCCTGGCCGCATGTAAAGGATGTCTTCCAGTCCATCGCGGCGAAGGTAGAGGACGGCACCCCCTGCTGCGATTGGGTGGGCGAGGGCGGCGCAGGCCACTACACCAAGATGGTCCACAACGGGATCGAGTATGGCGACATGCAATTGATCGGCGAGGCCTACCAGCTCCTGAAGGTTGGGCTCGGCCTGACGCCGGAGGAGTTTGCCGACGTCTTTACCGAGTGGAACAAGGGTGAGCTCGACAGCTTCCTCATTGAGATCACCCAGCAGATCTTTACCAAAAAGGACGACGACGGCGCGCCGATGCTCGATAAGATCCTCGACGCGGCCGGCCAGAAAGGCACCGGCAAGTGGACCGCCATCTCTGCGCTCGACCTCGCCATGCCGGTTACGCTCATCGGGGAAAGCGTCTTCGCACGCTGCCTGTCCGCCCTTAAGGATGAACGCGTCGCTGCTTCGAAGGTTCTTCAAGGCCCCACCGCCAAGGTCAAGGTAGAGGATAAGGCCGCCTTCATCGAGCAGGTGCGCTGCGCCCTCTACTGCTCGAAGATGATCAGCTACGCACAGGGCTACATGCTGCTGCGCGCCGCGGAAAAAGAGCAAGGCTGGCACCTCAACATGGGCGGCATCGCACTCATGTGGCGCGGCGGCTGCATCATTCGCTCCGTCTTCCTGGGCGACATCAAGAAGGCCTTCGACAAGAACCCAAAGCTGCAAAACCTCCTGATGGATGACTTCTTCTCCGGCGCCCTCAATCGATACCAGATGCACTGGCGCGAAGCTCTCATCAGCGCCATCAATCTCGGCGTTCCAACCCCGGCCTTCTCGACCGCGCTTGCCTTCTACGATGGCTACCGCACGGAGCGTCTGCCCGCGAACCTGCTCCAGGCGCAGCGCGATTTCTTCGGAGCGCATACCTACGAGCGCGTCGACAAGCCCCGCGGCGAGCACTTCCACACCAATTGGACTGGCCGCGGCGGCCGCGTCTCCTCAACCACCTACAACGCCTGATGTCCACGCCCGGGTGGGGCCACGCAGCGTCGTGGCCTCACTCCTCATAGAGGACGCGCAGCAGGTCTCCGGCCATCGTATGGAGCGGCCGCAGGAACGGCAGCCCAGCCAGCTTCAGCGTCAGCAGCAGCATCTTCATCGTGTGCTCGAACAACGCTGCCGTCCGCCGCTGTTCCTCTGATCGGTCATACACCCAGAACAGAATCAGCCCCATCTGGTACATCCAGAGGAGCCGCGCCAGGTAGGGTCGCACGGTCGCCGGCAGCTTCACCTTGGACTCCGTCACCGCCCGCTCAAAGCGCGCCACGTCCTGTTCGCGGATCGGCGCTGTCTCCGCGCTGAAGGGTGAAAGCGGCTGCGCCGGGTCGATATGCGAAGAAAGCGCGCCCAGCAGCGTGCGATTGGGTCTGAAGTAATCGAACTTGGTCTGGATGATCGCCTTCAGCCGCTCTTCCAGGTTGCCGCTTGCGTCGAGCGCTGCCGCAATTGTCGTGTCCATCTCCTGCTGCGCGCGCTCATAGAACGCCAGCACGATCGCGTCCTTCGACTCGAAGTAGTAATACGCGGCGCCTGTCGCCACGCCCGCTTCGATCGCGACCTCACGCATCGTTGCCCGGTCAAAGCCCCGCTCGCGGAAGGTGGCCAGTGCCGCCTCCAGTATGCGGTTACGCGTCTCGACGGACTTCTTCACCGGCTTGGCCGCGGCCTCTTCCGTCATAGCCCAAGCATAGTCATGCCGCTAAGCCTCAGGCAAACCCGCTCACCCGACCCCCGGAGGATGAATCTTCAGCCAGGCATCCCACGTGTAAATTGCCAGAAGCGCCAGCCCAAGCGCGGCTGACATGGCACCGCAGACCCGAACGAGCGGACGCGTCAGGTTTGCCTGCCGCACAATCCGGTTCTGCCGCTGCTGCAACTCCGGATTGTTATTCGAAAGAAACATCTGATCGTCCTCGTACCGGGAAAGCGTCGCATTGTAGGCCAGCAAACCCAGAAAAGCCGCCGAAAATGCACCCCACACGATCAGCAGCATCGGAACGTACTTCATCACACAGCTCCCCCCCCAAAGACCCTTTGCAGAACAACACACCAAAACCTGCACATCGGAGTCTTTACAATACGCCCGCATACGCGGACAGGGCAGAATTTTGTGGTCCTGCAACACCCTTTCGGCACGGGCGGCCAAACTGCTGCGACCGTAAAGAGCGTTCGGCATCTATGTCGTTGTGGTACCCAGTGTTTGCACCCCGCACCCCGGGCCGCATACACTCATAGAAGAAGCTTCCCGAAGGAGATCTCCATGGCGACCGCCACCGTAAGCCCGACCCCCGAAGTCGTCACTGCGCCTGCCACCTCGACCACCCCCGTCACGCTTACCCCGACGGCCATCGCAAAGGTCCGCGAGATCATGAGCACCCAGGATCCTATCCCGGCCGGGCTCCGCATCGGCGTCGTTGGCGGAGGCTGCTCCGGCTTCCAGTATTCCATGTCCTTCGAGAACGCCTCAGGCATGATGGATAAGGTGCTTCGCTTCGAAGATCTCAAAGTCTTCGTCGACGCCACCTCCGCCATGTACCTCAATGGCTGCACGGTCGACTATGTCGAAACCCTCGAAGCCGCCGGCTTCAAGTTCGACAATCCCACCGTCAAAAGCACCTGCGGCTGCGGCTCGTCCTTCAGCGTCTAGCCTCTTAAGAGTTCCCGCGAGAAGCCCCGGCCATGTGCCGGGGCTTGTTGCATAGATGCCGAACCGTCGATTGTCCGTCTAAAATGAAGCGTTACGGCTCGCACCTTCCCTATGGCAGAATTCGTCATTAAGCTCGCCGATGAGCGTGGCCGCGTGCAGGAGCAGACTCACCTCGCCGCCACGGCAGAAGAACTCCGCGCTCGCTTCCTACAAGCCGGCTACTTCGTCTACTCGGTCAAGGCACGTTCCGCCCTCGGTGCCGCCGGCAAGAAGCGCGTCAAGCTCGAAACCTTCCTCGTCTTCAACCAGCAGTTCCTTACTCTCATCCGCGCCGGCCTTCCCATCCTCGGCTCCCTTGACCTGCTTGCCCGTCGCCAGAAGATTCCCCACTTCCGCGCCCAGCTTGAGGACGTCGCCGCCCGTGTCAAAACCGGTGAGTCCATCTCCGGGGCCTTCGAGGCCCAGGGCGGCTTTCCTCTCGTCTACACCACTACCCTGCTCGCCGGTGAGCGTTCCGGAAACCTGGAGGAGGTGCTGCAGCGCTTTCTAGACTTCCAGCGCGTCTCCCTAACCTTCTCGAAGAAGCTCAAATCCGCCCTCGTCTACCCCGCTTTGCTGATCGTCATGGTGCTTGGCCTTTTCATCTTCCTCATCACCTTCGTCGTTCCCCGCTTCGCCGAGCTCTACGACCAGCTCGGCACCAAGCTGCCCGCCATCACCCTCTTCCTGCTCGCCGTCGGCCAGAACGCCCAGCACTACGGCCTCTACGCTGCCGCTGTCGTGGTCGCCGCCGGCTTCCTCGCCTATCGATGGATCAAGACCGACTCCGGAGCTACCCTCGTCGATCGCATCCGCATAAAGCTTCCTCTCTTCGGCGGCATCTGGCTTAAATATCAGGTCGGCCTCTTCTCGCGAACCCTCTCAACCCTCCTCAAAGGCGGCCTACCCCTCGTCCCGTCGCTTGAAACCGCGGCCCGCTCCATCAACTCCCGTCAGATCGCAAACGCCGTCTACCGCTCCGTCGAGACCGTCCGCGAAGGCAAAGGCCTTTCCACCAGCCTCCTCTCCACCAAGGTCTTTCCGGAGCTTGCCATTGAGATGATCGAGGTCGGCGAGTCCACCGGCGCACTGCCCCAGATGCTCAACTCTGTCGCCGAGTTCTTCGAGGAAGACGTCCAGACCAACCTCACCACCGCCATGAGCCTCATTGAGCCGGCCATCCTGGTCGTCATGGGCGTTGTCGTCGTCCTAATCCTCATCGCTCTCTACCTGCCCATCTTCTCCCTCTCCGCAGGCGGCGTAAACGGAAGCTGACCTGTCATGAAAGCTGAAGACCATCGCATGGCACGCGGCGGCCCGGACCTCACTCCGGCCATCCGCTAAACTATCCCCAGCATGGCTTTTAACCTCTTCGGCAAACGCGACAAGACCCCCGACCCTCCCGCAACTGAGCCGGACGCTCCCCCTCTTAGCCCACTCCCTCTTCAAAGCCTCTTTGGGGTCTCCCTCACCGACGCCTCCCCAGCCGAAGAGATCCCTGAAAGGCGCGGCTTCCTCAGCCGCATGCGCGACGCTGTCGCCCGCACCCGCACCAATCTCAACGACCGCATGGGCGCGGTCTTGGCCCTCACCCGCGCCGTCGACGAGGCTTCGCTCGATGACCTCGAGGCCGTCCTCCTCGCCACCGACGTCGGCGCCACCACCACAGCGCTCATCCTCGAGAAGCTTCGCCAGCGCGCCATGCGTCAGGGCATCGAATCGGGCGCCGAGCTCAAGCGCCTGCTCCGCGCCGAGCTGCTCGCCGTCCTCACCCGCGTCGTCCGGCCCGTCACCCATCCGCCCGCACCGCCGGAGGTCGTCATGATGGTTGGCGTCAACGGCACCGGCAAGACGACCACCACCGGCAAACTGGCTGCCCTCTACCGTTCCCAGAGCAAATCGGTTCTCCTCTGCGCCGCGGACACCTTCCGCGCCGCCGCCATCGAGCAGCTTGAAGTCTGGGCCCAGCGCTCCGATGTCCCCATCATCAAGACACGCCAAGGGGGCGACCCCTCCGCGGCCCTCTACGACGCCTGCGCCGCCGCAAAAGCTCGTGGCTCCCAGGTCCTCATCGTCGACACAGCCGGCCGCCTCCACACCAAGACCGACCTCATGAAGGAGCTCGACAAGATGCGCCGCACCGCCGAAAAGCTCATCCCCGGCGCGCCCCACCAGGTCTTGCTTGTGCTCGACGCCACGACGGGTCAGAACGGCCTCACCCAGGCCCGCCTTTTTACCGAATCCGCCCACGTTACGGGCATCGTCCTCACCAAGCTCGACGGCACGGCCAAGGGAGGCATCGTGCTTGCCATCGCCACCGATCTTAATCTTCCCGTGCTCTACGCCGGAACCGGCGAGAAGCTCGAAGACCTCATCCCCTTCGACGCGGAAGCCTTCGTCGATTCCCTGCTTGACTGACCTTCAGAACCGCTTATACGGCAGAAACTTGCCCGACATCGCGATCTTCACCCTGTCTCCCTTGGGGTCAGGCTCCCGTTCGATCGACATGTTGAAGTCGATCGCGCTCATGATCCCGTCGCCGAACTCCTCCTGGATCAACTCCTTCCACGTCATCCCGTAGTTCTGCACCAGCTCGTAAAAACGGTAGATCAGCGGATCCGTCGGCGGCATTGTCACCCCCGCGCCGCGGTTTGGAGACTCCACCAGCAACGCCGCATCCCCTGGCTCGAGTTCCAGCAGTGTCACCGCCCTTCCCGCTTCTTCCTTGGTGAGCGTCATCTGCCCCAGCAGCGCCGCCGTATAGATGATCGGCGAGCTCTCCCCAAGCGCCTTCGCAATCGTCGCCCAGCTCAGCCCCAGCCGCCGCTTCGCCTCGAGCACCCGCGCCGTAACCTCTTCCCGTTTCGTCATCTTTCTCCTCGCCCCCTAGGCAAACAGCGTGAACATCGGCGAATCGAGCGGCACGCTCTGCACCGGACCCGTCAACCTCCCGGTCGATCCATCCCGCCGGAACACCGTCACCGTCGCCGAGTCCTGGTTCCCACACACCAGCCACTCCGCGCCCGGCGAAAGCGTAAAGTGCCGCGGCGCCTTGCCCCCGCAGCCGATCCGCTGAAGCAGCGTCAGGTCTCCCGTCGTCTGCTCGATCGAGAACACCACCAGCGTGTCCTCACCACGGTTCGACGCATACAGATAAAATCCGTCCGGCGAAATCGCCAGCTCCGCCGAAGTATTCTTGCCGGAAAACTCCGGGGCCAGCAGCTTCGCCACCATCGGCGTCTCCACCAGCAGCGCTTGGCTCTGCCCGGCACGGTGTGTGGTCTGCCACAAAAACCGGTCAATCGTTGCATCGATCTCGTTCAGGTTGTAAACCCACCGCCCGTTGGGATGGAAGGCCACATGACGCGGGCCTGACCCCGGATGGTTGTTGTTGAAGCGGTGCGGCTCCATCTCCCCCATGTGCCCCGTCGCCGTATCGATCGGAAAGACCTCGATGGCATCCTTGCCCAGATCGTTCACCAGCAGAAACCGGTCGTCCGGAGAGATCGTGGTCGAGTGGGGATGCGGCCCATCCTGCCTCGTGTTTGGCCCATGCACCCCATACCGCGCCTCATCGCGGAAGTCCAACCGCTCCACCGGCTCGGTCAGTTTGCCGTCGGGAAGAATCCGAAACGACGCCACCGTGCCCCCCGCGTAGTTTGCCGCGTAAGCCGATTCGCCCGAAGCATCGAGCGACAGGTAGGCCGGCCCAACTCCACCGGCGGAGACCCGGTTCAGCGGCAATAACCCGCCGGTCTTCGGGTCGATCACAAAGCTCAGAATCGCCGACGACGATGCATCCGTCCCCTCCGCCGCCGCGTAGAGCACACGCCGCCCGGTCCCGCGCGCCGTACCCACCGCAAGGTACGCCGGTCGCACAATGCTTGCCACCAGCGCCGGAGCGGTCAGTTGCCCCTTCGTCACATCGAACCGCGAAAAGTAAATCCCCTTGCTGATGCCGCGCGAGGTGTCCGTACCAAAGTACACCGGCACCGGGGCCGTCGGGGCAGCCGGCCTCTTCCGCCGCAGAGGACCCAGCCTCTGCGCCAGGGCCGCTCCATGGAAGGCACCCGCCGTCCCGGCCAGACCCACCAGGAGCCGCCGCCGACTAAGCCCTGCCTCTGTCATTCCCTTCGTCGCCATGCGCCCCCCGCAGACACAACGTCAGTTCGCCGTGGGAATCACGGACGATGGATGATCCGGAATGGTCACTGAGACGGGCTGCGACACGTTGTCCGCCGGCAGGCGCCCCATCAGCGTCTCCGGCTGCACATTGTCGTTGATCACCGGCAGCGAGGGCAGCTTATCCGTTCGCCCCGCTTCTTTCACGACGGCGGCGGCGTGCTCCAGAACCTCGTCCACCGTCATCGTGTACATCTCGCGGCCGTTGTCATAGCCGGATTCGATAATGCTCTTCAAATACCGTCCCGCCGTCTGCGCCGCCAGGTAGTCCGTGATGACGAAGCCCGTTCGCCGCTTCTGCTCCACCCATGCCTGGTTCGGCATCGCGATCCATACTGGCTTATGGTTCACTGCGAAGCGAATATCGGTCGCATCCGCGTGGCGTGTGGCGATGGCCACAAGCGTACCCTTCCAGACACAATGCAGGGGCTCACCGGTCCAGTGGTCGGCTATCTCAAAGTCTTCATACATGGCGTCATTATTGCAGGAAATCCTGCCCCCAACACACCCGATCTACGATCCCGCCGCCGGCGTCCTCGTCACATCCAGATGCTCCCGCGTCAACGTCACCGTGCGCGTATCATGCCGTTCTGTATCTCTTCGCGTCACCCGGACCTCTTCCTTCAGGATCAGCTGCGTGGTAATGACAAGCTGCTCCTCCACCAGGGAATAGATCGTGGTGTCTCCTTCAACACGAACCTCCGGCGCCTTCTCCACTGGCCGGTTCAGCACTACCCGCTCCACATCAAACGTCCGTGCCGCCAGTGGAATGTTCAGCGTCTCCTCGTACTCCTCTAGCCGCTTCCGCAGCGTCACCGTCCCCGTCGCCACGGTCCGCGTCCCTACCTCAAGCCGCTCTTCCACCAGCGGGATCGACACCTCGTCCACTAACCTTGCCTTGAAATCCACTTGCTCGCTCATGGCATCGCTCCCTTCTTCACACACCAAAAAAAGGGGCCGGACGGCTCGCGTCCGGCCCTTTAGTCCTTTACCGCCTACGTTAGTACCGGTCCGTTGTCGTCGCTGCGGTTCCGGCAAGGTTCTCCACCTCAACCTCAGTGTGCCGCACCGTGTCGTTGACCGTGTCCGTCCGCGAGGTCGTCTCTTTGCCAACGACTACCTCTTCGACGACGCGGCTGCTCTTGCCCACCACGGCCTCCTCGCCTGTCGCGCGCAACTCGATCGTGGTCGGAGTCGTTGAGAAGTCCGCAGATGTCGCCGGACGGTCGACCGTCCGCCGCTCCACATTCACATACTCATCGCGCAACGTCACATCCGCCGAGACCGGCTGAGCCACAACACGCGAGAAGACCCGCACGCCGCCGCGGTCCACCTCACGCTTGCCGACTACCAGTTCCTCGGCAACTACCGGAATCACCTCGCCTGTGCTGCTCGCGGCCGAGTTCTGACCGTAAACCGGTGTTCCCGCTGCCGCCGCGCTGCCGTAGCTGGTATCAAGATCCCGCGCACCATACTCCTTCAGCGTCGCCGCTATCTGATCGGCCTCGTCAGCCTCGGCATCAACGCTTAGCAAAGCGCCGCCCGCGCTAACCCCTTGGGTGTAGTACTCGTTCGTCTTCTCATCCCCGCCCGTGATCGACGAGAAGAAGTTGCTGATCTTGGCGCCGATGCCGGTGCCCTCGGACTGTCCGTCCGTCCCGTTCGCCACAATCCGGATGTTTGAGGCGCTGAAGCCATCCGCAACCAACGTGTCCTTGACCTTCTCTGCCTGTGCCGTCGTGCTGAAAAGTCCAACCACTGTCTTCGACATTGTGTCTCTCCTGATTGCCTGTAGGTTATTGCTGCGAAAAAAGTTCAACACGGCGGTTGTCCGCCTTGCCCTGCACGGTCGCATTCGTATCGACCGGCTTTGAATCGCCAAATCCCCCGCCCGTCAGCCGCCCGCGGTCGATCCCCTTGCTTTGGAGATAGTCCGCTGCGGCCATCGCGCGCTGCTCGGAAAGGTCTGCGTTGTGTGGTTGCGTCCCGGTGCTGTCGGTGAAGCCCTCCAGCCGAAGGTGAGCGCTGGGGTTCTGCTTCATCGCATCCGCCGCTTGGTCCAGCGTGTGCTGCCCTTCCGGGGTCAGCGTCGCCTTGTCCGTGTCAAAATGCACCGAGCCGAGATCCGGAAAGGCCGCAGCTGCCGGCGTCGCTTGTGAAACTGCGGCGCCCGGGGCATCGTGGTGCCGCGTCAGATAGAACGCGAGCAGTGCAAGCAGTAGAAGCAGCGGAAGTAGCCATCCCCACACTGGGAAGGCCTTTTTTTCTTCGTAAACCTTGACGCGATCCGCCATGAAAGCTCCTGAGTACGTTGTGATAGCAAGTTTTGACTAGAGGGTCGAACGATCGCGGAGAGAGGTAGGCTCGCTGGACGGAAGCTCTTCAACGTCTACAACTGTCTTCCGCACCGTGTCCGTAATGCGCTCGGTATGCTCCCCCATCTCCTTGCCGACCATGACCTCTTCGACCACTCGCGCGCTTTTACCGACCACAGCCTCTTCAGCCGTCTCGGTCAGCTCAATGACGCGTCCGCCCCCCGCGAGTTCAGCCGCCGTGGCAGCCCGATCCACCGGATTCCGCTCAATCACCACATGCTCTTCGCGCAGGTTTACCGACGCGGATGCAGGCATCTCGACGACGCGACGGTAAACCCGCACGCCGCCCCGATCGACCGTCCGCTTCCCAACCTCGAGCTCCTCTTCCACAATCGGAATCGCAGTCTCGCCGCTGGCAGCAAGCGGCGTTGCCAGCGCATCACCTTCCGACGCCATTTCGTCGATCTTTTTGGCCCGGTGCTCGCCGAAGATACGTTCCACCGCATCGACATGATCCGTCACCGCGGCGACTGCGAGAATCGTCCCCCCGTCGCGCAGGCCGTCCTGCAGATGCGACAGGTCGCGCGCGGGAACCCCAAGCGCGCTCAGCGTCGTCGTACGGGTCTCCTCCGGGTGGTCAGCCAGAATCGTCTGGATGGATGTGGACGGAATACCTGCCTGCAGAAGATCCCGCAGCGCGGCCTCCGCATACTCGTGATGATGAAACAGGCAGATCAAAGTCGTGGTGTCGGTTGCAAGCGGCATCGTTACTCCATAGGGGAGTTTGGCTGGACATGAGGGTGAAAGATAGCGGCTCGTCCTGCGATCACGCGCACGACGACCTGCACTCTCAGGGACACAAAGCGGAGTCCCTCATAGCGTGCATGCGGGGGTTCTGGTTATAGGGGCGGACGGTGGCCTTCGGGTCGATACCTGCAACTCACTTGTTTTTTAGCGTCCACGGATTGGGATGCCGCATCTCCGGAGCCTGTTGTCCCCAAGTGGGAAATTCATCGGCAAGAAACATCCACCCCGAGCAGCGGATCGATCAAACCCCAAGCTCTGCCCGGATAGCCCCCGCAATCGCCTCCGCGTGCTCCCGCATCAGCTCCTCGGACTCCGCCTCGATCATTACCCGCGCCAGGCTCTCCGTTCCCGAATACCGAATCACCACCCGGCCCGTATCGGCCAGCGCCCGCTCCGCCGCAGCAATCGCCGCCGCCACCATCGCAATCCCCTCAAGCGGCCGCTTCTCCCGCACTTTCACGTTCACAATCACCTGGGGAAACGTCTTTAAGTCTGCCAGCAGCTCCGCCAGCGGCCTGCCCGCCCGATGCACAATCTCCAGCAGCAGCAGCGCCGTCAGCAGCCCGTCCCCGGTCGTCGACCGCCCCGCGAAGAGGATGTGCCCGGACTGCTCTCCGCCCAGCGATGCACCCGTGGCCAGCATCTGCTCCAGCACATACTTGTCCCCTACCGGAGCCCGCAGCATTCGGATCCCCGAGCGCTTCAGCGCAGCCTCCAGCCCCATATTCGACATCGTCGTCGCCACCACCGTCGCGTTCTTCAACATGCCCCGCGCATGCAGGTCCCGCCCTGCCAGCAGCAGCACCGCATCTCCGTTCACCACGTTGCCCTGCCCGTCGCTGAACAACGCCCTGTCCGCGTCTCCATCAAACGTGATCCCCAGCGACGCCCCGTGCCGCACCACCTCTGCCGCCACCACCGCGGGGTACAGCGCCCCGCACTGCTCGTTGATGTTTCTGCCGGTCGGGCTCACGTGGGTCAGCAGCGTCTCGCCTCCACCCCGCGCATTCAGCTCCGCAAACAACTGCGGCGCAATCGCGCTCGCCGCCCCGTTCGCGCAGTCGATCACAATCCGCTCATTGCCCAGCGCCAGCTCCGGCACCGCGTCCAGCAGATACCGTATGTAGTCCACCCGGTCCGCCTCGTTTACCGCCGGCGGCGCCGCCTGCTCGAGAACCCGCGGCGCTGCGCCAAGCTCGCGAAAGATCTCCGCTTCGATCGCCATCTCCGTGGCATCCGGCAGTTTGTAGCCGTCCGGCCCAAATAGCTTGATCCCGTTATCCTGCCAGGGATTGTGCGAAGCCGAGATCACAATACCCGCGTCGAATCCATGCGATGCCGTCAGGTAGGCCACCGCCGGCGTCGTCATCACGCCCGCACTCTCCACCACCGCCCCGCCCTGAGCCAGCCCCGAGGTCAACGTCGCCGCAATCCAGTCCGAAGACTCCCGTGTATCCTGCCCCATCAGCATCCGCGGCCCCGCCTGCCGCGCGTCATGCGGCAGCGCCCGCGCCAGCGCCAGCCCAATCGCATACACCGTCGCCGCATCCAGTGGACTCTGCCCCGCCACGCCTCGAATGCCGTCCGTCCCAAAAAGCCTCTTCATCGCGTCTCAATCTCCGTCACCGTTGCCGCCACACTGCCCTGTGCCAGCCGCGCCCGCAGCGGCTGCCCCGGCGAAACC
>CAXUNW010000019.1:0-28416 GCA_964252505.1 uncultured Acidobacteriaceae bacterium
GCTTTGGTCCTCCAAGGTGACACCTTGGAGGACTTTTTTTAGGCGGGAGCGGCTACGAGTCTGAAGCTGGATGAGGCGATGAAGGAACGGGTGCAGCAGGTGGCCGCGGCCAAAAGGCGGTGATGCGGGAGCGATAGGGGAGTATGTCGAGCGGGAACGGCGGCGGGAGGAGTTCAGGCGCGAGGCGATTGCGCGTGTGGAGCCGTCTTCATCGTCGCAATTCGTCACGGACACGAGGACAGTTACGACACGAGGACAGTTACGGAGTCACGCCTCCCTTTTGGGGGTAATTTACCTTCAACGTGAGGATCTGGTAGGGAGTGATGGGGGTGGTGAGGGTGTCGTTCTGGATGGGGATAGGGGTGGAGGCGGGCTTCTCCATGAGGTTAGCTTCGGCAGCGGAGGTGGCTCCGGGAGGCAGGTGGAGGGTGACCTGGGTAGGGGTTCCGGCCCACTCGTACATGCGGACGATGAGGGCGTTGGCGTCTTCCGCCTTTTTGATGGCGGTGAGGGTGACGTTGGGGTTGTCGACGGAGGCCCAGGAGTGCTCGGAGGGCAGCGAACCGGTGTGGGAGAAGACCTGCCGGGCGGCGAGGGGGTCGTTGAACTCGTAGCCGCGGCGGACGGTGAGGGCCTGCTTCCAGGCTCCGGCGTGCGGGTAGAGGGCATAGCGGATGTGTTGGGGGCCGCGGTCGGCTACCGGGTCGGGCCAGGTGGGAGCGCGGAGGAGGGTGAGCCGGAGGAGGTTGCCGGCGGCGTCGTAGCCGTATTTCGAGTCGTTGAGGATGGAGAGGCCGCTAGTGGCGTCGCCGAGGTCGGCCCAGTTCATGGCGGGAACCTCGAACTTGGCTTTCTCCCAGGAGTTGGTGCGGAGGGTGGTGCGCTCGATGGAGCCGAAGGGGATCTCGTAGGTAGCCTTGGCGCTGGTGGCGGCAAGGGGGAAGGCGGCCTTGAGGAGAACATGGTCTTCGTGCCAGTCGATATCATCCGACACAACGACCGAATCCGATTCGGCGTCGAGAGAGAGGTTCTGGACGAATTTGGAGCGCTGCCAGGTGCGGGCGATACGGACGGTCTTGCGGAGGGGGCCGTCGTCGGTGACGCCAATTCCGTC
Source organism: uncultured Acidobacteriaceae bacterium (assembly GCA_964252505.1). GTDB lineage: Bacteria > Acidobacteriota > Terriglobia > Terriglobales > Acidobacteriaceae > Edaphobacter. The sequence continues at coordinate 1,115 of CAXUNW010000019.1, forward strand.
GAGTGTGGAGATGGGGGTCATTGGGCCGTCCAGGGTGCCGGGGTCGATGTTCCAGGCGTCGTATTCCTTCGGCGTGTCCTTGTAGGTCTGGAGCTGGTTGCCGCAGCCTCCAGGGGCGATCGTTTCGGGGGCTCCGGTGGCGGAGAGGCTGGTGATGCAGCCGGTCGCCCGGTCGATGGTGAGCTTGAGTTTGGAGTTCGAGAGGGTGATGGTAGTGGGAGTGAGGTCGGCGTGGAGGTCGGTCTTCGTATCGGGCTTGCCTTTTTCTGCGCGGAGAACGGTGTAGCCCATCGCGGGGACGTCGGCGACGCGGGCGAGAAGCTCGAAGTGGTGGGTGGCGGGGTCCTGGGAGACGATTTGGGTGAGGATGGGCTTGTCGTGGGCGTCGAGGAGCTTGATGCCTTCGGATGACTCAGGGAGCTGGACGGAGACGGAGACGGTCTCCGAACGGGGCCAGGCGGACGGGTTGAAGAGCATGACGGGGACGCCGGACTTGACGCGGGTGTCGATGTTGGCGGCGAGCGTGTTGAGCGAGGACTCGCTGATCTCGCGGTCAGAATGGGCGACCTCGGTGTAGTCGCGCTGGGCGTCTTTGTAGATGACGCCGATGCCGGAACCGGCAGCGAGGTCGTGGAACTGGTTGAAGGTGATCTTCTTCCAGGATTCGGTGAGCTCGGCGGCAGGGTAGGGGCACCCGTTGAGCCAGGCAAGGGAGGCGAGTTTTTCGGCGTCGAGGGTGGCGGTTTCACTGGCGCGCATGTTGCGTTTGTGGGCGGCCTGCGTGGTCATGATGCCGCGGTGGTACTCGAAGTAGAGTTCGTCCTTCCAGGTGGGGAGGCCGATCTGACCCGGCGCGGCGGGCTGGGGAGCGGTGTAGCCGTTGGCGATCGAGTCGTAGTTCCAGGTGGGGGAGTCTGGGCTGAGGTGGGTTTCGACGTCAGTGAAATACTGCTGGGCGGTGTGGTAGCGGGTGGTTGGGATGGCGTCTTTACCCGCCTGAGTCGCCGCGATCCAGTGGTCGGCCTGGTCGAGCATGGCGCGGGTGGGGCCGCCGCCGTGGTCGCCGATACCGTAGAGGTCGAGCATCTCGGTTGTGCCGGGGTTGCGCTGGGCGGTCTCGGCGAAGTCGGCGGAGATGCGAGTGGGGTTGACGTTGTCGTGGACGTAGTCTGTTGGAAAGTAGGTGAGGACCTTGCTGCCATCGGGGGATTGCCACCAGAAGAGGCGGAAGGGGAGGATGTTCGTGTCGTTCCAGTGCATCTTCTGGGTGACGAAGTAGTCGAGGCCGGCGCGCTTGTAGATCTGGGGGAGCTGCCAGTTGTAGCCGAAGGAGTCGGGGTTCCAGCCGATGCGGGCCTGGACGCCGTACTCGGACTGGAAGAGGCGCTGACCGACGAGAAGCTGGCGGACGAGGGATTCGCCGCCGGGGAGGTTGAGGTCGGGCTCGACCCACATGCCACCGACGATCTCCCAACGACCTTCCTTGACGCGCTGCTTGATCTGCTCGTTGAGGGCAGGGTACTTTTCCGCCATCCAGGCGGTGTACTGGGCGGCGGACTGAGTAAAGGTGTAGTCGGGGTACTCGTTCATCAACTGGAGGGCGGTGGTGAAGGTGCGCTTGACGACGTCGATGGTTTCAGACGCGGGCCAGAGCCAGGCGGCGTCGATGTGGGAGTTGCCGGCGAGGTCGATCTGGACCGGCTTGAGGGCGGGCTCCAAGGTGCTGAGGATGGCCTGGGCTTTGCGAAGGCTGGCGTCGAAGGCGGGCTGCGTGGTGGCGGTGAGTGCCTTGAGGTCGATGGCCGCGGCGGCTTCCTCAACCTTCGGGAGGAGGTCTTTGCGGGGGGTGGGGAGGTTGGGGAGGATGTTGGCGGCAGTGACGTTCTGCGTGCGGATGTCTTCCGGGCTTGGGCGTTTGGCCGCACCGCCCGCGGGGTCGGTGGCTTCGATGCGCATGGTGACGCCGGTGAAGGTTTTGTCGTCGACGGTGTGGAGCAGCTTGACGGCGACGAGAACCTTGTCGCCGGGTCTGGCAGGCTCGAAGAGGACGATGGGTTCGAGGTCGTCGCCGAGCGCTACGCGGCGACCGTTGAAGTAGATGATCTCCGGCATGGGGCCGTTGGCGGAGGCGCGGAACTGGAACCAGACGCGGGAGCCGGAGATGTCGTAGCCATTGAGGGTGCGGGGTATGGTGATCTCGCGGCGGTACCAGGCGGCTTCCTTGGTGGCCTTGGCGCGGGGGGCGACGAGGGGCCATGCGGAGTCGTCCAGGGTGGTGGATTCGCCGTGCGGCAGGTCTCCGTCGTGAAAGCGCCACTGGCCTGGTGGCAGGGCGTTGAGGGTTTCCAGAGTGTGCAGCTTGGCGATGGCGGCGGGGGAGAGGTTCTTCTGCTCGCGGACGGGGGTGAAGGACTGGGCGTGGGCGAGGGGGCAGAGGAGCGCCAGAGCAAGCGTGCAGACGAAGATACGCATGCGGGGAAGGGTAGCAAATCTCACGTGCGGGCGGGAAGAGGCGAATGACCTAGACACGAGCGGGGACCACGTTCGAGCGCAGAAGATCCGGGGGAACACGCCTGGCGACTTCCTGCTACCATGGAAATGTCCCGCAGAGTCGTAGCTCATCCACCATCACAGTGCACCGATGAGATCCCATGGACCCGCACGTAACAAGCCAGCGCCCATCCGGGCGCCTTGCCTACCTTGATGGGCTACGCGGTATTGCAGCCTTTCTCGTCCTCATCTTTCACTTCTTTTCGGCATTCTGCTCCAGGCTGATTCCCGACCAGACCAGCACCCCCTGGATGGTGGCGGACACGCCGGTCGCGCTTTTGTATAACGGCCCGTTCTGCGTGATCGTGTTCTTTGTTCTGAGCGGTCTCGTGGTCTCGAGTTCAGCCGCGAAGAGCAAAGACGCGTTGGCCGTCAACCTGGCAATCCGCTATGTGCGGCTCGCGCTTCCCGCCACAGCGAGCATCCTGTACGCGTGGGTGCTGCTCTCCTTCATGCCGAATGAAGCATCGAGAGCCTACACGGTGATCCCGCATGAGTGGCTCCTGGAGAGTTATCAGGGGGCGATTCCATCCGTTGTGAGGGCTCTCATCGCGGGCATGGTTCGCATCTTCCTAGCTCAGCGACCGTTCTGGAATAACGTTTTATGGACGATGCGGCCGGAGCTGGTGGGCTCATGCGCCCTGTATGCGATCTTCAGCCTGGCAAGAGCGAGGATGCGGCTGGCGATCCTTCTTCTGCTTGCAGTCGGACTGCCGGTGGCCGGCCAGACGATCTACGAGGGGTTTGTGGTCGGTGGCCTGATGAGCGAGCTGCGCTCCCAAGGGAAGCTGGCTGCGCGGTTTCCCTTCGCGGCGCTGGCGGCGGGTGTTTTACTGGGCTTTGAGGGCCGGGGTTTCCCCGTGCGGATGCATCTTCCCAGTCTCCCGCCGGCATTTGCGCTCGGCGAAAGACAATCCATCTGGTATGCGGTCGGCGCCGGGCTTATTGTGTATAGCTGCCTTAGTTCGCCGGCCTTACAGGCTGCGCTCTCCGCGCGTTGGGCTGGCTTCCTGGGACGCATCTCGTTTGCGTTGTATCTGTGCCATGTTCCGCTTCTTTACACGTTCTTCTCCAGGGCCTACATGGCGCTGTTGCCCATCAACTCCCTGAAGCTTGCGGGGATGCTGGTGGTGTTTCTCGCGACCAGCGTAGCGATCGGCTATCTGGGCACGATCTTCGTGGATGAGCCGGTATTGCGGCTTACCAAGACGCTCCGCGAGAGCTCGCGCAGGCTGCTCGCCGCCGCGGGCGAGTTCGCCTGGCAGCCTCTTGGCGGAACGAAGGCGCAGCGCCTGTCTGTGGTTCATCGCCGGTCTGGCCCCTCTTAGTAGCCGCCGGAGTCGCCTCCGCTCTGGAGGTTTTCAAAGCGGGTGTAGTCGGCAAGGTAGGCAAGGTGGACGCTGCCGGTCGGGCCGTTGCGCTGTTTGGCGATGATGATTTCCGCTTTGCCTTTGGATTCAGGGTCCTCGTCCCCGTTTTCATCCTTGTTGTAGTAGCTATCGCGGTGGATGAAGGCGACGACGTCGGCATCCTGCTCGATGGAGCCGGACTCGCGGAGGTCGGAGAGCAGAGGTTTCTTGTCGCCGCCGCGCTGCTCGGACGAGCGGGAGAGCTGGGAGAGGGCGACGACCGGGACACGCATCTCCTTGGCGAGCGCTTTTAGGCCGCGGGAGACGGCGGAGACCTCCTGGGTGCGGTTTTCGAATTTCTTCTGGTTGCCGCCGACGGAGCCGGTCATGAGCTGGAGGTAATCGATGACGATGAGGTCCAGGCTGCCCTCCTGCTGCTTCAGGCGGCGGGCCTTGGCGCGCATTTCCGCGAGCGTGATGCCAGGCGTGTCGTCGATGAACATCTTCGATTCCATAAGGCGCTCGAGGGCGGCGAGGAGCTTGCCCTTGTCCTCGCGGGGAAGAAAGCCGGTCTGGATCTTGCGGGAGTTGACGAGAGCTTCGGAGGCGAGCATGCGGCGAAGGAGCGACTCCTTGGACATTTCAAGCGAGAAGACGGCGACGACCTTGCCGTCGCGCACGGCGGCGTTCTGCGCGATGTTGATGGCCCAGGCGGTCTTGCCCATGGAGGGGCGGGCGGCGATGATGATGAGTTCGGAGTCTTGCAAACCGCTCGTCATGCGGTCGAACTCGGTGTAGTGGGTGGCGAGGCCGGTGATCTCGCGGCCCTGCTCGTAGAGCTTGTCGATACTTCCGAACGACGAAGCCACAATGTCGGCGATGTTGGAGAAGCTGCGGGTGATGGCCTGGTCGGCGACCTCGCCCAGGCGGGCTTCGATATCGGACAGAACGGTAATGGCTTCTTCGGACTGGTCTCCGGAGCGGCTGGCTCCCTCGTTGAAGATGGCCATGAGCTGCCGCAGAAGGGATTTGTCCTTGACGATGCGGACGTAGGACTCGACGTTGAGGTTGCGGGGAATGCCCTCCGCGAGATAGGCAAGATAGGGCGGGCCGCCGATGCTTTCGAGCTCCTTCTTGCGGTCCAGGGCCTCGCGCACGGTCACGAGGTCGACGGCATGATTGGCCTGCATGAGCTGGAGCATCGCGTCGTAGACGCGCCGGTGGGAGTCGAGCGAGAAATCCTCGGATTTGAGGCGTCCCGTGGCATCGTTGATGGCGACGGCGTCGAGGAGCATGGCGCCGAGGATGGCGACCTCTGCATGGATAGAGGACGGGAGACCGTTGAGGTCGTTGAGCTGGGCGAAGGTAGCCATAGGGACATTGTCGCCCTGCATCGCGCGGGCAGGGCCTGCGGAAAAGAGGATATATAGCGATGTGCGCAGACGGGGCAAGGTAAAAGTGCTCTCTTTCTACAAAGGGGCGCTCAGCGCGCTGGTATGTGGCTTCATGCGCGACGACCCGGGCGGAGGCGGTGACCCGGTGGATGCGGTCCAACGGTGCTCGCCATCGCGCTTTCCAGTGTCAGTTTGTGTGGGTTCGGCGAAAGGTCTACGATGTTCCGGCGGTCGATGGCGAGAGCAACCGACACGCCTCTGGCTGTCGGTCACGAGGGACGGCGGCTCGGCGGGATACCTTCCTCTCGTCTAATCGCAACCCGGTTACCGTGTCGGGTACCCACGGACATGCGGCCCGGCTTGTAAGCTGGGGTAGGCAGGACGGCGTTGCGTTTTTGGCTGAAGACGATGTGGTCTGTTCAGGATTTGGAGCGTGTTTGTGAGCTTGATTATGGCTTCGAGAGTAGCGCTGGTTGGGCGATGGACGGCCCGTATGGCGACGGCGGGCGTGCTGGCGACGGCGCTTTTGGGTACAGCGCAGCAGCCAGGGGCCGCGGTGCAACCGGCAACGGCGCCCGTGCCGCTGGTGGCGGCTCCGGCGGCGAGTCCGGTGGTGCATCCGGATGGGTCGGTGGAATTCCGGCTGGAGATGCCGCATGCCCAGGTGGTGACGGTCTCGCTGGAAGGGTTCGAGAAGCCGTTTGCGATGGCGAGGGACGCGGCGGGCGTTTGGACGTATACCGCGCCGCATCTGGAGCCGGAGTACTACTCCTACACGTTTACCGTGGATGGGACGTATGTGGTGGACCCGCATAACCAGACGGTGAAGACGAGCTTCTTCCGTGTGGAGAATGTGTTCCTGGTTCCGGGGGGCAAGCCGTGGGAGCGGACGGATGTGCCGCATGGGGTCGTCAGCCATCATCTATACCAGTCGGCGGTGATCGGGGCGGAGAGCGAGTACTACGTCTACACGCCGCCGGGGTTCGACGCGGCCGCGAAGAAGACGTATCCGGTGCTGTATCTGCTGCATGGGTATAGCGACGATGCAAGTGCGTGGACGGCGATGGCGAAGGCGAACGTGATCCTGGACAACCTGATTGCCGCGGGCAAGGCGAAGCCGATGATCGTAGTAATGCCGCTGGGGTACGGGTCCATGCAGATGATCACGCGGGGCTGGGCCGCGTGGCGGGACACGGACTTGGTGCGGCTGAACTTTCTGCGCTTTGGGCAGGCGCTCTACCAGGAGGTGATGCCGCGGGTGAAGGCGGAGTATCCCCTTTCCGCGCGGCGGGAAGACCACGCAGTGGCGGGTCTCTCGATGGGCGGGGCGGAGAGCCTGCTGGTGGGGCTGAACCATCCGGACGACTTCGCGTATGTGGCCGGGTTCAGCGCGGGAGGGCTGGGCGACAGCCACTTCGATCTGGCGTTTCCCGGGGTAACGCCGGAAAGCGGGGCGGCGCTAAACGGCAAGCTGCAGCTTTTGTGGATCTCATGCGGCACGGAGGATGGACTGCTGGCGCCGAACGAGAAGCTGATTGCGTGGCTGAAGGAGCGTAAGGTGGAACCGAAGGTCGTGACGACGCCCGGCAGACATGTGTGGCCGGTGTGGCGGGACAACCTGAGTACGCTGTTGCCGCTGCTGTTTACCGGCAAGTGATGATGGAGGTGGGGGATGGGCGTTGAGAAAGCATTGGCTGTGCCTGCGGCGGCGGAGCGGGACCGGGGCTCGTTTGAGGTGATGCGGGTCTGGATTGCTGAAAAAGGCCAGCATGTGTCGATCCAGAGCGGGGCCTGGGACGACCCGTTTGCCTGGGGGATCGTGCTGGCGGATCTGGCACGGCACATCGCGGAAGCGCATCGACTTCAGGATCGCAAGGTCGATCCGGAGAAGTTTTTGGAGCGGCTGCTGGAAGGCTTTCAGGCGGAGATTGACGACCCCACCGACGAGCCGGAGGGCGAGGTCGTCGCGTAGCGGCTACTTCCCTTTGTAGGTCTGGAAGAGTTCGGGGAACTCAGCCTTGAGCGCCTCGATCTTAGGCCGGTCGCAGACCTGAATGTAAGGATTGTTGGGGTTGTTGGTGGCGTAGTCCTGGTGGTAGGACTCCGCGTCGTAGAAGCCCTGCAGCGGCGTGACCTGGGTTACGATCTTGCCCGAGAAGATATGCGCTGCCTCAAGCTGCCCGATGTACGCGGAAGCGATCTTCTGCTGCTCTGGATTGGCGTAGAAGATCGCCGAGCGGTAGCTGGTGCCGACATCCGGACCCTGGCGGTTCAGCTGCGTGGGGTCGTGCCCTACGGTGAAGAAGATGCGCAGAAGCTGCCCGTAGGTAATCTTTGCCGGGTCGTAGGTGATCTCGACCGACTCGGCGTGGCCGGTCGTCTCCGTGGTCACCTGATCGTAGGTGGCCGTGGAGGCGGAGCCGCCCGCGTAGCCGGCCTTGGTGGAGACAACCCCCTTGACGCGCTGGAAGACGGACTGGGTTCCCCAGAAGCAGCCTCCGGCAAAGACTGCTTTCTCCCGGCCCGCGCGCGCAGGCTCATCCACCTGCGGGACAGGCGCCGGGGTGCGCAGCAGAGGCGCCGCCTGCGCGTGAGAGATGCCGCGCCAGCCGAAGATCACGGCGGCAAGCAGAACCCCGGCCATGCCGGCGGCGCGAAGAACGGCAGGAAGATTGTAGGTCGTCGTCATACGGATGCCTCTCGTCGTTAGACGCTGCCGGGGGACGCGTTGGATTCACGACGCGACACGGTTTTGGACCTCGAGCAGGCAATGCACCAGGGCGACGGCCGCCGGGGTCACGCCCGGGATGCCGCCCGCCTGCCCAAGCGTCATCGGGCGCACACGGCTCAGCGTCTCCACCATCTCGCGCGAGAGCCCGGAGCAGGCCGTGTAGTCGAACGACGGAGGAATCCGCCGCGATTCGGCCCGCTTCAGCTTCTCGATGGAGCGGCTCTGCTGCGCCAGGTAGCCGGCGTACTTGATCTCCGTCTCCACCGTCTTCATCTCGTTGCGGACCCATGCCGGCAGATGACCCGGCGACGCGTCGAGCGCGGCCCGCCACGGACCCAATACCTCCGCCGTCATCCTGGGCTGCAGCATCGGCAGCAGAAGCTCCATCGAGAGCTCCGGCCGCTTCAGGAGCTGCGCATACGTCTGCCCCTTCAGCGTGTGCGGCGGGTCGCCCACAAGCGCCTCCACGACGGCCGCGGTCGGCTGCTCGGTCGTCACCCGCACACTCTCGAGCAGCGCCGCGAAGGCCGCCGAGCGAACCTGGCGAGCCTGATAGGCAGCCCACGCCGCGTCGTCGATCAGCCCCAGACGCCGCCCATGCGGGGTCAAGCGCGCGTCCGCGTTGTCGATGCGCAGGTGCAGCCGAAACTCCGCCCGGCTGGTGAACATCCGGTACGGCTCGTTGGTTCCCTTCGCGATCAAGTCGTCGATCAGGATGCCCGTATAGGCTTCCGAGCGGTCCAGCGTAAACGTGGCAGCACCCATGGCATCGGGCAGCCCCGTCTGACGTGCCGCCAGCGCCGCGTTGATGCCCGCCATCAGGCCCTGGCAGGCCGCCTCTTCGTAGCCGGAGGTTCCGTTGATCTGCCCGGCGAGATAGAGGCCCGCGAACCGCTTGACGCGAAGCGTGCGGTCCAGCTCCGTCGGGTCGATCGCATCGTACTCGATCGCATACCCCGGCCGGAGCATCTCGGCGGCCTCCAGCCCCGGAATCGAGTGCACCATCGCGGCCTGCACCTCCATGGGCAGCGAGGTGGACATGCCGTTGATGTAGACCTCGTGCGTATTCAGCCCCTCCGGCTCCAGAAAAAACTGGTGCTGCGTCTTGTCGGGAAAGCGGACGATCTTGTCTTCGATCGACGGGCAGTAGCGCGGGCCAACCGCCTCGATCTGCCCCGTATACATCGGAGAACGGTGCACGTTCTCCCGGATCAGCGCCAGCGTCTCGGGTGTCGTGGTGGCCACGTAGCAGGAGATCTGGCGCAGGGGCGGAGTCCAGGAACAGGGCTCCCGGCCTGGGCTCTGGTGCCGGAAGGAGAATGGTGTGGGGTCGTCGTCGCCGGGCTGCTCGGGAAACTTCGACCAGTCGATGGTGCGGCCATCAAGGCGCGGCGGCGTACCCGTCTTCAGGCGGCAGTGGCGCAGGCCCAGACCCTTCAAGGCCTCACCCAGCAGCACGCTGGCCGGCTCACCCGAGCGCCCAGCCGTGTACTGCTGCTCCCCGCAGTGGATGAGGCCGTTCAGGAACGTTCCCGTGGTGACCACAGTCGCGGCCGCATAAATCCGGCGGCCATCGCGCAGCAACACGCCGGCGATGCGGGGATCGGACGGTTGAGCATCTCCGTCCGCAGGGCCCCCGCGCAGCAGATCCACCACCTCAGCCTGCTTAATGAAGAGATTCGGCTGGGACTCGAGCAGCTCGCGCATCCGCGTGCGGTAGAGCGCCTTGTCGCATTGCGCGCGCGGGCTCCAGACGGCGGGGCCGCGACTGGTATTCAGCAGCCGGAACTGGATGCCGGTTGCATCGGCCACCTGGCCCATAATGCCGCCCAGGGCGTCGATCTCCCGCACCAGGTGACCCTTGGCAATGCCGCCGATGGCGGGGTTGCACGACATCTGCGCGATCAGGTCCAGGTTCAGCGTAAAGAGCGCGGTCCGCAGGCCCATGCGGGCGGCAGCCATGGCGGCCTCGCAGCCCGCATGCCCCGCGCCCACCACCAGTACGTCGTATTGTTCGGTATAAGCCATTCCGCGCGCCAGACCCTCGTCCGCATCTCCATTGTTGCAGATTCGGGGCCATTTTTCAGGTGTGCGGAAGCGCGCATCGGCCCGCGTCAGGGCGCCTGCAGGCGCAGCGTCGCGGCCGGCGGCGCGTTACAGCAGGCGGCGGTACGCGAGCAGGACAACAGGGGCGATCCGGCTACCGGTCGTAGACCGTACGATGCCGCTGGACCCACCAGCAAGGCCCTTCCGGTGTGTGGGGGAACAGGGACCGTGTGCACAGGCTTTCGTATGCGCCGTCCGGGTAGTACTCCTCGCGGCCGCCTTTCAGTGGGGCCACCACAATGCGGCTGACGGTCACCGTGCCGGTGCCCGCACCCTGGGCAAGGCGGCGCCGCCACAGCAGATCGTCGGCGATCCAGGCCAGGGTGAGCGCGGCGGCGAGCGCCAGAAGCGCGTTGAGGAAGTGGCGGAGCATAGCGTGAGGCCTCGTGGCACCCCAGCGGAAGGGTATCTTAAAAGACGGGCCCGACCCTATCGCGCCAAGGGTTGGGGCGGCCGAGCGGAAGGGCAGGCGGCCCTACCGGGAGAGACCTTGAAAGGGATGATGACGGCGGATTCCGTGGTGGAGGTGGGCAATGTTCGCTTCGGCAACAGGTTGCCATTGGCGTTGATCGCCGGGCCTTGTGTGCTGGAGTCGCGGGCGCAGGCGCTCGAGATCGCCGCAGCGCTGCGTGAGATCGCGGCGCGGGTCGGCTTCGGCCTGGTCTTCAAGGCCTCGTTCGATAAAGCAAATCGAACCAGCTCCGGATCGGTGCGGGGTATGGGCCTGGGTGAGGCTTTGCCGATTCTCGCCGAGGTGCGCGAGAGCCTCGGCCTGCCGGTGACGACCGATGTGCATCTGCCGGAGCAGTGCGCGCCGGTCGCGGAGGCCGTGGACCTCCTGCAGATTCCGGCGTTCCTCTGCCGCCAGACCGACCTGCTGGTGGCAGCAGCGGAGACCGGCCGCGCCGTCAACGTCAAGAAAGGACAGTTTCTCGCGCCCTGGGATATGAAGAACGTCGTCGCGAAGCTGACAGGTGCCGGCAACCGCAGAATCCTGGTGACGGAGCGCGGCACAAGCTTCGGCTACAACACGCTGGTATCGGATATGCGGGGCTTGCCGGTGATGGCGCGGGAGGCCCCGGTCGTCTTCGATGCAACCCACTCGGTGCAGCAGCCCGGCGGCCAGGGGACGCGCTCCGGCGGGCAGCGGGAGTTCATCCCCACGCTCGCGCGGGCCGCCACGGCGGCGGGCGTGGCCGCCATCTTTCTGGAGACGCATCCAGACCCCGACCATGCGCCGTCGGACGGTCCGAATATGGTGCCGCTCCGCGAGTTTGAGGCGCTCGTCCGTTCGCTGGTGGCCATCGACCGGCTGGTCAAGGCGGAAGGCTTTGGCCGATGAGCCGATCCGCGCTTCGCACCGTGGAGATGGAGATCGGCGGGCTGGAACGGCTGCGGCAGGCACTCGCCGGAACGCTCGGGGACCGGCTGGACGAGGCCGTAGGCGTGCTGTTGGCCTGCACCGGGCGGGTACATGTAACCGGCATGGGCAAATCGGGCCACATCGCGCGGAAGGTGGCGGCGACGCTGACCAGCACCGGCACCGCCGCGCATTTTCTGCATCCGGCGGAAGCCGCGCACGGCGATCTGGGCGGGGTGCGCCCGGGGGATGCGCTGGTCGCGCTGTCCTGGTCAGGGGACAGCCCGGAGCTGGTTGCGGTGGTGGAGTATGCCCGGCAAAGGCACGTTCCCCTGGTCGCGATAACGGCGCATGCGCGCTCGCTGCTGGGCGCTGGAGCCGCCGTGGTGCTGGAGCTGCCGGCGGCGGCGGAAGCCTGCCCCGGCAACCTGGCGCCGACGACCTCCACCGTCATGCAGCTTGCGCTCGGAGATGCGCTGGCACTCGCCGTGCTGGAGGCGCGGGGGCTGGGCGAGCGGGAGTATGAGGCGGCCTTCGAAGCGCTGCATCCCGGAGGAAAGCTCGGCACGCGGCTGATCCCGGTCGAACGACTGATGCATCGCGGCCAGGCAATGCCGCTTGTCGTTGTGGGAACCCGGCTGGCCGACGCCATTGTGGAGATGACCGGCAAGGGCTTTGGTGTGACCGGTGTGCTATCCGCGGAGGGCGCGCTGCTTGGCATGGTGACCGATGGCGACCTGCGGCGAGCGTTCGCGCGGGGCGAGGGAGCCATGACGCTGCCAGTGGAGCGCGTGATGACCGCCGCACCGTGGACCGTGGAGCCGCAGGCGCGCGCGGCCGACGTGCTGGCGCACATGAGCGCCTCTCGCATCACAAGTGCATTTGTGGTTCCCGACTTCGGCCGGGAGCCGCTCGGGATGGTGCACCTGCACGATCTGCTGCGGCTTGGACTGTAGCTCGGGCTGTAGCTGTCGCGGTCGGATCGCCGGCCGCACCCGCGGCTTTCCGCATCGAACCGGGAATGCTTGTGCTTGCCTCCGCGTCACCCCGTCGCCAGGATCTGCTTACACAGGCCGGCTTTGTCTTCATCGTGGAGCCGGCCCACCTGGATGAAGCGTTGCTTCTGGATGAAGCCGCCGCCGACTACGTGTCGCGGCTGGCCGAGGAAAAAGCGCGCACCGTCTTTGACCGCCGTGCACAGGCTCATCCGGATGATGCGCTTATTGTGCTTGGCGCGGACACCTGCGTGCTCCTGGAAGGAAAGATCCTGGGCAAGCCGCGTGGAAGGGCCGAGGCGCGGCAGATGCTGGAGAGCCTCTCCGGCCGCACCCACCAGGTGCTGACCGGGCTGGCCGCAGTCACGCGGGCGGGGGCAACCGTGGCGGTCGAGATCTCGCAAGTGATGGTCAACCGCATCGACCCGGACGAAATGGAACAGTATCTTGAAACCGGGGAGCCGCTCGATAAGGCTGGAGCCTATGGCATCCAGGGGTACGCCGCGCGGTGGATCCCCCGCATTGAAGGCTGCTACTTCAACGTCATGGGGCTGCCCATCGCGCGGACAGTCGATCTGTTGGAGCGTGCCGGTGAGCAGCTTGCGCGGCCCTCGGCAAACCAGGCGGCGACGACCGTTGTGCCCTGAATCGCAGCGTTAGCTGCCTGCGATCATGGCTGCCAGGAGTGCGGTGCGCGGGACCAGATGCTCGATCACGACAGATTCATGTGCCGCATGAGCACCGTCGCCAACCGCACCCATGCCATCGAGCGTAGGCACGCCGAGCGCTGAGGTGAAGTTGCCGTCCGAGCCCCCGCCGGTCGCGGCCTCCTCCAGCGTGAATCCAAGCTCCGCCGCAAGGCTTCGTGCCCGCTCGAACAGCACGATCGTCCCCGGCGTCCGCTCCATAGGCGGCCGGTTGATGCCTCCCGAGATCTGCAGCCGGCACAGCGGGTCGATACACTGAAGCGACTGGAAGAGGGCATCTACCGCCTCCCCGTCCGCAGCCGTCGCGACCCGGACGTCCACCTCTACCGTTGCGCTCTCCGCCACCACATTGGACCGCGATCCACCATGCAAAACACCACAGTTTACGGTGCGTTTTTTGCTCAAATCGGTGAAGTTCGAGGCGGTCTCAACAAGCCGGGCGATCTCTCGAATGGCGGAGTGACCCTTCTCGAAGTCCACCCCGGCATGGGCCGCAACCCCCGTCACATGAAGGGTATACGCGCCAACTCCCTTGCGCGCCGTCTTGTAGGCGAGGCCCTGTGCGGGCTCAAGCACGAAGACGGCTGACGATTCAAGCGCCAGCCGCTCGGTCGTGGGTCGTGAAACGACGCTTCCCACCTCTTCATCGCTGTTGAGCAGAAGAGTGACAGACCGCTCTAACCCTATCGTTTTGAGTATTTTGAGGGCCGTGACCGCCATCAGGACACCAGCTTTCATATCCAGCACACCGGGCCCCCAGACCCTTCCATCAGCCTGCCGCCACGGCATCTTTGCCAACGTCCCGACAGGCCACACAGTGTCCAGATGGCCAAGCAGGAGGATGGGCCGACGCGGACCAGACGCCCCGAAGCGGACCTCCAGTATGCCGCCAAACCCATCCGAATGAAGCACATACGGGCTACCCCCAATTTTTGTTATTAGCGAAGCAACAAACGCCGCGGCCCGGTCTACCCCGTGCGGATCATCGGTTGGGGACTCGATGAGCACAAGATCACGCAACCTTCCGAGCATCTCAGGCGCAAGCGCACGTGCAAGATGGAGGATTTGGGCGGAATCCGATTGCATGTCTTCATGCTACGTCAGCGGTTGATCGTCATGGTTATGTGGTAAAAATGACACACTTTTGCGCTGGCCGCCAGGCAGATAATCCAGTCTGCAAGGCACGGAGCGGGCTATTTGTCATCTGCAGTTCACTTTGAACAGACAATTCGAAGCGACATAGAGTTTAAGGGTATTGGTTTGCACAGCGGGGCGGCGGTTGCCATGAAGCTGATTCCGGCGCCTGCGGGTTCCGGCATCGTCTTTCGGCGCACAGATCTGGACGGGTTTGAGATCCCCGCGACCGGACGTAACGTGGCGAAGGTCAGCTATGCGACAAGCCTGATGCGCCAAAGTGTCCTGATTCAGACGACCGAGCATCTGCTTTCCGCGCTGATCGGGTTTGGGGTCGACAACGTCATTGTTGAGGTGGATAACCTTGAGGTTCCGATCCTGGATGGGAGTGCGCTGCCCTATGTCGAGGCATTTGAACAAGTTGGTATCAAGAAGCAACGACGCCGGCGGGAGTACCTGCGCATTCTGAAGGCAGTTGAGGTTCGGGAGGGAAGCAAGTTCATCGGGGTCTATCCGGGCGATGGGTACGGGATTCGCTACACGATCGACTTTCCGCAACCCATCGGTTTTGAGATGTTTACAGGTGATCTTGCCTCGGGCGACTATGCAAAGTACATTGCCCCGGCGAGGACCTTTGGTTTTAAAGAGGATGAAGCGCGGCTGAGGGATATGGGGTTGATTCGTGGGGTTTCCAATGCCAACGCGATTATCGTGGGGCCGCAAGGTGTTGAAAATGGGGCGCTTCGGTTTGAAGATGAGTTTGTGCGCCACAAGGTGCTGGATTTGATCGGTGACCTGGCGCTCGCGGGCAGGCGTATTCAGGGTATGGTGGTTGCTGAGCGAGCTGGGCATGCGATGCATACCGCTCTGGTGCAACGACTTATGCGAGATCGCTCAGCCTGGGAGCTGGCCTGTGGGTACGACGAAGAGGTTCAGGAGCATGCGGTGGGGTTTGCTCCGCAAGCCGTGAATGCGTAGGTTTTCGTGGTGCACGATGTGGGCGGATGTACGGTCAATGTGGTGAGTGGCGTGGTGGCTGCGATTGCTTTGGGATCAAACCTGGACTCCGGGTGGGGAGACCGTGCCGCTACCCTGCGCGAGGCGATTCGCAGGGTAGGAAGCCTTGGAGATGTGCTTGCAGTCTCGAGCTTCTACGAGACGACGCCGGTCGGCTACCTGGAACAACCAGACTTCCTGAACGGGGCGGTGCTGCTGCGAACAAGTCTGGAGGCGTCGGAGCTGATGGCCGGGTTGCTGGGGGTTGAGGCGGCGATGGGCCGGGTGAGGACCGTTGCCAACGGTCCGCGGGTGGTCGACCTCGATCTGCTGCTGTTCGGTGACCATGTGATCGACCGGGCGGGTCTGGTGGTGCCGCATCCACGGCTGGCGGAGCGGCGGTTTGCGCTGGAGCCGCTCTGCGAGATTGCGCCGGATATGGTTGAGCCGCGACTTGAGATGACCATTCGGGCGATGCTGAAGAGCCTTGGTTGATGTGGCCCGGAAGACGCATGTACATGCGGGCCCGCTTGGGCGCGGCAAAGATGGATGCGTGATGTTAGTCTGTGCGAGCCACCTAGAGCAGTCATTGGCGATTACCTTTGGCGCATCATGCCATGTTTGTCTGCCCGAGTCTGGACGATGAAGCTCAGATGCGGCGATCAGCCGCATCCTGAGGAGTTGCATGGGCCGTACATGGAGTCTTGCGTCGTTGTGGAGAGTTTTGCCTCCAGTTAATACAGCGCCGACGGGCACAAGGAGAGCCGATCTCAAGCAGGACCGGCCTGCGTCCAAGACCGGCGTGAAGGGATTAGGGCCGCGACCATTCCTGGAGGTCAGGGGCTCGCGGGAGATACTGGCGCTGTCCGGATCCTTATCGCGGCTGGCAGAGCGGAGCGGGCAGCAGAGTGTGATGGAGCATCTTCCGTTTCTGCTCTCGAAGTGCAGGCTGGGTACAAAGGTTCCGCATCTTCTGCTGCGGAGAGATCCCTCGGGCGAGCTTGAGTCAGCTGTGTTGCTGAGCGAGTACAAGGTGGGCCCGGTGCTGACGGGAGTCTTCCTTCCGGCGGATTTTTCCGATTATCAAAGTGTAGTGGCTCCAGAGGAGGTACGGTCGGCGATCGCCGGGGAGGCTGCGGCCTATCTGATGCGGGGTCGTGCTCTGGTGGTGCTGCTGTCGCTGCGGCGAGGAGACTTCTCCACGCTGGAGCGGCCGGGCACGGGATCGTTTTCATGGACGACGCAGAGCCGAGTGATCGTGCAGACGCTGCCTTTGAAGGAGACGCTGGATGCGACGTTGGCGGCGCTCGGTGCGCACACGCGGCGCAACCTTCGGCATTTCCAGAGACGTGCGCTCACGGAGCTGGGCGCAACGTTCGAGAGCCGGGCGGAGCTGACCAGGACCGAGTTTTTGACGATGAACCGGCACACGCTGTACCCAGCTCCGGACGATGTGGCGGCGTGCCGGCTGCACACGGTGACGGAGCTTGCGGGAAGCTTTATGATTGGCCTGCGAGCCCGCGACGGGGCATGGCTGTCGCTGGTGGGCGGACGGCGGCACGCCGGCATCACGACCATTGAGTGGCAGATGAACACGGCGGCTCTTCCGGCGTACTCGCTGGGGACAGCTATGCGCATGTTCCTGCTGGAGCACGAGATAGCGCAGGGGACGCGCTGCCTGAACTTCGATGGAGGCACCTCGCACTCGATGCAGCGGGCATTCGAGCCGGAGGCGGTCAGCGACCTGCTGGCGGTGCGCACGTGGTTGCCGCTGGGGCTGCTGCGGACGACCATTCCGCCGCGGCTTCCGACGGGTCTGCTGCTCTCGAAGATGTTGCTCTCTCCGGAGCTGGTCTGGCGGCGGGCCGGGCGGCAGGTTCTAAACTGAAGACATGCTTGCTGCATTCGAGGTGACCGCGACGGGGGCGGGGGGAGGACGCCGCGGCGCACTGGAACTTCCGCATGGGCGGGTGGAGACACCGGTGTTTATGCCGGGCGGGACGGTGGCTTCGGTGAAGGCTGTGGAGCAGGGAGTGTTGGAGACCAATGGCGCCGAGGGGCTTGGGGCGGAGATCATTCTGGCGAATACATACCACCTGTATCTGCGGCCGGGGCATGAGGTGGTGCGGCGGCTGGGTGGCGTGCATCGGTTCATGAGCTGGACGCGGCCGATGCTGACGGACTCGGGTGGGTTCCAGGTGTTCAGCTTGAAGGGGTTGCGGAAGATCTCGGATGAGGGTGTGGAGTTCCGGTCGCATCTGGATGGGAGCAAGCACTTCTTTTCGCCGGTGCACTCGATGGCGGTGCAGATTGCGCTGGGGGCGGATGTGATGATGGCGTTCGACGAGTGCGTGGAGACGCCGGCGACGTGGGAACGGACGCGTGCTTCGATGGGGCTGACGCATGCGTGGGCGGCGCGCTCGCGGGAGTACTTCATGGAGCATCGGGAGGAGGTGCCATGGTTCGCCCAGAGCGGTGGGCGGACGCAGAGCTTGTTCGGGATTGTGCAGGGGGGGATGTATGCGGACCTGCGGCGGGAGTCGGCGGAACGACTGGTGGCGATGGACTTTCCCGGGTATGCAATCGGCGGGCTGGCGGTGGGGGAGCCGCGGGAGGTGACGCGAGAGATGATTGCGCGAACGCTGGAGCATCTGCCGGCGGACAAGCCGCGATATGTGATGGGGGTGGGGTATCCGGACGAGATTGAAGAGTATGCGCGGATGGGAGTGGACATGATGGACTGCGTGCTGCCGACGCGGGCGGGGCGGCATGGGCTGCTGTTTCGGCGGGAGGCTTCGACGGGCGCGATTGTGCGGATGAACATTAAGAAGAAGGAGTTCGCCGAGGACCAGGGGCCGATCGACGCGGCGTGCGGGTGCATGGTGTGCGGGCGCTATACGCGGGCGTATCTGCGGCATCTGTATGCGGCGCAGGAGCCGCTGAGCGCGGTGCTGAACTCGGTGCATAACCTGGCGTTTTATCTGGATACGATGGCGCGGGTGCGGGGGGAGTTGGGTGGAGCGGGGATGGAACATTCTTCTCACCCGATATCCCGTGTCTGACGGCCCGATTGACGACACCGTTGACCGCTTGTGTGAAGCGGCGCACGATAGAGGTGAGAGACACCCTCCATGGCCTACGCCGTAACCGATCCGAAGCAGCAAGCTCATGCACTCATCGAGAAGATGTCCGTCCGGCAGGTGATCCGGCAGTTAGCCTCTTTGAGGCCATGCTCGAACCAGGGAAGACGGGTCCCGTGAATGCAGACTTCGACGACGAGCCAGTGACGGCGGAAGAGGTTCTGGCGCTTGAGGAAACGCGCGAATGGCTGAAAGACCACGAGGCTATTCCGCATGAACAGGTATTAGCCGAACTTGGGATCACCCAGAAAGAGATCGACAGCTACAGAGAACCGCAGTGGGCGGATCGTCTGGACGGAGCCGGCGAAGGTGGATGTGCGCCGCATCGATCGCGAGGTTGCGATGCGGGTCCTCGCCACTCTGGATCGCTTTGCCCGCGCGGGTGAGGGTGACGTCAAGGCGCTTCAAGGGCGAGACGAACTGCGGGTGCGCGCGGGAATTACCGGATTTTCCTTGTGGACATGCTGATGCCGTGGAAGTGCGGCGGGTGCTCCATGGCCGGGAGGCGTATCGCTAGCCTAGCACTCTAATCAATGACTGATAGCCTGGTGAGGCGATCTCGGATTAGGTTAGCTGCTTCGCCATGAGCCTGAGAAAACTCAGTTCTATTCTTAGTCGCGTCCAGGTTGCCTTATGGGGTGAGCGGATCCTCGTCCCTGTATTTGATGTGTCCACATTCGAAACTGGCTGCAGTGCGGCAGCGAATCAGACAGACGTAGAGTCCGCGAGGGTGCTAAGAACCATATCTTCCTCATTCACGTTCGGGCAATGTGATCCTACACACAGCATCACCACCGATAGTCGATGACGGGCGTTCTGTCGCAGCGAGTCTTGTTCGCACCGCTACCTACTCACTAGGGATGTGGGTGTAGGTGGTGTCCCAGTGGGTGAGGAGATCGTGGAGGACGGTGCTGCCGCAAAGCCAGGCGGCTTCGAGGGCTAGTTTGGAGCCGATGTAGGGGTCGGTGACGGACTCGACGGCGGTGTGGCCGGGGCGGGGCATGGAGAAATTGCTTCCGGTGCGGAGGACCATGGTGCGGGCAGGGTCGACGCGGTGCATGTGGCCGAGGCGTTCGATGGCGTTGAGGAAGCCGGAGTCTTCCATCTCGGTCATGACGAAGTTTCCGCGGCCGCCAGTGTAGAGAGAGACCCAGTCGTTGGCATACTGGGTCATGATTTTGCCGTGCCAGTAGTAGTCGGAGGCGAAGGTGTCGCCGAGGAGGACGAAGGGGGGCCGCTGGGCGTTGGGAAAGCCGGTGAAGCCGGCGCGGAAGGCGGCTACCTTGGGGTCGTCGCCGAGGGGCAGGGCTTTGGTACGGGTGAAGGCCCACTCGGCGAGGCTGGCGTTGAGGGGGTAGAGGTTCGAACGGGTCCAGGGGGCTTCGGCGAGGTGGGTTGGGTTAGGAGCCTTGGCAGAGACGGGGAAGAGGCCGTAGGGCCAGTGGCCGGGAGCATCGCGGGGGTCGATCTCGCGGGCGACATCGCCGACGACGAAGCGAGCCCAGGCGGCGGAGCCAATGGAGGCGTCGGCGGGATCCACCCCAGCGATACCGTTGATGAGGATATAGGCGTGGGTAAGATCGAAGCGCGGATCGAGGCCGAGCGCCATCATGGAGGCGGTGGCGTTGACGAGGGTGGTTCCGGAGACCATGCCGAGGATGGTGTGCTCGGCGTTGGTGCGGAGCGGGTGCACGCCGCCGGGAAAGTCGATGGTCTCGGTAAGGTGCTCGCGTTCGACCCAGAGCTGAAACTCACCGGGGGTGTCGCCCGTATCGGCGCCAATCTCGAAGGTCGTGACGATGACGGCGCGGATGGCTTGGGGCGCCTGCGGCCGAACGTACGGGACGCAAAGGAGAAGAAGGAGAAGGGCAGGAAGGCGCATGGGTGCTCTCAGGCTATCGCATGGGCCGACAGGCGCACGGAAAAAGGGAGGCCTTGGCGGCCTCCCTCTTCGCTGCGGATGGTGCCGGTGCATTTACGCGGCCTGGGTGCTGCCTTCGACCTGCTTGGGGGCTGTTGCCGACCCCACCTCAATCTTGACCTGCTTAGGCTTAGCCTCGGCTTTCTTGGCGATCGAAATGGTGAGCACGCCGGCGTCGTACTGGGCCGAAACCGCCTCGGTGTCTACGCTGGAAGGAAGGGTGAAGCTGCGGACGAAGGAGCCAAAGCGCCGCTCGATGCGGTGGTAGTTTTCTTCTTTCTCGCTTGCGCTGAACTTGCGCTCTCCCTTGACGGTGAGCGTCTGATTCTCGACACGGATATCGAGGTCCTGCTGGGGGATGCCGGGAACTTCGAGCTTGAGCATGACGCGCTGGGCATCTTCAAAGACGTCAACCGGGGGGATGAAGTTGCCGGAGGCAAGGGCCTCGGACTGCGAGTCAGTGCCGTCGTTCCGGGTGAACTCGTGGAAGATGGAGTTGAGCCGGTTCTGGAGGACGGCAACATCCTGGAGCGGGGTGCGGAAAGGGACGAAACGTGCGACGGTCATGGCGAGTCTCCTCGAGTGATGTGGGAGGGAACGTCCCTCCCTTGCATGTCAGTATAGACGAAGCTTGCGTCGAGAAAGTTGCATAATGTGATTACGGATTACTCACATTTTCTCAAGTGCCGAGAGCTGCAAGAATGGCGTCGAAGTCTTCCATACTTGCGTACTCGATTGTTACCTTGCCTCGGCCCGCTCGATCTTCAATTTTTACTTTTAGACCGAGGGCGCGCTGCAGGGTCTGCTGCGCCGCACGCACGTTAGGGTCCTGCGGTTTCGCATCGGTCGCCTGCTTCTTCTCCTTGCCCTCCGGATTCAGCAGGCCTTGGACGTAGGTCTCGGTTTGGCGGACGGACATGGCGAGCGCGGTCACTTTCTGGGCGGCAAGGGCGATGGCCTCGGGTGAATCGAGCGCAAGCAGCGTGCGCGCGTGGCCGAAGCTGAGCTCACCGGCCTCAACACGTAGCTGAATAGCATCTGGAAGACGCAGCAGACGCAGGAAGTTGGCTACGCTGGCGCGCTCCTTTCCGGTGCGAGTGGCCATCTGCTCCTGGGTCATCTTGAAGTCCTGGGCGAGCCGCTGATAGGCACGAGCCTGCTCCATCGGGTTGAGGTCGGCACGCTGGAGGTTCTCAACGATGGTCATCTCCATGGCCTGCTCGTCGGACGCGGCGCGGACGATGGCGGGGATGTGCGTCTTGCCTGCTTTGTGCGAGGCAAGGAGCCGTCGCTCACCTGTTATGAGCTGAAAACGACCTGACGCTAAGGGGCGGACCGTGATGGGCTGAACGACGCCCGTTGCGGCGATGGAATTGGCAAGCTCCGCGAGTTGCGCTTCGTCGAAGCGCGTTCTGGTTTGAAATGGGTTTCGTTCGACCTGGTCAAGAGGAAGGTCAAGTGGCTGCCCTTGACCTCCGGTTTGCGGGGAGGTCTGTGGAGGCGCGGCGGCACGGGCGGGGAGGAGAGTCTCAAGGCCTTTCCCGAGAGCGCGCCTTTTTGGGTCGGAGTGAGGCGTCATGGCGGAGCGCTGCTTTCTTAGTACGTCTAAACCTATTTGGTATGAGGCCAGAATTGAACTGCCTGATCCGGCTCGACGGCGGCATCTGGCCCGGTGGCTTCGCGCGGTTGGAGCCCGTTGCGGGCGAGCAGCTCGCGACCGAGGGCGAGGTAGGCTTCAGACCCGCGGGAGCGTGGGTCGTACAGGTGGACGGGCTTGCCGTGACTGGGGGCCTCGGCAAGGCGGATATTGCGTGGGATGGTTGTGCGCAGGAGCTTATCGCCGAAGAAGGCGCGGAGGTTTTCGGTAACCTGCTGGCTGAGATTGGTCCGGTCGTCGTACATCGTAAGGATGACCCCTTCAAGCATCAGTGGCGGATTGAAGGCTGCGGCTACGCGGTCGAGGGTGCTGATGAGTTCAGAGATGCCTTCGAGGGCGAAGTACTCGGCCTGCATGGGGACGAGGAGGCTATCCGCGGCCACCAGCGAGTTCAGCGTAAGCAGGTCCAGAGCTGGAGGGCAATCGAGAAAGATGAAGGAGTACTGCGCGCGCAGAGGGGCGATTGCCTCGCGCAAGCGGAACTCCCTGCGAGGTTGGGAGACAAGTTCGAGGTTTGCGCCGATAAGATTCCGGGAACCCGGAATGAGACTGAGGTTGGAGAGCTCGGTGACAAGGATGGCGTCGCTGGCTTCGGCGTGGCCCAGAAGCAGGTCGTACACGCTGAGCCTGGAGGGCTCACCGGGAATGTCTCGCGGGACCCCAAGGCCTCCGGTAGTATTTGCCTGGGGATCACAGTCGACGAGAAGGGTGGGGAGGCCGAGGAGGGCTACGGCGGCTGCGAGGTTGATCGCGGTTGTGGTTTTGCCGACGCCCCCCTTCTGGTTGACGATTGCGAGAACCTTGCCGGGTTGGGAGGCGCGGGGCGAGCTTTGGGCGGGGTTCGTGTTCATTGCGTATGTTGAGCGTACCGGGCACGGGCAGGAGTGGCAAGGCAGGCCTTGCGGCGTTGATGATGTTCCACGTGGAACATCTGCGGCGATCCCACTTTTATGTTCCACGTGGAACGCTACTCCCGCTCAAAGACCGACAAGATCCGGCGCTCTGAAAAGGGGATCGGCAGCGACCGCCGCAGCGTTAATCCGTCTACTTCCAAGCCATCCTGCTCAGCCCCCGCTGTCGTCAACACCAGCAGCGCAGAGGATGCGCGTTCGCCCGCTGCCACCATCGCGGACGGCATTCGATCCACGGCCCGCATTGTGACGTAATCGAAGCGAAGACCGGGCCGCATCGCCTCCACTCTGGACGGCCATACCTGGGTAGAGAGGCCGAGAACCCGCACCGCCTCGCGCAAGAAAGACGCCTTCTTGTTCTGGGATTCGGCGAGCGTCACCGAAAGGCCGCGACGCGCAAGGGCAATCGGAACCCCCGGAAACCCGGCTCCCGACCCAAAGTCAAGCAGACTTCCGCTGCTCGGAACATGCTGCGACGCAAAGAGACTTTCGCCAAAGTGCCGCGCCACGACGGTCGCGGGGTCGCGGATCGCGGTCAGATTCGTGTGCACATTCCATCTCATTAGCAGATCAAGGTAGGCAGCAAGGGCATCGAGCAGGTCTGCCCCTGGACTTGGATAAAACGGAGCGACGAGAGTGCCGATCGTCTCCGAGCTGAGCGACGCCATCCGCTACGCCTTCGACCGAGCTTGATCCGCCACCTCTGCGGCTCTAAGACCTACTTGATCCACGAAGAGCCGGAAGAGACGTTGGGAGATCGTGTTCTCCGCGAATCCGCGCTCGGGATGCCACTGCACACCAATCACCAGATGGTTCGGACCGATGCCTTCGAACGCCTCGATGACACCATCCTGCGGGCAACGGGCTGCCACGATGAGATCACTGCCAGGAATTCCAACCGCCTGATGATGGCTGGAGTTTACAGGCACACGGGCTAAACCACCCTTGTTTGAGACCTCGTCTGAATCCTGAAGGAGCGAGCCCAGGATCGAGCCTGCGGCGAACGCGGACGTATGGGCAACCGCTACCGCACGGCCCGCCGCATGATTGACTGGAACGTAGTGCAGGTCCTGGATCAGTGTTCCCCCGCGCCAGACATTCAAGATCTGAGCGCCGAAACAAATCCCAAGAACAGGTTTCTGGTGGTGGTAGGCATGCTCCAGGAGAAATGTATCGACGGCCTCGCGAGGACGATCCGGCGGCGCGCATGCGGAAAGAGGCGTTTGACCATAGCGAGCAGGATCAACATCGGCAGGGCTGCCCGGCAACACAAAGCCGTCACAATCCGCAGCCACTTTTGCCAGGTCGCTTGCCGTCAGGTCAAGACGCACCTCTACGGGTCGAGCACCTGAAGCCTGAAGGGCACGGGCATACTCCGGCCAGCACTGTCGGTTGTACTCCAGGTCCCCAGCGGTAGGCACTGGTACTCCAATCCCATACGTCACATCACTCTCCAAGGATATAGCCCTTCTTTATAAGTGCCCCAGAACACTTTGCAACGTACTCAGGGTTCACAATAGCCATCCGACGCCGCCTAGGGCATCCTCGTTCGATTTGAACACGCAGAACTGCACCGCTAGCCACGTTACATCCCCCCTGCCCCATGTTCCGCGTACATACAGGTAATGCGCTCATACAACTGCGCAGTAAGCGCCTCCGCATCCCTTGTCGTAAGCCCGGCGGTGACAATCGGTTCGCCGACAATCACTTTGATCGGCCTGGGAGTGAGATGGTAGGTGTGAATCGGGAGAAGCTCGTACGTTCCAACCAGCGCGACTGGAACGAGCGGCACCTGAGCCTTGATCGCCATGAACGCAGATCCCGGGAGCATCGACTGCAGTTTGCCATCGGCGGCACGCCCACCCTCTGGAAACAACACCAGCGGCATCCCCGTCTGCAGGGTCTTGACGCCGCGCAACAGTCCTGCGACGGCGGAACGGCCCGACTTCTGATCGATGGGAACCTGGCCTGAGCGGTTCAGATACCAGCCCACGAAGGGCACCTTCCAGAGCGACTGCTTGGCCATGATGCGGAACTGAAAGGGAAGGCGGGCGAAAAGGACCGGCGTATCCATGTAGCTGAGATGATTCGACGCATACACGGCCACGGCGTGCGCTTGCAGGTTGCGGCCGCCGACTAGCGTGACGGGCGAGAAGCTGATGCGCAGCAAAGACCACGCCCAAATCTGTGCGATGGCATGCTGCTGCCGGCCTGAACGATCCCATACGCCGCAGAGCAGTGACAGGCAGCCGAAGCAGACCGTTGATAGCGCAATCAGGGGCATCAGCAATCCATAGGTGAGCAGCCGCAGCGCGAGGCCTCGGCGCGAATCCTGCGGATGCTCCGTGGAAGGCGTGGCGCTCATCCAGCGAGAGCCAGATGGCGAATCTCACCGACAAGATAGACCGAGCCGGTGGCGACGATGAGGCCGCTGGCGGGCGTGACGAGGCGCGCCTGGGAAAGAGCTCCTGCCAGGTGCGGCGCGGCATGAGCCGGAATATCGAGGTGATGCGCCGCATCAACCAGATCCTCGACCGTGGCGGCACGCGGATTGGCAAGAGGCGCGAGGATGATGTGGTCCCGCGAGCGAGCGCGATCGGTAGAGGCCGCGTCGAACAGCGGGAAGAGGATCCGACTCATCTCTTCCAGATCCTTGTCGCGCAGACAGCTGAAGATGAGGGTGCGCGGCTGGTGGTCGGGAAGCTGGTTGAGCGCGGCCCGCAGGGTCCACGCTCCCGCGGGATTGTGGGCAACGTCGAGAAGCAGATTTGGAGGAATTACTTCCAGGCGTCCGGGCCACCTCGTTTGCCGAACACCCTTCGCGATTGAAGCGGCTGTTAGATCGTTCTTTATCTTGTTACATACTTCAGAGTGGTCTCTGTTTATGTAACCATCGCGGTTCCCTAATTGAGGCACACTGCGCAATTGAAGAGCTGTGGCAACCGCCAGCGCAATATTACGCTGCTGATGGTGCCCGGGAAGCGGCGAATCGACCTCCACCGGGCCAAGATCCGTCTCGATCCAGTAGTGATTACGCGGAAGAAGCGGCGCCGCAGCCGGATCAGTCAATATAAACGATCCCGGCGAAGGGACATAGGGTGCAGCGTTGATCGCATTCAGCTGCAGGCCTGCTGCGGCCTCGCCGATCGCCTGGTTTGCTTCAGGGTGCTGCGGCAGGGTAACAAGTGTCCCGCCCGGGCGCAGAATGCCAGCTTTTTCCCGGGTGATCGCGGTGATGGTCGAGCCAAGATACTCCTGATGATCGAGGGCGATATCGGTGAGCACCGACAGCAGCGGATCGACGATGTTGGTTGCGTCGAGACGTCCTCCCAAGCCAACCTCAAGCACGGCAAGCTCTACCGCCTGCTCGGCGAAGAAGAGGAAGGCCACCGCGGTCAGCGTCTCAAAGAAGCTCGGCATAAAGGGAAGCTCACGCGCCGCGACAAGCTCTCCGGCACTGTCGCTGACACGCGCGTAAAGACGAGCAAAGTCAGGGTCGGGGATGGTGAGGCCATCAACCTGGATGCGCTCGTTGACCTGATAGAGGTGCGGCGAGGTGTAGAGGGCGGTACGAACACCGGAGGCGGTGAGGATGGAGGCAAGGGTGGCCGCCGTCGATCCTTTGCCGTTCGTCCCCGCGATCAGCACTGCAGGGAAGCGGGTCTGTGGGTCGCCGAGCGATCGCGCGAGAGAGCGCATGTGGGCGAGATCGAACTTGCGCCGAGGGCTGGAAGGCGGGGCTGCAAGCTCCTGACCCAGCGTATATAACTGGTCGATCGCCTCGGCGTAGGTAAGCATGCCACGATTTTACGCTTGCGGAGAGTCTGGACGCGGCACGCACGCGCCGTCAAACGTCGGTAACCGAAGCGCACCGTCCGACAGCAGGTCGAGCCCGCGGCATGGCCGATAAAGGAGACAGACATCGCGCCGGCGATGCCTTAAGACAACGTCCGAGGAGAGTTGACGATGCAAACTGCGGTTCTGTCGGTGGTCGTCATGCTGATTACAGCCCCGATCGCGGGGTATCTGCGAGCAACAATATTGGCAGCGGAGCTGGGTCTGGTCCCCAAAGACGCGCTTGAAAACGAAACCGCGGCCATGAGCCTGCACTAGACTTACACCGTTCGGATATGACCCGAATGGGGCATTTGCCGGTCTACGCCGAACCAGCTAGGATGTCTCGTCTTGAACTTCTCTTCCTGTAGCTGCTCCAACCCGCAACTGGTTCGCTCCCGCCGCCGCGGTCGGTGGGACCAGGTCCTCTCGTACCTGGGCCTGTTTCCCTGGACGTGCACTCGCTGCGCCTGGCGGAGCTACAGGATGCAGCGCAGCCCGGTACGCGCGCAAGGCG
>CAXUNW010000020.1:0-27165 GCA_964252505.1 uncultured Acidobacteriaceae bacterium
GGGTTGGGGTGGATGGGGCGACAATCGTGTGGTCTAACCACTGCTTCGGGCCGGGCTCGTGCTTTCTTGGGTCGAAGAGAAAGCCTCCGGCCCCGCCATAGGGACGGTCAACGCCCCAGCCGGTCAAAATTGCGGCGAGGGCAGTGACGTCGGCCTGGGTGTAGCCGCCATTGACGCCGACCGTGTGGAGTTCCATGACCTCGCGTCCGTAGTTCTCGTTAAGTCCTTTGTTGCCCAGCTTTCCGCCAGGCTTGCCCGGGGCGTTTGCCTTCGAATCCGGGCCGATCGACAGCCAGTTGTCGAGGTAGATCATCATGGCGGGGCTGGTGGCAGTCGCCATGAGCAGGTCGCGGAACTTGCCGAGGGCATGCTTGCGGATTGTGTCGCGGTCGTAGGTGGTGGTATACCACTGATCGGCATCTTTGCCGATATAGACGTTGAAGTGGTTGAACCAGAAGTCGGCCATCACCTCCTGCAACTGGCGCTCGGAGAGGATGGCGCGCACCATCTTGGCCTGGGCAAGCTCCTGGCCGATCTGCCCGGAGGAGTTGATGTTGGCGGCCATGGCAGTAAAGATCTCGCGCTCGGTCGGGTTGAAGTCGCCAAGTAGAAGGTTGCGCTGAGGCCCCTGCAGGTAGGTCGTGAAGGCGATGCGGTCGGCGACAGGCAGCTTGATGAGCGCTGCCATGCGCTGGTTGGCGGGGAGAGCGAAGAGCTCTCCGGCGATGCGGGCGGCGGTGGCCTGGCCCTGTTTTTTTTGCTCGGCGAGTTCGGCTTCGGTCGGGTCGTAGGCCTTTTTGCCATTGGCGTCGACCTTGTTCCTGACGAGATCGTCGTTGAACTTGAAGACCTGCACCTCGTAAAGCGAGGCCAGGAGCGGGTCTGCGGGGTAGGGCGTCTGGCCCTTGGCGACACGCTCGACCTCACCGCGGTCGGGAAAGCGGAGGAGCGCCTGATCGGGGGTCATGGTGAGGGTGGGAAAGTCGCGAAGGCGCTTGTCGAGCGCGTCATCCTTAATGTCCTGCGGGTTGACCTGGGCCTCGAACCACTTGTCAGGCCCGGTGGCGAGGATGCGCTCCAACTCGCCGGGACGAGGCCCGAAGGTAAAGCGATTCAGCAGTTGCTGGGCCCGTTCGCGGTCGGTCAGGGGGATCAGGGCGGCGGGCTTGGAAGCCGGCTTCGCGGGATGCGGCTTGACAGTGGCAGCCTTGGCGGCAAAGGTCTGAGCGGCGTTGGTCTGGCGAGAGTCGTTGCCGGCCTTTCCGGTGTCGGCGTCTTGCTGCTGGGCAAAGCCCTGGCCGACGAGCAGGATGGTCAGCGCAGCGACCTGGGGCAGGGGCCGGATGGAAAAGGGCATGGGAAAGCCTCCTCGCGCTCTCTGTCTCGCTTAACCCTCAGGCTGGGGCCGAAGTTGCGCTGCACCTTTGTTTACCAAGCGCGCTTTACGACGATCGTTCCACGCGGTCCAGACAAGGCGGGCCGCAAAAAGAACGGCCAGAA
Organism: uncultured Acidobacteriaceae bacterium; assembly: GCA_964252505.1. Classification (GTDB taxonomy): domain Bacteria; phylum Acidobacteriota; class Terriglobia; order Terriglobales; family Acidobacteriaceae; genus Edaphobacter. Next base: position 1,501 of record CAXUNW010000020.1, read on the forward strand.
CAGCGGAGTCCTTCCAGGGGCTTCGAACGCCGGACTTGACCAGCCACCAGTAGTGGATGCAGCCGGCGACAGCCGCGATATACACCATGCGGTGGAGGGTCTGCCAGCTTTTGCCGCCCATGGCGCGCAGCATGAAGGTGGGCGAGGTAGCGGCCAGTGCAAGCAGAATGAACCAGGCGAGAAGGCCGACCTGAATGAAGCGGCGTTTCTCGATGTCGTTGACCATGGTGGGCCAGACGGCCTTAAGCTGCGCGAAGAACGGGCCGGCGTGGCCGGCCTGGAGCCCGGCCCAGGCGGCAGGGACGTCAAAGCCTGAGAATAGGAAGACATAGGTGGCGAGATGGAGCGTGGCGTAGAAGAAGGCGTAGAGGCCAAGCATGCGGCGGAAGCGGATGAGGCTGGAAAGCTTTGGGTGCAGGCGGCGTAGGGGCGTGACGGCAAGGGACGCAAGCAGCATCCAGATCGCCCAGTCTCCGGTGAAATGCGTAAGCTGATTGACCGGGTCCGCAACCTTCGCCAGGCCTCCCGAGCTGTACCACGCAAAGAGGCCAAGGAAGGGGAAGATGCAAAGAAGATGAACGAGGATCTTGACGTATGGAAACGCACGTTTCGGCATTTGGCCCCCAGTGTAGCGTGCGCGGGCCCGTTAGCATGCTTCCATGTCCTGAATGTGCGGAGAACATACCTTGAGGAAGAGATGGGAGTGCTGACGAACGCCAAGTAGTTGGTTGCGTTAACCAGAAAGGTCTGGCCCATGAAGCTCAGAGGTCTGACCTCTACCGCCAAAAGTGGTCTAAGTTGCATCGGTTTTGGTGCGAACCTGCATCTATGGTCTTCTAAAAGGCTTACGGGAGTACGATGCAAAAACATCAATGTTTTACCAGAAGCACACACTGTTGCACGATGTGGGCCAATGTATGGCTACTGTGGTGAATTTGTGGTGGAAGGCTTGGTAAATGGAAAGTGGTATGGCGATACGTCGATTATCGGATGATTTGACCTATTATCGATCCGTTGCGTCTTTGGCGCATCGAGTTCGGTGCCATGGAGGTGGGGTCAAGCAAAAGCAACAGCATAAGCGAATACGGGGGGCCCTCGCTTCGCTCAGGATGACATGAGTTTCTGCTGTGCGAGGGGCTTTCAATACTGTCATGATCGAAGCAATGACCCTTCGTAAAGCGTACCTCAGCGGCTGAAGCCGCTCTCGTTTCCGGGCTCTCACGGCACGGCTGAAGCCGTGCCCTTAATGAACTCGCCAGATGGCTCATGTCGGCATAGTTCAGATGACTCATATCGGTCAATCAGAGGCGCTTTAGAAGTTCCTTCTTAGGTCCATGCCGTTGTACATGGAGGCGACCTGGTCGGCGTATCCGTTGAAGGGGAGAGTGGGAATGGAGTGGGGGAAGACGCCGGTGTCGATGCGACGCTCGTGTGCCTGGGACCAGCGGGGGTGATCGACCTGGGGGTTGACGTTGGAGTAGAAGCCGTACTCCTGGGGGGCGGAGTCGTTCCAGAGGGTGCGGGGCTGTTTGTCGGTGAAGTTGATCTTGACGATGGACTTAGCGGATTTGAAGCCGTACTTCCAGGGGAGGACGACCCGGACGGGCGCGCCGTTCTGGTTGGGCAGAGGCTCACCGTAGCAGCCGAAGCAGAGGAGCGCGAGTGGATTCATGGCCTCGTCCATGCGGAGGCCTTCGGAGTAGGGCCAGTCGAAGCCGCCGGCGAGCTCGGGCATCTGCTTGCGATTGAGGTTGGAGATGAACTGGACGTATTTGGCCGAGGGGAGCGGATCGGCGAACTTGATGAGCTCGGAGAGGGAGTAGCCGTCCCAGGGAATGACCATCGACCAGGCTTCGACGCAGCGGTGCCGGTAGACGCGGCTCTCGATGGGGCGGTAGGCCATCAGGTCATCGATGCCGATGGTCTGGGGCTTCTTGAGGAGGCCGGTGAGCTGGATGGTCCAGGGGCGCGTGACGAGGGTGTGAGCGTTGTGCGAGGGATCGGATTTGTCGGTGCCGAACTCGTAGAAGTTGTTGAAGGTGGTGGCCTTCTGCATGGTGGTTTGGGTCTCGGCCACGGTGTACTGGCTGGGGACGGTGTTGAGCCGGGCGTCGGCGAGGACGCGGGTTGCCGGGTTGAGCACGGCGGGGAGGCGGGAGGCAGCGAGGGATCCGGCGGCGAGGGTTCCGGCGGTCCGCAGGAAGGCGCGGCGGGTCTCCGTCTGGTTCAGGAAGGCGTGCTTCGGAGTGATTTCGGAGGAGCGAATGTCGGATGCCTTGCGGACGATCATGGTGTTCCTTTCCAACGTCTGGGGGCCGATGCGTCTCGGGATTGAGTGTGCGTCCCTTTGAGAGGATACGTGGTTTGTCGGGATGCGGATGGAGGGTGGCGATTTGCGGCGGATGGATGCGTATCAGGGTGTGGATGGGGTTCGGTTGCGAAGCCGAAAGATGGCGGTACCGGCGGCGGCGACGAGGGCGGCGAGGGCGAGCTCGCGGACGAAGCGTGGCCGCGCGAAGAGGATGTAGGCGAAGCCGAGGATGCCGGTGAGGGCGGGCAAGGGGTAGAGCGGCATGCGGAAGGGCCGGCGCATTCGCGGCTGGCTGCGGCGAAGGGCAAGGATGCCGATGTGCTGGAGGAGGAACTGAAGACAAATGCGTAAGACGACCAGGGCGGCGACGACGTCTGCGAGAGAGAAGAAGCAGAAGACGAGGGCGGCCGCGCCGAGCGCGAGAAGGGAGATGTAGGGAAAGCCGCGGGTAGGATGCAGACGGCCGAAGATGGCAAAGAAGTTTCCGTCGCGGGCAGCGGCGAAGGGGATGCGGGAGTAGCCAAGGAGCAGGGAGAAGATGCTGGCGAAGGCGGTGATCATGACGAGGACGGCGGCGAGACGACCGAGGACCGGGCCGAGATGGGGGCCGTAGGCTGTCTCCATGAAGGCGGCGATGACGGCGCGCTGGGCGGCGAGACCGTGGATGCCGAGGAGCGGACGCCAGGGCAGGACGCTGAGGACAGCGACCTGGAGTCCGAGATAGATGGCTCCAACGGCGACGATGGAGATGAGGATGGCGCGGGGGATGGTGCGCTCGGGGTCGCGGACCTCGCCGCCGAGGAAGGTGACGTTGTAGTAGCCCCAGAAGTCGTACGTGGCGATGAGCATGGCGGAGCCGAGGCCAAGGAAGAATGCGTGATTGAGGTGGAAGGCTGCCGCCGGGAAGGTGAAGGCTTGCGCGAGGTGTCCGCGAAGGAGGCCGGTGACGAGAACCCAGGCGATGGTGGCGAGGACAAGACTGCCCAGGATGGTGGAGAGGCGGCCGATCTGCTCTAAACGGCGGTAGAGGAGGCCGACAGCCAGGGCGACGGACAGCATGGCTACCACGGTGCCTGGGCCAAGGACTAGGGAGCCTGCGTAAGCGCCAAGATGGAAGGACCAGGTGACGGTGTGGCGGGCAAGCGCGGGGACGAGGTAAGCGCCATACTGGGCGAGGCCGATGGATCCGGAGGCGACAGAAAGCGGCGCGGAGACCATGAGCTGGAAGAGAAAGAGGAAGGCGAGCCAGCGACCGGCACGGCCGGGATACATGACCCGGAGGAACTGGTAGGTTCCGCCGGCCTGGGGGATGGCTGCGCCGAGTTCCGCCCAGACCATGCCGTCGGCGAGCGCCAGAAGAGCGCCGCAGACCCAGCCAAGCATGGCCTGGGGGCCGCCCATCGCTGCCAGGATAAGGGGCAGGGTGATGAACGGCCCCACGCCGATCATGTCCAGCATGTTCAGCGTGACGGCCGCGCGGAGGCCGAGGGTGCGGGTGAGGCCGGTTTGGCTGGGGGACTCGATGTTCCCCAGTGTAGCCGGGGTTTAGTTGCGGCTGCGGCGACCGCCCATCAACTGCAGGATGGCCATGAAGATGTTGATGGCGTCCAGATAGATCGACAGCGAGAGGACGACTGCAGATTGGCCGTTGCCGCCGGCGCGGATGCGGGCGAAATCGCCCACGGTGAGGAGGGTGAAGATGCCGAGGGTAAGCCAGGAGTACGTGTCCGGCGACATGAAGTGGAAGAACATGCTGGCAATGCCGACGACGATGAGCAGGAGCAGCGCAGCGGTGGCGATGCCAGTGACGCGTCGGTAGTTAATGTTGAAGAGGTAGGCGAAACAGCCCATGGCGGCCATGCCGAGGCCGGTGGTGGCGGCGGCCTGGAAGACGACCTGCGGGCCAACCGTCTGGACGTAGCGATGAATGAGCGGCGCAATCTCCCAGCCCATGAAGTAGGTGAGGCCGAAGAAGAGGCCCATGGCCAACATCGGGCTGGTGCGTTTGGCGAAGTTGATAGCGAAGATGAGGGCAAAGACGGCGATGACGCCGGGCAGCATGCTCCAGTCGGGCGCGGTGGCGACGCCGAGCGCGGTCGCGAGGAAGCCAAGTGAGGTAATGCCGAGGACCTTCGCGAGGAGCGAACTGGTCTCTTCGCGGGGGACGTCGATGATGCCGGGGTACGAGTTCATGCGGGGTTCTAACATGGCCATCTGTGGGCTCCTGCAGCACGTCGATTAGGGCGTGCTTCCAATATTTTAGACGCAAATGTGAGTGAAAGGGACTCATCTTGATGTGGTGCATGTTTAGCGGCTGCCGATGACGTCTTCGTTTTGGCAACACCGTTGTTGCGGGGAGGTATCTGCGCCTGCCTCAGTGGGTGAAGCGTCACAGCGGAGAGCATAGATGTGAGAGATTAATTGGATGACGCATTTCCCTGCCGCGACCCCGGCGAGAGCCTCGTTTCGGCTCTCCGGTCTGCTCCTTGTCTTCTGCCTTTGCGTTGGTTCGCAACGCGCGGGGGCACAGCACCTGGCCGCCACGAGCAACCTGGAGACGCTCGACAAAGCCGACCTGGCGCATACCCGGATCCACCCCTCGGACACGATCCGAGAGATCTCCGCCAATGAAGGGGCAGCGGCGCTTCAGCAGACGCTGGTGAAGCTGCAGACGCGGGCAAGCATCATGCTGATTGTCGCGCACCCCGACGATGAGGACGGCGGGATGCTGACGGTGCAGTCGCGCGGGCTGGGTGCGAGGACGGCGATGTTGACGCTGACCCGTGGGGAGGGCGGGCAGAACGTGATGACCGGCGACTTCAATGCGGCGCTGGGCCTCGAGCGGACGCAGGAGTTGCTGGCCGCCGGACGCTACATGGGCGTCGACCAGTTTTGGGGGACCGAGATCGACTTCGGTTTCTCAAAGACCAAAGAGGAGGCGTTTGCGCAATGGACGCATGAGCGGGTGCTCTATGACGCCGTGCGCGCCGTGCGACTGTACCGTCCGCTGGTGCTGGCGGCGGTGTTTACCGGGGCGGTGACGGACGGACATGGGCAGCACCAGGTGTCCGGCGAGATTACGCAGGAGGTGTATACGGCCGCGGCGGATCCGAAGGTGTTTCCGGAGATGGGGCTTGCCCCATGGGCGCCACTTAAGGTGTATGCGCGCAACCCGACCTACGCCATCTCGCCCAAAGGCCTGTTTGACTATGCGACGGGCAAATACACGACCCCCCACTTTCACAACTATGTTACGAATGTCGATTCGAGCGAGGCACCGAACACGAACGTCGTTATTCACGAGGGCGACTACAGCCCGGTGCTGGGCATGAGCTATCTGCAGTTTGCGCGACTGGGCCTGGGGCTGCAGAAGACGCAGAACGGCGGAATGGGGATCCCGCAGGCGGGTACGTTCGACGTGGCCTATCACCGGTACGGCTCACGGGTGGCGTCAGCGGAGACGGAGACAACCTTCTACGACGGCATTGACACGTCCATTAGAGGGATAGCAACGCTGGCGCCTGGGGAGACGACGTTTCTGCCGCGGGAGCTGGCCGGGATCGCCAGCCTGGCGGCGCGGGCGGAGCAGGAGTTCCGCGTGCAGGACCCGGCGCGCATTGCGCCCATCGTGCGCGAAGGGCTGGTGGCCACCGACAGGCTGCTGGCGCAGGTGGCCGCGAGCGGGCTTTCGCCGGTGGAAAAGATCAACCTGCAGCATGAGCTTGCGGTGAAGCGGGTGCAGTTCAACGATGCTCTGGTGGAGTCGCTGGGGCTTTCGCTGCGGGCCCAGGTAGCCCCGGCGACCGAACCGACGGGACCGTTTGCGGGATTTGGCGATCCGGCCGATACAGCGGGATCGGCTGTGCCGGGCGACACGCTGGCGGTGAATGTGCGCCTGGTGAACGGCAGCGGCATGAAGCTGACGGCGACCCGGGTGTGGCTCGCAACGACCTTCGGCCCGGACATTGCCGCGCGTGCGGAGCCGCATGCCGCGGTGACCGTCGCTGCGCCGCCGCCGGCAACGTCGCAGCAGAGCCGCTCCATTACGCCTCCCATGCCTCCGCTGACGCTGCCCGCGGCGCTCGAGCGCAACGTGCCCGGCGACCTTCGCATTCCGCTGACGATTGCCGCCGACGCCGCGCCGACCGAGCCGCCGTTCGTGCAGCCGAACGCGACCACCGCGCACTACGACGTGGCCGATCCCGGACTGCGGAACGCCTCAGAGGCGCCGTGGCCGGTCACGGCGTGGGCAACTGTCGACTACGAGGGAACGCCGATCCGTCTGGGCCAGGTGGTGCAGACCGCGCATCGCGTTCCTGGACTGGGATCGGTATACGATCCGTTGATTGTGGTCCCGGCGTTGTCGGTCTCGGTGATGCCTACGGCTGGAGTGGTGCCTTTGACGGAGAAGTCCTTTACCGTGGCGGCGCATGTGACCTCAAGCACGCAGGCTGCTGCCAGTGGAACGCTGACACTGACGCTGCCTAAGGGCTGGACCTGCTCCCCGGCCTCTGTGCCTTTTACGCTGAGCCATGAGGGTGAGACCACCGGCATCCTCTTCACCGTGCAGCCGGGCGCAGTGGATACCTCCACCTACACCGTCACCGCGGTGGCGACGGCGAACGGCCATGCATACCGCGAGGGCTTTCGCGCGGTTGGCTATCCCACCTTGCGGCCGACAGATCTCTTCCGTCCAGCCGCCTACACGACACGCGGGGTCGATGTGAAGGTCGCGCCGGGACTGCGGATTGCCTACGTGGATGGCAGCGGAGACGAAGTTCCCGCCTCGCTTGCGTCGATCGGCGTGCATGTGACGCCGATGACCACCGGGCAACTGGCGGCGGGCGGGCTGGGTGACTATGACGCGGTGGTGTTGGGAGTGCGGGCCTATGCGGCACATCCTGAACTTTCGATCGCCAGCCCTGCGCTGCTTGCCTATGCCAAGGCGGGGGGAGTGGTGATTGTGCAGTACAACACGACGCGCTACGGAGCCGGCGATGCGCCGTTTCCGATTACGGTGCCGGGCAGCTCGGACCATAACGTCGTGGTCGAGAGCGAGCCGGTGACGTTGCTGGTGCCCGATGCACCGCTGTTTACCTGGCCCAACAGGATCACCGGCAAGGATTTCGACGGATGGATCGAAGAGCGCGGCCACGGCTTTGCGGCCACCTTTGACCCGCGCTACGAGGCGTTGACCGAGGCTCACGATCCGGAACAGGACCCTCAGAAAGGCGGGCTGCTCTATGCGCGGACGGGCAAGGGAGCCTACATCTACGTGGCGTATGCCTTGTACCGGCAGCTTCCGGAGGGTGTGCCCGGCGCCTATCGTCTGTTTGCCAACATGCTGTCACTGGCTCACAATCCTTCGGCGGGCATTGAGCACGCAGCCCGCTAGGAGGCGGTGCGCTCCAGGGCATACTGGCGGCAGTGGTTGAGGTAGGCAGCCTCGTGGCTTGCCACCAGCTCCACGACGCTGGTCCATAGCCAGGAGGGCGCGTCCAGCGTTTTGCTGCGGCTGCGCGCCATCTCCTCAGCCCAGGCGCGGCGGGCCTTTCTGTCCATCTGCCGGGCGTGAGCCTTGCCCACAACGGCGGCGAAGAGGCTGGCGGAGGCAACGGCCTCCTGCTGCGTGAGCCCATCGAGGTCGAATTTAAGGTCCTGGGGCATCAGCTCACGCAGCACGACCTGCCGGTCGTCGAACTGCGCCGCAAGCATGCGCTCACCCAGGTAGGGCGAGAGGGCTCGCGCGCCTTCGACCACTCTTTCGGCATTGCTGCGCGGCGTGGGCATGGTGGCGCTGCGAGGCGCGGCCGCCTTGGTGGCTTCCTTGATGTCGATCAGGCAGAAGCCGTCCTGATTTTTTCTGCCGATGCCGAGCAGGACCGCATAGCGCAGGCGGCCCAGCGAGCTGCATCCCTTCATCCAGTAGGCCGCGTCAAGGACGGTCGCCTTTGCCTTGCCGCCGCGACCTTTAAGGCCGGTGGCGAGCGCCTGCGCGTCCTCCTGCGCAAAGATGCGGTCGATCTCCTTGCGTTCGTCGCTCGACAGCTCCCAGTACCGGCGGCCAAGGGGAATCAGGGGTTTGACGTCTTCCAGGCGCTCTTCGGCCAGGTGCCTCCAGCGGCGGTTGCCGGCCTCGCGCATGACGAGGTGGATGGGCGCGACGTCGCGCTCCTTGACCTTGGCGGCTTTCCCCAGCAGGGCGTTGCCATAGCCTTCGGCGACTCGCTCGATCATGTAGGCGGTTGTGACGCCGGGCAGATCGGAGCTGCGCGCGGCCATGGCGAGCGACAGGCTCAGGCGAATGACATCGTGCGCCGGATTGCCGATGACGGTTTGATCGAGGTCGCGGATCTGGATTTCGATTTTGCCGTCCGCGCTGGCGACGGGGCCGAGATTTCCGATGTGACAGTCGCCGCAGATCCAGATGGGCGGGCCTTCGGGCAGGATGTGCGACGGGGTGACCGCTTCCAGCCACTCGTAGAACTTGATCGTGTTGCCGCGAACGTAGGCGTGAGCCGACTCCGCCATTTTGAGGCGTCGCCGCTCGAGCAAGGCGGCCGTGCGGCCGTCGGGGCGGATACTGGGGGATTTCATCGATCCTTAATATAAGGGTTCGACTTGGCTGGATCGGTCGCGGATCGAACACAGCGTTGACGCGGCGGTATTGTGGGGCCCGGTTATCTCGCCCGAAGCATCTCGCGTGCGATGACCATGCGCTGCACCTCGCTGGTTCCCTCGCCGATTGTGCAGAGCTTGACGTCACGATAGAACTTCTCTGCCGGGTAGTCCTTGATGAAGCCATAGCCCCCGTGGATCTGCACGCCCTCGTCGCAGATGCGGCAGGCCGCCTCGCTGGCGTAGAGCTTGGCCATGGCGGATTCCATGGTCACCTTGAGCCCTGCGTCCTTCATGCGTGCGGCCCGCATGGTGAGCAGCCAGGCGGCGTCCAGCTCGGTCGCCATGGTGGCGAGCTTGAACTGGATGCCCTGGAACTCCGAGAGGGCGCGGCCGAATTGATGCCGCTCCTGGGCGTAGCGGGCCGCGGCGTCGAGCGCCCCGCGAGCCATGCCCAGGGCGAGTGCGGCAATGGAGATGCGGCCGCCGTCCAGCACACGCATGGCATCCTTGAAGCCTTCACCCAGGCTGCCGATCAGGTTCTCCCCGGGTACGAGACAATCCTCGAAGATAAGCTCCGCCGTATCGCTGGCGCGCAGGCCGAGCTTGTTTTCCTTCTTGCCGGAGCGGAAGCCGGGGGTGCCGCGCTCGACTACAAACGCCGAGATACCGCCGCGAGTTCCCTTCTCCTTGTCGGTGAGGGCCAGGATGACGGCGCAGTGGGCATAGGTCCCGTTGGTGATGAAGGTCTTGCCGCCGTTCAGCAGCCAGCCTGCATCGGTCTTGACGGCGGTGGTCCGCATGCCGCCGGCATCTGATCCGGAGCCCGGCTCGGTAAGCCCCCAGGCGCCGAGCCACTCGCCGCTGGCCAGCTTCGGAATCCAGTGCCGGCGTTGCTCGTCGTTGCCGGCGATCATGATGTGGTTGGTGCAAAGGGAGTTATGGGACGCGACGATGATGCCGACGCTGCCGTCGACCCGCGAAAGCTCCTCGATGGCCAGTACATACTCGACGTACCCCATGCCCGCACCGCCGAGCTCTTCCGGGAAGATGACGCCGAGCAGGCCCATGGCGCCAAGCTGCTTGACGACTGCATGGGGAAACTCGCTCTTCTCGTCCCACTCCGACACGTACGGGCGCACCTCGCCCTCGGCGAACGCGCGGACCGCCGCTCGCAACTGCTCCTGCTCTTCGCTTAGTCCAAACATAGGATCCTCATCTGCTGCATCAACAAAACTAATCCTTCTATCAGATTCATGCATAGTCCGGGGGCTGGCCAGCCACGCAGGCGGAGGCAGATCGGGAACCTTTCCGGGCCGGGCGGAGTCTACCTTCCAGACGCCGGGCAGCCTCGCCCATGAAAGGTCCTGCCGTGCATTGCTCGCGTATCCTGCCGTTCCTGCTTCTTGGCCCCATCGCTCTTCCCGCGCAGACCGGACCCCGCACGGCACGCCCGGTCGGGGCCGCCGCGACGCCGCTTCCCATCACGCGGGTCTCGCTGTACAAGAACGGAGTCGGCTTCTTTGAGCATGCCGGGAAGGTCTCCGGCAGCCAGTCCGTGACGATCGACTTTACGACGGCGCAGTTGAACGATGTGCTGCAGTCGCTGACCGCAATCGACCTCCAGGGCGGTCGCATCGCCGGCGCGGGCTACAACTCGACCACGCCGCTCGACCAGCAGCTTAAGTCCCTGCCGCTGGCGCTCGGCGAAGACCCCACGGCGGTCGACTTCTACAACGCCATTCGGGGCGCGCGGGTGGAGGTTCACGCGGCCGGGGGAACCATCACGGGCCGTCTACTCTCCATCGAGCTACGCACCGTTCCCGGCAAGGACGATGCGGTGCCGACGAGCGAGAAGCGCTTCCTGACAGTTGTCTCCGATGCGGGCTCCGTGCGCACCGTGGAGCTGACGCCCGCCACCGAGGTGCGGCTGCTGGACACAGAGCTGCACCAGGACGTGACGCGATACCTTCAACTGCTTGCGGGCAACCGCAACGCCGGCCTGCGGCACCTGACGCTCGAGGACAACGGCGTCGGCGTGCGCGATCTGCGGGTCTCGTACATCTCCGAGGTGCCGGTCTGGAAGTCGACCTACCGCATCCTGTTTACGGACCCCATGGGGGCTTCGGGCGCAAAGCAGACGGCGACGCTGCAGGGTTGGTCGGTTGTGGATAACACGACGGGATCCGACTGGCAGAACGTGCAGCTTGCGCTGATCGCGGGGGCGCCACAGAGTTTTATTCAGCCGCTGTCCGTCCCGTACTACTCGCGGAGGCCCCAGATTCCGCTGCCGCAGGAGGCGCAGCTGACGCCGCAGACACATGAGTCGGGCGACGAGCAGATTCCCAAGGACATCAAGATGCTGAAGGAGGACGGAGCTCCGGCACCGATGACGGCGGGGGTAGCCGGGATGGGGGCGATGGAGAATTTACCGGTTAACGGGCGGCAAGCGCAACGAATTGGCTCGGGCACGGCTCATGGCTTCGGGGTTGGAGGGGCGATGGGCGGCATCGGCACGCCGCCGCCCGTCGTCTACGAGGAGGTGGCGACCGACTCCGTCTCGCCCAACACCACCACCCGCGCCTTCGACGACTTCTTCGAGTACCGGATTGCCCAGCCGGTCACGATCCGCAAGAACGAGTCGGCGCTGGTGCCGATTCTGCAAACCAAGATCGATGCCGAGCGGGTGACGTTGTGGTCTCCTCAGCAGCCTGCCGCGCTGCGTGCCCTGTGGATCACCAACACCTCCAACCTGACGCTCGACCGGGGATCGTTCGCCATCGTCGAGGACGGATCGTTTGGGGGCGAGGGTCTGCTGGACGCGATCCACCCGGCCGAGCGGAGGCTGCTGAGCTACGCCGCCGACCAGGCCGTGCGCGTTACGACCGACCATCGCAACGACACGCGGCGCGTACAGCACCTCACCATCGCCAAAGGTGTCCTGAAGGAGGCGACAGCCGAGATTGCCGAGGTCGAATACCTCGTCAAGAACGCTGCGCCGGAGCCGCGCGCCGTCGTCGTTGAGCATCCGGTACGGCAGGGATGGACGCTCGACTCCGACCCGAAGCCGGTTGAGACCACGCCAACTACCTACCGGTTCCGTGTGAATACGCAGGCCGGCGAGACCGTGCGCCTGCACATCGGCGAGCGCCGGACGCTAAGCCAGTTCTATCGCCTCGTCGATACCTCTGACGACCGGCTTATGCTGCTGCTGCGCAACGATAAAGCAAGCCCGGCGCTGCTTGCGCAGCTCGAGCCCGTCTTCGCGGCCAAACGCACCCTGCAAAGCCTGAACGACCAGGCCAATACGAAGCAGCGCGAGATCGACGCACTGGTGCAGGACCAGACCCGCGTCCGCGCAAACCTGACTGCCCTGAAATCCACCGCGGAAGAGAGAACCCTGGCCAAACGGTACGTGGATGAGCTGAACCGGCAGGAGGACAGCCTTGCCGCCCTGCGTAAAGAGCTGACCGCCCTGAATGAACAACGAGAAGCCGCACGACGCGACCTGGAGGCGAAGATTGAAGCGCTGAACCTCGACGAAGCTACGCCCTAGCCCTCGAGGACAGCCTCAGCCGGAGCCTGGTGCGAGGCAGCCGCCTGCCGCGCATGAAGGCGGAACACGCCGAACATGGCCAGACACACTCCATAGGCGACCAGAACACCCGCCGCCAGCGAACCAAGCACCGCACACACCAGCAAGAACGAAACGACCACAGCAACTCTCCCCAGGAAAACCGCACCATCTGCCGGCATGTTTATTGTCGCAGCAGGCACACACTGCAAGCCGACCCGGAACATGAATCTCCTGCAACAAACGTTGCAGCTCTAGATTCCCCGAGCTCCGGCGCGGGACTGTCCTCACGGGTCATATCGGCGGAAGGACGGATTTCCTCAGTTCGGAAGCGTGCAAGCGCCGTATGACCCCCGGGGCGGTATGTACCCGGGCCCAAATGCCGTATCCTAGACTCTTGGTTGTTCGTTCTGCCTGCGGGCTGCCAAACCGACCCTATGGGTATCTCACACATCACGGTTCGCGGCGCGCGGCAGCACAATCTGAAAAACGTCAGCGTCGCCATTCCGCGGAACACGCTTACCGTCGTCACCGGTCTCTCGGGCTCCGGAAAGAGCTCGCTTGCCTTCGACACCATCTATGCAGAGGGCCAGCGGCGGTATGTGGAGACGCTTTCGGCCTACGCGCGCCAGTTCCTGGACCAGATGGAGCGTCCCGACGTGGACGCGATCGACGGCCTCTCGCCCGCCATCTCCATCGAACAGAAGACGACCTCGCGCAGCCCGCGCTCGACCGTCGGAACGATTACCGAGATCTACGACTACCTGCGGCTGCTCTATGCAAGCGTTGGCCAGCCGCATTGTCCCAACTGCGCACGGCCTATCTCTCGGCAGTCGGCGGAGCAGATCGTGGAGCGCGTGGTGCAGCTTGCGCCGGGAGAGCGCATCACGGTCTATGCGCCGATCGTGCGCGGCCGCAAGGGCGAGTTTCGCGAGGAGCTGGAGGCGCTGGACCAGCAGGGCTTCCGCGCGCGCATCGACGGCGAGATGACCGAGCTGACCGACGGAATGCGGCTGGAAAAGCGCAAGAACCACACCATCGAGGCCGTCGTCGACCGCATCATCCTGAAGCCGATCGCCGGCCAGACGCCGGACAACGCAAATTTGGCGCTTGCCACCCCGGGCGGCATCCCCGCCGCGCCAAAGTACGATACGCGCCGCCTCGAAACCTCTGTCGCGAAGGCCCTGCAGATGGCAAACGGCCTGGTCTTGATCGGCATCCAGAACGCGGCGCGCCAGGTGGACGAGACGCTCTACTCCTCCTCAATGGCCTGCCCGGACTGTGGCATCAATGTGCCCCGGCTAGAGCCGCGGAGTTTCTCCTTCAACTCCAACTACGGCGCATGCCCGGAGTGCCACGGCCTTGGCTCCATCTACGACTTCGACCCGGCAAAGACGATTACGGACTGGTCTCGGCCGCTGCTGGATGGGGCGATGGGGCCGGGCTCCGGCTCGCAATATCTGCTGCGCCTCATCAAGCTGGCCGCCGAGAAGTACAAGATCAACCTGAAGCAACCGTTTGCCGACCTGACCGCGGACCAGCAGAGTGTTCTGCTGTACGGCCCACCGCGCGCCGAGGCGGGACGCACCGGCTTCCATGGCATCTTCGCCTATCTGCGCTCCAACCTCGAAGAGACTAAATCCGAGGGGTACCGCGAGTACATGATGCAGTACATGTCCGCGACCACGTGCCCGCGCTGCAAGGGCCGCCGCCTGCGGCCGGAGTCGCTTGCCGTCACCATCCCCATCGCCGACGCCAGCCCCTCGATCGCGGAGTTCACCGGCCTTTCGCTTGACCGCGCCCTGACGGCGGCGCGCTCGATGTCGTTCACCGGCCGGGACCGCCTGATCGCCGACCGGTTGCAGCGCGAGATCATCGAGCGGCTCGAATTTCTGGTCGATGTCGGCCTGGGCTACCTGAGCCTCGACCGCTCGGCCGCCACACTCTCGGGCGGGGAAGGCCAGCGGATCCGCCTGGCCACGCAGATCGGCTCACGCCTGCGCGGGGTCCTCTACGTGCTCGACGAGCCGAGCATCGGCCTGCACCAGCGCGACAACAAACGCCTGATTGCCGCGCTTGAGGCGCTCCGCGACCTTGGCAACACCGTCCTTGTGGTCGAGCACGACGAAGACACCATGCGCCGCGCCGACTACATCCTCGACATCGGTCCCGGCGCCGGCAAACACGGCGGCGTCATCATGGCGGACGGAACGCCCGCCGAGATCATGGCCAACCCGGCCTCGGTTACCGGCCAGTATCTTGCCGGCAAACATGAGATCGTCGCCCGCAGCGAGCCTCGTCCGCTGACCGGCAACTGGCTGACGATCGAGCACGCCGTCTCACACAATCTCAAGGATGTCACCGCGCATTTTCCACTTGGCGTCATGACCGTCATCACCGGCGTCTCCGGCTCGGGCAAGTCGACCCTGGTAAACGACATCCTCTACCGGGCATTAGCGAAGCAGCTCTACGGCTCCAGGGAAGAACCGGGCCAGCATGGCCGGGTAATCGGCGTCGACCAGCTCGACAAAGTCATTCAGATCGACCAATCCCCGATCGGGCGGACCCCGCGTTCGAACCCGGCCACCTACACCGGAGTCTTCACCGCTGTGCGCGATCTCTTCGCCATGCTGCCGGAGTCGCGCGAGCGCGGCTACAAACCCGGGCGATTTTCCTTTAATGTCCAGGGAGGCAGGTGCGAAGCCTGCCAGGGCGACGGCCAGCGCCGCATCGAGATGAACTTCCTGCCCGACGTTTACGTGCTGTGCGAGGTTTGTAACGGTCGCCGCTACAATCAGGAGACTCTTTCGGTTCGATTCAAGGGCTTTTCCATCGCGGATCTGCTCGACCTGCCCATTGAAGACGCTGTGCCTATCCTCAAGGACATTCCGGCTGTCCACATCAAGCTGAAGACGCTGGTCGATGTCGGCCTCGGCTATATCCATCTCGGTCAATCCGCCACCACCCTCTCTGGCGGTGAGGCGCAGCGCATGAAGCTGGCGCGGGAGCTCTCCAAACGCCAGACCGGGCGCACCCTGTATCTGCTCGACGAGCCCACCACCGGCCTTCACTTTGACGATGTTCGCAAGCTGCTCGAGGTGCTGCATCGGCTCACCGACCTCGGCAACACGGTGATGATCATCGAGCACAATCTCGACATCATTCGCAACGCCGACTACATCCTGGATATGGGCCCGGAGGGCGGTGAAGGCGGCGGCACGGTGGTCGCGCACGGCACGCCGGAGCAGATCGCCACAATCGCGGGCTCGTACACGGGCCAGTTTCTTGCGCGCTATCTGGACAGCCGTCCTGGCGCCACACCCGTCGTGCTGGGAGACGCGAACGCGGGCCCCCAGCCCGCCGGCATCCTGGCCGCGGCGGACCGCGACCGAAGTCTCCGCGCAAAGTTTGAGGCTCCCCAGAAGAAGACCGGTCTGCCAACCGCGAAGTCCGGAGGCAGCGAGACCGCCAAGCCTAAAACCAGGAACGAGAAGGTTGCGAAGCCGAAAGCCGCGACCGGCAGGCCCACCGCGAAACGGGTGAGAGCGCAATGAGCACACTTCCTCCCTTTGTCCCGGTGCCGGTCGAGGACGGCAGCTACGAGCCGCCACCGCATGCGGTCGTCGAGGGTGAGGCGCCCCCGCGCATTCCCCATCTTGGTCACGCGTTGCTGCTCACCGGCATCGGCATCATCGTCCTCATCCTGTCACAGGCGGTTCTGCTGGCGGCCATTGGGGGCTTCCGCGATCCTGCCCGCTTCGCCGCCGCCGCCCACAATCCGAAGATCCTGCTCGCCATCCAGGCCGCCCTTTACCTTATTACCCTGGCCATCGCCTGGCTCGTCTTCCCGCGCTTGTGGCAGCGCGGCTTTGCCGAAGGCATCCAGTGGAACGTGCCGCGCGCCCGCGCGCTGGCCTGGAAGCTCATCCCGCTCGGCCTGGCGCTCTCCTGGATCGTGCAGGCGCTCTCCAGCCTCATCACGATGCCCAAGTCCATGCCCATGGACGACTTCTTCCGAACCCGCACGGATGTCTGGCTCATCACCGTCTTCGGCACCCTGCTTGCCCCGGCGGTGGAGGAGATCTTCTTCCGTGGCTTCCTCTTTCCGGCCTTTGCGATCGCCTACGACTGGCTCTCGCTCTCCCGTACCCCGGAGGCCATCCTGCAGTGGCGCTCCACCACGACGCTGACCCCCGCCTCCCTCATCTTTTCCGGCTTTCTCACCAGCGTCTTCTTCGCCGGCCTGCACGCCGCGCAGCTTGCCCAGACATGGTCCGCGGTTGCCATCCTGCTGTGCGTCTCCTTCATCTTCACCTTTGTCCGCGCCCGGACGCAGTCGGTCGCCTGCTCCGCGCTGCTGCACGCCAGCTACAACTTCTCCGTGTTCGCCACCGCATTTGTCGTCTCTGACGGCTTCCGCCACCTCGATAAACTCACCCGCTAAGCCTGTGCTGCCCGTCACACAGGTGTATGCACATGTGCTAGCATCCTGCTATGTCAACGCCTGCTCCGGACAATGCGCAGCACAGGGTCGTCGCTCTTCTTCGTACAAAGGAAAAAATCCGCTTGCAGAAGTTTGCGACGCAGGAAAACGTCTCCTCGAGCGAAATGATTCGCCGCTGTATTCAGGCCTATGGATCGAGCTCGCCAGCGGAACAGGAAGATTTCAAAAGCCTCCTCAACGAGATGAACCATTCTCTCGATAAAGCGCTCGAACAAGTCCGTGCCGATCGGCGCGAAATCGCCGAAAATCTATCCGCGATACGCAACAGGAGCAGGCAAACCGCATGACGGTCGGCAGCGACGTCCTTGGCATCATCAAGAAAATCTTCCTGGTCAGCGAAGAGCTTACCCGTCTTTCCGGCGAGGTCAAAGAATTAACGCGGCAGACCAACCAGCACGACATACGCCTGGCGGTCATCGAAAACACCCTGTCCATCGCTCAGCGCACCTCCAAATTGATTCTTCCCGGAAATTAGCCGCGCCATGAGCCAGCCCGAAGAAACCCGTGCCCGCCTGCTCACCCTCCTCGCCACGCATTCCTTCAAGCTGGGCGACTTCACCCTCGCCAGCGGCCGGAGATCCGATTACTACATCGACTGTCGCATCACGACGCTTCATGCTGAAGGCGGACGCCTTGCGGGCCTGCTCCTGCTCGACCTGATCCGCGAGTATGCTCCGCAGGCAGAAGCCGTCGGGGGCCTCACCATGGGAGCCGACCCTCTCGTCACCGCCACCAGCACCGCCAGCGCCTGGGCCCTCGCCGAGTTTGAAGAGATCGCAGACCTCTACCCCGAAGACGCCGCCCTGCCGTCCGAGAACCCCGACTCACTCGGCCCGCCACCCAGCCTTCTGCATGGCTTCCTCGTCCGCAAGGCGGAGAAGGTGCACGGCACCGGCCGCCGCGTCGAAGGCTTCCTGAAGGCCGGGGCACAAGTCGTCATCGTGGACGACGTCTGCACAACGGGTGGCTCGACCATCACGGCCATCGAGGCCACCCGCGCCGCCGGCATGCATATCCTGGCCGTTTTTTGCCTTGTTGACCGCGAGCAGGGCGGCCGCGCCGCCATCGAGCAGGCGCTCGCCGTCAGCGGCACGCCCACGATCCCCTTCCTTTCCGTCTTTACCGCCGCAGACGTTCGCGCCGCACACATTAGCCGGCCGCCAGAGAGATAATCGTCTCTCTTCCGAAGAAGCACGCGCCGCGGGCACGCGGGGCGAGACCCATCGAGAGTGACGCTATGTCGTGCCTTGCCCGTATCCTCATCGTCCTCGGCGCCTTGCTTCCTGTCGGCGCATCTGCCGCGGCGCAGGCAACGCTGCAACGGCCATGGCAGCAGCTCCAGCTCCCGACCGCCGCCGAGGTGCTTGCGCAATGGAAGACGCCGCCGCCGGAGTATGGCCCTGAGCCCTACTACGGCATGAACGGGCCCGTCACGATCGAGGTCGTTCGCCGCGACCTTGACACCATGCAGCGGCTCGGCTACACCGCCGCGACCGTGCAGTACGGCTTCGGCTCGCCCTTCGCCTATCTCTCGCCGGAGTACTTCGCCTTCTTCAAGCAGGTGGTTGCCGAGGCAAAGAAGCGCAACATGCGGCTCTGGATCGTCGACGACGCCGGCTATCCAAGCGGCTTTGCCGGCGGCCGCATCACGGCCGAGCATCCCGACCTCCGCATGCAGGCCCTCGTCGTCCAACAGAAGCTGCCACTCCACGCCGGCGAGACGATCGACCAGCCCGCGCCGGAGCGTCTCGTCGCCGCCACCGCAATCTCCCCGGAAGGCGTCACCCAGGAGCTTTCCGTCGCCGACGGTCGCCTGCGTTGGACCGCGCCCCCAGGCACGTGGACCGTCTTCCTGGTCACCCACGACTTCCGCACATCCCCCACGCGCTCCGACACCAACCCGAAGCGTGTCAAGGATGGCTCCCAGTCGCTTGAGGATTACCTTGACCCCGCCGCCACGGCGGCCTACCTGCACAGCACCCACGAAGCCTACAGACAGGCCGTCGGCGAGGAGTTCGGCAAGACCATTCTCGGCTTCCGTGGCGATGAGCCGGACTATTCGATCGGCGGTCTGCCCTGGACCCCGCGCTTCTTCGAAGCCTTTCAGCGCGCCAAGCACTACGATATCCGCCCGTTTGTGGCCACCTTCCTCCAGCCCAGGGAAACGACGCTTACCAGGCAGCAGCTCCAGGCGCGAGCGGACTACGAGGATGTCTTTGCCGGCCTCTTTCGCGACGGCTTCTTCAAGCCCCAGGCCGAGTGGTGCGCCGCCAACGGTCTCGAGTACCAGGTCCACCTCAACCATGAGGAGATGCAGCTGCAACTTGTGCGCAGCGAAGGCGACTTCTTCCGCGACATGCGCTTCGTGCAGGTGCCCGGCATCGATTCCATCTGGCACCAGATCTGGACGGACACGATCTCTGATTTTCCGCGCCTCGCCTCATCCGCCGCCCACATCGACGGTCATCCCCGCGCCTTCACCGAGAGCTTCGCCGCGTATCGTCCCGCGCCGGACGTCACCATGGCGCGCTATATCCTCAATGAGCAGTTCGTGCGCGGCGTCAACCTTGTCGAGACGATGTACTTTCCGGCTACCAGCACGCCGGCACGGGGCGGCCCGGCCACCTTTATGCAGGATCCAACCTACCCGGACCTGCTCGCGTACACCAGGCATCTCAGCTACCTCATGTCCATGGGCAGACCCGCGGCCACGGTCGCCCTGCTGCTGCCCTCGGCCTCCCTCTGGATGGGAGACGCAAAGGCAGACGACACCTTCGTCTCGGCGGAGAGAATGCTCTCCGAGCATCAACTCGACTTCGACGTGGTCGATGAGGATGCCATCGACTCGATCCTGACGCCCGGCCCGGGCTTCCTGGAGACACGCAGCGGCAACCGCTACAAGACCGTGCTTGTCCCTGCCGCTCAGGTTCTCTCCCGCGCCACGCTGGACGCGTTGAAGAAGCTTGCGGATGGCGGTGGCCGGGTTCTCTTCCTCGGGCAACTTCCAGCTATCATCGCCGATCGAGACTTCCTCAGCGCCCACCCTGCTGACCCCCGGGACCTCGCCTGGGCCGCCTTCAGCCCGGCGCAGCTCGTCGCTACCCCAACGCCGCCGGCACAGCCGCCAGCCATGGCGCCTGCGCCGCAGAGCATCCCCCCGGAGCTTCTCGCCGCGCTCGACCAGGCAACGGCAAACCCGGACCTTCGCCTGGCCACGCCGGACACGGCGCTTCGGTACACCCACCGCATACTCAGGGATGCGACCGTCTACCTGCTCTTCAACGAATCGCCCAAGCCGATCCGGAACCTGGTCTCCGTGTCGGCCGCCGGCCACCGCGTTGAGGTCTGGGACGCACAGACGGCTACCGCGCAGACGGCGACCGGTGCTGTTCTGCGCATGGGAACTGCCCACATCCCCATCTCGCTGGCACCCTACGCCACGACGATCCTTGTGGTGCGGTAGGCGCCGCGGCCTGAAGCCGGGCACATTCCATCTCGCCCCGTGCAGCGTTGAAGCAGCCTGCACGCTCACGTTCGCGATAAACTGGGATTGACATGATCCCCACCCTCGAATGGCTTCCCACCGGCGTCAACTTCCTCGACCAGACCAAGCTTCCTCACGAAGAGACCTACGTCCTCGCCACCGACTATAAACAGGTCGCCACCGTCATCCGCGACATGGTCGTTCGCGGGGCCATGGCCATCGGCGTCTCCGCAGCCATGGGCGTTGCCATCGGCATCGAGCGCAGCGTAGCCACCACCATCCCCGCCCTCGACGCCCAAGTCGCCGAGATCTGCGATCATCTCGCCGCCACTCGGCCCACGGCGGTCAACCTCTTCTGGGGTATCGGCCAGATTCGCGACCTCTACAACATGCTTGCCGCCGCCGGAACCCCCATCCCGGCCATCAAGCAGGCCGTCGTCGCCCGCGCCCGCGAGATGTACGACGAAGACATCGCCAACTGCAAACAGCTCGGGCAGTTCGGCGCCGATCTCCTCCCGCGGCAAGGCACGGTCCTCACCCACTGCAACGCCGGAGCACTCGCGGCCTGCGGTTACGGTTCGGCCCTTGGCGTCATCCGTGCCGCCATCGAGCGCGGCCACCAGATCGACGTCTTTGCCGACGAGACGCGGCCCTTCCTGCAGGGAGCCCGCCTCACCGCCTGGGAACTCATGAAGGACAACATCCCCACCACGGTCCTCTGCGACAACATGTCCGCCCACCTCATGAGCAAAGGCCGCATCCAGGCGGTCATCGTCGGGGCCGACCGCATCGCCGCCAACGGCGACACCGCGAACAAGATCGGCACCTACGGAGTGTCCATCCTCGCCCGGGAGCATGGCATCCCCTTCTATGTCGCCGCTCCCTGGGCCACGCTTGATCTGGCTACCGCCACGGGCGCAGGGATCCCGATCGAGCAGCGCGCCGCCACCGAGGTCACCCACTCGAACGGCAAGCAGATCACCCCGGACGGCGTCGCCATCGAGAACCCCGCCTTCGACGTCACTCCGGCCAAATACATCACCGCCATCATCACCGAGCGCGGCGTCCTTCGCGCCCCGTTCACCGAGTCCATCCGCGCCATGGCCGAAGCAGGCATCGCCGAACCCGTTCTGACCGCATAACCCAGGCCACCGGGGACGCATGGAGGCCGGCTCTCGAACGTTGTCGGCGTTTCACGACATACAATCAGCCAGACCTGCTGTTGTTGAAGGAGCCCTTGTGCCGGCTGGCCAGCGTCCCCTGGAAGTACGCCCCCAACACGGGCCGGCCGCCGAGGCCCTTGCAAACGCAAACGGCGACGCAGCGAAAGGTCCATCGCGCGCCGTACGCACAAACTTCTACCACCCTGAATTGGATGTACTGCGTTTCTGCGCGTTCCTGCTGGTCTTCATCGCGCACGCGTCAACCGTGGCGCCCACCGGCCCTGCATCGCTGCCCGGGGTATCTGCAATCCTTGCATCCGCGTTCTGGGGAGCAGGCTTCTCCGGGCTTGCGCTCTTCTTTACCCTCTCGTCGTACCTCATTACCGAACTCCTTCTGCAGGAGCAGGCCCGCACCGGCGCCATTCACCTTCGCGCGTTTTACCTGCGCCGCGTCATGCGCATCTGGCCGCTGTACTTCTTCTTCCTGCTGGTCTGCAGGCCGCTCGCCGCTCACTTCATCCCGTGGGAACATTTTTCTCTCAACGCCTATCTTGCCTTCTCCCTGCTGGTCGGCAACTGGTTCTGCTTTTTTCAAGGATTTCCCCCCAGCGTCGCCACTCCGCTGTGGTCCATCTCGATCGAAGAACAGTTCTATCTCTTCTGGCCCCTCCTGATCTCTCGGTTTCGCCGCCAGGTTCCCGCAATTGCGCTCGGCATGCTCGTCCTTGCGAATGTTGCACGAGCCCTACTGGTCCTCTATCCTCGGCCCGACCCTGCCCTGTGGTGCAGCACGCTCACACGTCTTGACCCCTTTGCGCTGGGCGCGCTGCTGGCCTTTTACACCACCGGACGTGAGGTGCGTCTTGCGGGAGCCCTGCGCGTCCTTCTCGTCATCCTTGCCATTCTGCTGCTTCTCTTTGTCGGCCGCTCGGGCGCCCACAACGGCGACATGGCCTTGTTGTTCTACCCACTCGAGTCGGCCGCCTGCTGCCTTGGACTCTTTGCCATACTGAGGCCAATGGCCTCGTGGAAGCCTGGGCTCATCGGTCGCGGCTTCATCTACCTGGGGCGCATCTCCTACGGGCTTTACGTCTACCACCTGATGATGTTGGTGCTGGTCAGCCGCATCGCTTCTCTCAACTTCCCGGAGCACCAGATACTCGCGCTGGCGGGCACCATCGTACTGGCATCCGCCTCCTACGCCTGGCTCGAAACTCCTTTCCTCAAGCTGAAGCAGCGCTTCACCTATGTGCCGTCACGCGTCTAGGAAGCGGCCCCCACCCAGCAGAACGCGGCCGCACCATCAACCTGGTTGCGCCCGCAACCTCTTCTGCGTACAGTCGTTCCGAGCCTCCACCAACCTCGACCCATGAACGCCAGCCCCACCCGTCAACTCGTTCCCCGCGCCGCTCTCCGCCGCCGCTGGCTGCAGATCCTCCCCGCCGTCTTCCTCACCTATTCGCTCGCCTACGTGGACCGCGCCAACTACGGCTTCGGCGCCGCTGCCGGCCTCGCGGAAACCCTCCACATCAGCCACGCCCGCTCCGCCCTTCTTGGCTCGCTCTTCTTTCTCGGCTACTTCCTCTTCCAGATCCCGGGCGCCGCCTACGCCCGCCGCCGCAGCGCCCGCCGCCTTATCTTCTTTGCGCTGGTCTCCTGGGGCATCCTGGCCTCGCTCACCGGCATCATCCGCTCCTTCTGGCTGCTTGCGCTCGACCGTCTCATCCTCGGCGCCGCCGAAAGCTTCATCCTCCCCGGCATGCTCATCCTGCTCACCAGTTGGTTCACTCGCGCCGAACGCTCCCGCGCCAACACCGTCCTCATCCTCGGCAACCCCGTCACCGTCCTCTGGATGTCGGCCGCCACCGGCTACATCATCCGCGCCGTCGGCTGGCAGATGACCTTCGTCATTGAGGGCCTGCCCTCGATCCTCTGGGGTCTTGCCTGGCTCTATCTCATCCGCGACCGGCCCGAGCAGGCCGACTGGATGCCCGCCGAAGCCTCCCGACATCTCGCCGACACGCTTGCCGCCGAACAGACCGCCATCCCCGCCGTCCCCAACATGCGCGCCGCCCTCGCCAACCCCGCCGTCCTCTGGCTCTCCGCGCAGTATCTGCTGTGGAGCATCGGCGTCTACGGCTTTGTCCTCTGGCTGCCGTCCATCGTGCAGCAGGGCGCCTCTCGCGGCATCGCTATCACCGGCCTGCTGTCCGCCATCCCCTACGCCTTTGCCATCCTCCTTATGGTCGCGGTCTCCTTCTTTTCCGACCGCAACCTCCAGCGCAAACGCTTCATCTGGCCCTTCCTCATCGTGGCCGGCCTCGCCCTCTTTACCTCCTACCTGGTCGCCGGAACCCACTTCTGGGTCTCCTTCTGGCTTCTCGTCCTTGCAGGAGCCACCATGTACGCCCCTTACGGCCCCTTCTTCGCCATCATCCCGGAGATCCTGCCCGCCAACGTCGCCGGCGAGGTCACCGCCCTCATCAACAGTTGTGGAGCCCTCGGTGCCTTCCTCGGCAGTTATCTCGTAGGCCTGCTTGCCGCGCACACAGGCAACAACCGCGCCGGCTTCCTGCTTATGTCCGTCGCTGTCACCGCATCCGGCCTCATCATCCTTGCGCTGCGTGCCGGGCCGCCCCACCAGCCCCAACAGCCTAGGCGCGCGCATCCATCTCCGCCCCACCCTTCCGCGCAGACTCATACATCTTCATCATCAACGCAACGTCCCGCAGACCTTCCTCGCCAGACGGCTCCGGCTTGGTCCCTTCAGTCACGCACTTTGAAAAATAGTCCGACTCCAGCTTGAACTGCAGCGGATCCTTCTCCTGCTCCAACACATCCACCATCTCCGGCGCCATCCCTTTCGCCGCGCCGTTGATACGCCCCGTCACATGGATTCCCTCGTAGCCGAAGCCGTTCACCGTCAGCGATCCTTTCGATCCATGCAGACGGATAAACCCATCCATATTCGCGCCGTAGGTTGTCGCGCACGAGGCTACTGCGCCGGAGGCCATCTTCATCGTCCATCCCAGGTTCTCCTCCACGTCCTTGAACCGCCCATCCTGGTCGATCACCGAGCTGTACGCCGAAAGCGACACAGGCTCTTCCCCCATCAGGAAACGCACCGCGTTCAGCGAGTAGATCCCCACATCCATCAGCGGCCCGCCGCCCGCCAGCTTGCCGTCGCAGCGCCACTCCCCCGGCGCGATGTTGAAGCCGTTCGCGCTTTCGATCGCCTGGATCTTTCCGAGCCGCCCGCTCTGCACGATCTCCCGAGCCTTCAGCGTCGTCGGCTCTACATGCAGGCGATAGGCAATCATAAGGCGTTTATCGGCCTTCTTGCAGGCCGCGACCATGGCCTCGCCGTCCGCCACGCTGGTCGCCATCGGCTTTTCGCACAGCACATGCTTGCCCGCCTGCGCGGCACGGATTGTGTACTCGGCATGCATCGAGTTCGGCAGCCCGATGTAGACCGCATCGATCTTTGGGTTATCGCGCATGCGGTCGTAGTCCTCGTAGCTGTACACGGAGCTCTCCGGAATCCCATACTCCGCGGCAAGCTTCAAGGCCTTGTCACGGTGCCCGCTCACCAGCCCGGTCATCTGCCCGTGCTCGCTCATCCGCGTGCCCGGCATAAAGTGCTGCACCGAGATCCTGCCCAGCCCGACCGCACAATACCCGATCTTCTTGCCTGCCTGCCCCAGTCCAGCCCCCGGCAGCGCCAACGCCGAAGCCGCCCCAACCGCCATCCGCCCGAAGTCCCTGCGATTCATCGCCATCTCCATCCCTCCACAACGAGAGAATCATAGACCATCCTCCGCGGCCCCGGCATGACGGGCGCGCCTCACCTCAGCTAGACTTGATCCCGTCAGTCCCCGGCAGACAAACGACCCGGCCCGGACCTGCCCCCACCTGGAGACACTCAGACCGATGAAGCCTTTCCTGCCGCTGCTCCTCCTGCTGGCCACCCCGGCCATCGCGCAAACTCCCGCCAACCCCACAGCGCAAACC
>CAXUNW010000021.1:0-26460 GCA_964252505.1 uncultured Acidobacteriaceae bacterium
GGGCATAGATGGTCTGGGACATAGGCCAGATCATGTTTGGGCCGATATGGGGGCCGCCGATTCCTTCTCCGGCGGAACCGCGAAAGAACCAGGGGTTAGCCGGGCTCCAGACGAACTGGCGGGTACGAGCGTAGAGGGCCGGGTCCGGCGAACTTTGGAGATAGGGCAGGGCGAGAAGGCTGGGAACGTTGGCGTCGTCCATCAGGACGCGGCCGCCGAAGCCGTCGACCTCATAGGCCCAGATGGTTCCGGCGGGGCCGGGGACGACGGCGTGCAGGCGGAGGGCGGTTTCAACCTCGGCGGCGAGGGATTGGGCGTCTGCGGCAAGGGCGGTGTCGTGGAAGATGGCGTTGGCCATGGCGGCAAGCTGGCGGAGCGAGGTGACGGCGAAGAGATTTGAGGGCACGAGGAAGGGGAAGATGCAGGCGTCGTCGGAGGGGCGGAAGCCGGAGGCGATCAGGCCTACCGGGATAATGGGGTTGCCGACGCCATTGACGAGCGAGTCGGTCGGATTCTCGGCCTTTCGCTGGAAATGGTAGGGGCCGGGGCCCGAACGGCGCTGCTGCACGCGCAATGTGCGGATGATGGTGGTCATGGCGGCCTGCCAGCGGGCGTCGAAGGGGCTGGTGTCTCCGGTCTGCTGCCAGTAGCCGTGGGCGAGGCGGATGGGGTAGCAGAGCGAGTCGATCTCGAACTTGCGCTCACCAACTCCGAGCCGAAGGTCGGTCTTGTCAGTGAGGCTCCACGCCAGGGGTGGCTGGGTGAGATCGGCCATGAAGGCGTTCGCGTAGGGATCGATAAGGATGCAGCGAGCCTGACGGCGGATGACCCCCTCAAGGAGCCGGCGAAGCGGAGCATCGGCCCGCGCCAGCGGAAGGTACGGCCATACCTGCGCCGAGGAGTCGCGCAGCCACATGGCGGCGATGTCGCCCGTAAGGACGGCGGTGTCCGGGCGGCCTTCGAAGGTTCCGGGCTCGACCGTGGTGTCGAGGGTGTTGGGGAAACAATTGAGGAAGAGCGCGCGGAGGGCGGGGTCTGCAATGCGCTGCGCGGTGTGAAGCAGGAAGGCTTCGACCGCTTCGCTGCGGAATTTTCGTTCAGCGGGAGGCGGTCGTCTGTCGCTGAGCGCGGCGGCGGCCCATGCGGTGCGGGGGAGCAGCGGGGCGATCGCGGCTGCGCCTGCTGCCCTGGCGGCGAGATGAAGCAGCGTGCGACGATCCATCGGGCTTGCTGCCACGGTCGAACTCCTTTTTGTCCACACCATCGTACCGTTAAGGAGTGAAGGCGCCCGGTGTTCAGGGCGCCTTACTAAAGGATGGAATTGGTATTGCGGATTGGGGAAGCCGGGACCGAGGGAACTGAAAGTCCGGCGATTGCTTGTTACATCTGTTAGGACGCAAACCTGGAAAGAAAGTTGTGCGCTTTTTTCCACCATTCTGTATTCTTTCGAGATCGAAATCCCGAAAACAGGATAGCCGCGACCAGGCTTCAGTCGCGGCACCATGATGCACCTGCCTTGCCATCTTTGGCAACCTGCTATTAGCTGAAATTAAGAAACTGTTCCGGGCGGACCTTTGCGCCTGGGAAGACGGTGTCGAGATTCTTCGCGCCCAGCGTCCGGAAGGCGGCCTCGCCCAGCACGTTGCGGAAGTCCGTGGTGACGGCCAGATCGCGGCCTTCGTTCAGCTGCTCGTTGGCAAGACCGGGCCACTTGCCGTAGACCCTGCGCCCTTTGACCCGGCCGCCAAGCACAAACATGACGTTTGCGTGTCCATGGTCGGTGCCGCCGGTGCCGTTCTGGCGTGCGGTGCGGCCGAATTCGGACATGGTGACAAGGGTGATGTTTTCAGAGTCCGCGCCCATATCCTTCCAGAAGGCGGCGATGGTCTCGGAGAACTCCTTCAGGCGGCCTGCAAGCTGCCCGTTTACATTGCCCTGGTTCTGGTGGGTGTCCCAGCCGCCGATATCGGAGAACGCGGCCTCAACGCCCAGGTTCGCCTTCATCAGCTGGGCGATCTGCTTGAGGCTGTTGCCGAAGGGCGTAGTGGGATAAACGGCACCGTTGGCAGGTGTGTACCTGGCCGGATCCGCGGACTTGAGCATCTTGACAGCCTCAAAGGTCTCCTGCCCGGTTCCGTGCAGAACGGCATCGGTGCTCTCGTCGTACATGGCCTGGAACGCGTTTGAGATGGGAGAGGTCTGCGGTCCCTTGCCGCCGACGGAGAAGTCGGCAAGGTTATTGACGGCGATGGCCGGTAGCTTTCCCTGCAGGGTGCGCGGAACCTGCGTGCCCAGAGCGACGGCGCGGAAGGCGGAGGGTTTGCCTTCGACCGGGCCGGCCTGCAGGGCGCGGTTGAGCCATCCATCCTGGGTTGCCTTGACGCCCGGGGTGCCGCTCTCCATATAGTCCTGCGCGTCGAAGTGCGAGCGGGTGGAGTCAGGCGAGCCGGCCGCATGCACGATGGCCAGATGGCCCTGATCCCAGAGCGGCTTGAACGAGGCCATCGCGGGGTGCAGTCCGAAGAAGCCGTTCAGGTCGACGACGTCCTTCTGCTGGATGGCGATGGACGGGCGCATGGCGTAGTAGTTCTTCTCGGCATAGGGGACGACGATGTTCAGCCCATCGGCCGCGCCGCGCTGGAACAGGACGACAAGCTTCTTGTTGCCGGCAGCCGCGGTGGTGGCCTCGGCCATGACGCTCTTCATCAGGAAGGCCGGAATGACCGAGGTCCCGACGAGGGCCAGCGCGCCGTTCTTCATGAAGCCGCGGCGCGAGACGGTTCGGCGGGCGAGATCCCGGCCGTGCATGTCGCAGCCCCAATTGCTGTTGTCCGCGAAACCTTTGGTGAAAAATCCCATATCGTCCTCCGCCTTGCGCGCCGGGCACTCTCCCGGACGGCCACATACACTGGTACAAACGCTGTACCCGGCGAGAAGTTGCCCAGGCCCAACTGGCCTGGGCCACCCGTGAAGCCTTAGTTCCCTGCAGCGGAGCTACGCGCGCCGTACGATCAGGAGCAGGTAGCTATCGCCGCTGGAACTCCGGCGAGCCGAGCAGCAGACCAGCCATTCCGGCGGCCTGCAGATCTCCCGGGGCTTTGCGCGCGTCTGGGCCAGCCTGGAATGTCGCGCGTCCAGCGCCTTTGCCGGTGGCGGTCACTGGATCGTCGGCCTTCAAGGCGAAGTCTTTGGCGGCAGTGCTCTTCATGGCCTCATCGTTGAACTGCGAGAGCACGGTTGCGCGGGTGCGGGCGCTGACCGGGCCACCCAGCAGGATCGTCTCGAGCTGCCGCTCCTTGGCGGCTTCGGCGGTCTCGCCGCCTGAGCTAATGGGAGTCACATGGAGGCTGCCTTCACCCAGCAACGCCGGCCACTCCGTGTGAACGCCAGGGAGGCGGTCGCTGCTCAGCACGAGCGCGAAGTTCATCCGGCTCACCAACGCCCCGGTGCTGACCCAGCCATCCTGCTTCCAGCTATAGCCATTGGGGGTCTGCATCCCGTAGAGGGGCATGCCGAGGCGGTCGAGAGCCTGCACCAGGGGCAGCGGATTGGTCACCTTTGCGCCGCTTGCCCGCACCGCTGAGATGACGAACTCTTCCGGAGTCTTGACCTTGGCGCGCTCCGCGGCCGGGGACCAGAACTCGGGCGAGCGGAACATCGTTCGGAGCACTACCTTGATGTCTCCCTGACTGTTGAGGAAGGCCTGCGTCATGCGGTCCACAAGCGCCGGGGGAGGCTCGTCGCTGACGAACCGGACGGCGAGCTTGGTCGAGATGAAGCGCGCCGTAGCAGGGCTGGTCGCAAGCATATGGAGCACCTGCATGCCTTCGATTTCGCCGCCTTCCCGGATCGTTTTGCCAAGGACGGTCTTCGAGCCAGGCTCGTGCCGTCGATCCTCAAAGGTATAGAGGCCGCCGCGGTAAGGCTTGTCGATCGTCCAGCCGGTAAAGACCTTTGCGACCTGGGTGACATCCGCCTGGGTGTACCCGCCGCCGACGCCGAGGGTGTGCAGCTCCATCAGCTCGCGGGCGTAGTTCTCGTTCAATCCCTCGGGAGCCTTCGCCTGGTCCGGGTTCAGCAGGCGAGCAGGGCGCATTGCAGCGCGCTGCGAGGCCTGGGAGTCCGGTCCGGTGCTACGCCAGTTATCCAGATAGACGAGCATGGCGGGGCTCTTCGCTGTGGCGACCAGGAGATCCTCAAAGCGGCCCAATGCACGCGGCCGGATGACGTCCCGCTCAAAGCTCGGGATCAGGTAGGGCTCCAACTGGCTCTTTTTGACGTAGACGTTGAAGTGGTTGAGCCAGAAGTCCGTCATGACGGCCTCCAGCTGACGGTTGCTGTAAAGATCACGCATCAGCCGCGCCTGGAGTGCCTCCGCCCCGATCACGCGGATCGACCCGGGAAGCGCCTGGAGGGTCTCTTTCTGCTCGGGGGTCATGCCGGCGACCAGGTCCGACAGCTCCTTCTTGCTCAGACTTCTGCGGAAGCCGAGCAGAGCTTGTGGCTTCATGGCCAGGATAGCGCTGAACCGTTGATCGGGAGCAAGTGCCAGCAGCCTCTGGGTCTCCGCCTCGGAGTAAAGCAGCTCGTTATGCTCGTCGGGTGGCGGCCCGAGCGGATCGGCCGCCTGCGCGTCATTCAAGGCCGCCTCGCCCTTCCTGACCAGCGCATCGTCTCCCGAGGCGGGTGAAGCGCCGGCAGCCATCGTGTTCATTCCGTTGTTGTCGGCCGCAGGCGCGACGGCGGCCGCCTTGCCTTTGGCCGCGTCGGATGCCTGCTTCATCTTGTAGAACGCAACCTGATCGGCGTAGATGGCGCGCTGGACAGGATCGTTCGGCAGGGAGAGATCCCCTTTTGCGATGGAGCGGATGATCTGCGGGTTTGGATAGCGCTGCATAAGCTCGACCTGCCCCAGCCGCATGGCCGGATAGGCTGCAAGCCTCTGGTCTAGGTCTGAGTCGTCGATGTGGGTTGGGTTCAACTGCTGCTCGAACCAGCGATCCAGCCCAATTGCCTCGACCGCCGCAAGATCGCCGGGCTTTGGGCCAAAGGTGAAGCGGTTAAGCGCATGCACCACACGGGCAGTACCCTGCAGCCCCGGCGAGGACGGGGAGGCAGAGCCACCCACAGCCAGCAGAGGCTGCCCCACCATCAAGCCGCATAGTGCTCCGGCTACGCGAACCTGCATCCGGTTCCATATTGTCATTGCAGACCTCCGGCACCGCGCCGAGCGGGCCTCACAGATGCATGGAACCCACGGCTCGGCTTCAAGTTGCGAACACCACCCGACGACGCAAGTCGGCCTAGAAGGCGGCCAATTCCTGCATAGCCCGATACAGGTCGTCGGGCTGCGGCAGGATCGCATCTTCCAGTACCGGCTGATATCCCACGAAGGTGTCCATGGCTGCTACGCGGCGAACGGGAGCGTCAAGGTCATGGAAGAGTTCCTCGCCGATCCGTGCCGCGAGTTCGGCACCGTAGCCCCAGCTCTTCATGTCCTCATGCGCGACAATCACCCGACTGGTTTTGCGCACGGACTGCGCAATGGCCTCCCAGTCGTAGGGGCTGAGGCTTCGCAGGTCGATCAGTTCCACGTCGATCCCGGTGTCGCGATGCAGCCGAAGCGCGGCCTGCAGGGCACGGGGTACGACCGCACCGTACGTCACGACGGTAAGGTCGGTACCTGGCCGGACGATGCGTGCCTTGCCGAAGGGAATGGTGTAGTCAGGACCGGGATACGGCGCACGTCCGTAGGTTTCGCGGTAGAGACGTTTGTGCTCCAGAAACAACACGGGATCGTCGCAACGGACGGCGGTCCGCAACAAGCCAATTGCGTCGAGTGCGTTCGACGGCATTACGACCCTGACCCCGGGGGTGTGGGTGAAGATGCTTTCACCGGACTGGGAGTGGTAGATGGATCCCCCGGTGAGGTATCCGCCAATGGGAACCCGCATAACGACAGGGCAGCGGAAAGCTCCGTTCGAGCGCCAGCGCATGACGGCTAACTCGTTTCGCATCTGGTGCATAGCAGGCCAAATGTAATCGAAGAATTGAATCTCTACGACAGGCTTCAATCCACGCACGGCCATGCCGATCGCGCGTCCGGTGATGTTGGCCTCGGCAAGTGGAGAGTTCCAAACGCGGTCCGCTCCAAACTCAATCTGCAGCCCGGAGGTGAGCTTGAAGACGCCGCCCTTGCCTTTTATCTTGCCGCCTTCGAGGGCGGCAGCTCGGGAGGCGTCGGCCACATCCTCGCCGAAGACTACGATCCGCTCGTCGCGACGCATCTCTTCACGCAGGCAGGTGTTTATGAGGTCTGCCATGGTGCGCTCGTTGGTCTCTTTTCCTGCGCGCGGCTCTGTCGCGTAGCGTACATCGGTTGGCGGCAGATCTTCAGAGTAGACGTGCCGGGGAATCGAGGCGACCTCCGGCAGCGCGGCACGGACAGCTCGATCAGCGGCCTCCTGCACCTCGCGATCCGCCTTCGCCTCAAGCTCATCGATGCCTGCCTGGTCGAGGATGCCTTCGCGCAGGAGCAGCACCTGCATCTTGGCGATAGGGTCGCGGAGCGCATCGGCTTCGAGTTCCTCGGCGGCGCGGTAGTCACGCTCATCCTCGCTCATGGAGTGGGAGTAGGGCCGTACAACGTGCCCATGGACCAGGGCCGGGCCCTTTCCGGAGCGGCAGTACGCTGCCGCCTCCAGCATGGCCTCGTAGCTCGCGACCGCATCGGTGCCGTCTACCTCAGCGAAGTGGAAGTTGGGGAAGTTTGCGATCAGCCGGGAGATGTTACCTCCGGGAGTGTTTGCCTCGACGGGCGTTGAGATGGCATATCCATTATCTTCAATGACATAGAGAACAGGAAGTCGACCGTTGGATGCAGTGTTCAAAGACTCCCAGAACTCGCCCTGGCTAGTTGAGCCTTCACCCAGGGAGACATAGGTGACCTCGTCGCCATGGAAGCGCACATCCTGGAATTCCCGGTAGTCTCCGGCATGCCTACCGGCGGCAGCGGGATGGCGCGTGAAGTAGCGCCCCGCCTCCGCACAGCCGACCGCGTGGAGGCATTGGGTGGCTGTGGCCGAGCTTGGCGAGACGATGTTGAGCCGTTTGCTCGTCCAGTGGGACGGCATCTGGCGTCCGCCGCTGGCTGGGTCCTCGCCGGAGCCGACCGCCTGCAGCATCTGCTCCTCGACGGTATTTCCGAGGGCGAGGCAGAGCGCACGGTCTCGATAGTAGGGGAAGAACCAGTCATAGCCGGGCCGGAGCGCCATGCCGGCGGCCACGAGAAGGGCTTCATGGCCGGCGCAGGAGATCTGGAAGAAGATCTTTTGCTGCCGCTTGAGGACGATCTCGCGATCATCCGCACGGCGAGAGAGGTACATGAGCCGGTAAAACTCGATCATCTGCTCACGAGAAAGGAGGTTTTCCGTCAGCAACCGCTCACGGGCTCCCCGCTCCGCCCCCTTCAACGCCCTCTCGCCCATGGTCACCTCTCGGGAGTCTTCGCCGATGTTCGGCTGTGTTGATGCGATTGTACGGCAGGCAGGGCCGGCGGTCTCGCCTCCTGCTGCACCGGCGTGCACCGCACCCGCAGGACGTCGCCTCTGTCTCAGTTGCGAACAGCGGGAGACTTCCCGGGCGGACCTGCCGATGCACTGAACGTTGCCGATTCCCCGGCACATTGAGGTCGACTTCAATGATCTGGCTGCGCTTCTCCCGTCACTTTGCCGTGATGCTCATCCTTTCGTGCGGTGTTCAGCTTGAAGCTCAGATGATTCCGGCTGCACCTATGCCAGGTGCAACGGTACCCGGGCGGTTCCTGGTGCTCTACCGGGACGGAGTGATCCCGGCGGACGCGGAACTGCATCTGCCCGGCGCGCGGATGGTGCGGCGTCACAGCCACCTGGGTGTCGCTCTCGTGGCGGCGACCACGGATGCGGGGGATGCCGAGACTCTGACCCGCCTTGCAGCGCAGCCGGATGTACTCTCTGTCGTGCAGGACCGGATCGTAATGGGCCAGCGCATGGACGTTCGTGCGGTTCCCAACGCGACGAGCTTCCCGGCCGTGCCGCAGTCGACTGCCGGCCTGGCGCTGGCCGAACCCGTGGAGCCGGATGTTTTCTATAGCCGGAACCCGCAGGATTGGGCGGTGCAGCAAGTGGGCGGCTATGGCACGGGGGTTGCGGGCGGCCTGTTGCCTACAGGCCCGTGGGACGTGACGATGGGCGCAGGGGTCCGTATCGCCATCCTGGACTCAGGCATTGACGCCCACCATCCCGATCTGGCTCCAAACCTGGCCCTGAATCTTTCGGAGATCGACCGGACCGCACTGCCGAGCGCCTGCGACGACGGGACCGCGCAGGATCAGGTGGGTCATGGTACGTGGGCCGCCTCGCTGGCCGCGGCGGCTCTAGGGCCGGGGACAGGCCTGATGGTCGGAGTCGCACCGTCCGCCACGCTGCTTAATATCAAGGTGCTGCAGCGGATGCCTGGGGATGGGGCTACGCCTGAGGCGCAGTGCGCTGCGGGGCAGGCGAGTGGACTCCTGAGCTGGGTCGTCCAGGGGATCAACGATGCGGTCAGCAACCACGCGGATGTGATTTCGTTATCGCTGGGCACGCTCGTCGATACATGGACTGGCGATGGTTCCGGCCTGAAGGCGACCTTTGATCAGGTGACGCATGCGGCGAGCAACGCAGGAGTGGTCATCGTCGCTGCCGCGGGGAATGACGGGTTTGATCTCTCCAGCCAGGAAGGCCGGTATGTGGAGCTTCCCGCGCAGGCCCGCGACGTTCTGGCGATTGTCGCCAGCACCAATCCTGCCTGCCGCCAGGACACGGTGACGACGAATCCCTGCGCGCCGGGGCCGCCTACCCTTGCCTATTACTCCAACTTTGGAACGCCGCTGAACGCGCTGGCTGCTCCGGGCGGCAGCTACCCGGCGGGAGACGATTTCGGCGTAAGCGGCTGGGTGCGCGGCGCCTGCACAGCGGGCCGACCAAACACCGAAACGGGGCTTCCGGACGCTGTGCACTCCTTCGGCTGCTTCAACCTGGGTCACACGGAGTATGTGCAGGCGATTGGGACCAGCGCCTCCGCGCCGCTGGCTGCGGGGGTTGCGGCATTGGTGCGGGCCGCGCATCCGCATTGGACGTCGACCGCCGTCATCGCGGCGATGCGGGCCTCGGCTATCACCATCCCAGGACTTTTAGTACCCCAGATCACAGCCGCGGCCGTGCATCCTTAGAAGACCATGCACGGCCATCTGGACTACCATAGACCCTGCGTTCGGCGTGGTACCGGCCGATCTCGGGAGTCTCAGCGTCATGTCCAGCATCACATTCGATCCTGCCCGCTTCACGCAGCAAGCACTCTCCACCCCGGCCGCCTTGGCGGCGACCCTGGACCACACGCTGCTGAAGCCTGAGGCGACCCGTTCGCAGGTCCTGCAACTCTGCGCCGAGGCAGCCGAACATCGCTTCGCCTGCGCCATGGTGAATCCTTTCTGGGTCTCAACCGCGGCCTCGGCGCTTGCGGGGACGGGCGTTCCCGTGGGCGTAGTCATCGGGTTTCCCCTTGGTGCAAGCCTTTCAGCCTCCAAGCGCGACGAGACCGTGCGGGTGCTGAAGCAGGGCGCGCACGATGTCGACATGGTGTTGAATATAGGGCTGCTCAAGTCTGCCACGGCCGAAGACTACGATCACGTAGAGCAGGACATCCGCGGGGTTGTCGAGCTTGCCCACGGATCAGGAGCCATCGTCAAGGTAATCCTTGAGACCTGCCTGCTGACGTTTGAAGAAAAGCACCGCGCGGCCGACCTCGCCCTGGCGGCTGGAGCCGACTTCCTGAAGACCAGCACGGGCTTCTCTACCGGAGGCGCCACGTCAGACGACATCGCATTGTTGCGCACGCATGCGGGCTCCCGCGCGGGGGTCAAGGCCTCAGGCGGAATCCGCTCTTTGGCGGACGCGAACGCGATGCTGCGTGCGGGTGCGAGCCGCATCGGCGCGAGCGCCAGTGTCCGCATTCTCGCCGAGCTAACCGGTCATGCCGTCACAGCCTCAGCGGGGGGCGGGTACTAAGTCCCGCTTACCGGCCTCTCAGGGTCTGTCTGACGAAGGCTTTTGGTTGATTCGATTCTGGACGGACCAGGTTACCGGTCCTACCAACCCTGAAGGCAGAAGGGGAGAACCGGGTTTGTAGGTGGTGATGTTAGTCTGGGTGACGCGTTCTGCTGTGCCTGGTTGCAGGTCGCCGATGATGCGGTTTGGCCACAGGTTGGTTACTTCAATGTCGATCGTGTTGACGCCGGGCTTTAGAAAGGGCTCTACACGCAGACTAAAGGGCGGAGCCCAGACGGTACCCGCATCCCTTCCGTTGATCTTCACCGTTGCGATGTCATGCACCTGGTCAAACTGGAGGGACACGATCTGGCCCTTGGAGGAGCGAGGATCCGTTACTTGGGCGCTGTAGGTTGCGGTGCCGGAAAAATAGCGGGCCCCAGGCTGGGGCCACTCGGTCCAGCTCGTGAAGGTGTTGATGATGATCGGCTTGTCGGGGCCGGCCCGGTTCGATTGGAAGCTCACGGTCCAGCCAGCGGAGGGAGCAAGCGTGGATTGGGTGAAGGTAGGGCGCGACCTCGGCCTTCTGCCGTGCAGTCCCTGGCCTGAAAACACCAGGAAGGCGGAGCCGAACGGAGCGAGGGAGACTCCGACGCGGACGCTCCCTCCAGGAAGAACGGTGTAGGCGGGAACGATGCCGGTGTCTCCGCTGACGGCGTCCCAGCACTGGGGAATCTTGCCGTTTGCGCGGAAGATTACCTCTTCGTGAAACGCCTGGTCCGAGCCATTGCGGACAAAGTACACGTCCGTCGCACCGATTCTGCGGTGGACGAAGTCGAACGCGCTGCGTGAACTCGCGGGCACCGTCTGCGATACGGCAGGGAGGCTGACATCGGGGGGCACGTGCATCGCGACGAGCGCGTTGTGAGCGTCCGGCGAGCAGAAAACTTGACCGCTTCCGTACTGTCGGGAGGTTCCGGCGAGGCATGCTGGGCCCCACACCATGCGGGTTAGCCTGCTGAACTCCGCAGCCTGGGACGCGGAGACCAAGCCGGTTGGTGAGGTTGGCGGGGGGCCGATTGCTATCCCGCCTGCCTGGATATAGCTCACGGTCCGCGCAAGTGCTGCCAACGACATGCGCCCACTTCGCGGCAGGGCAAGAGCCTTCCACTCGACACCGCTCGGTCCACGCAGTTGGCCGCCTGCGATGCCGATGGTATGGAGCAGGGCATCCTCGTCGGTGACGTCGAAATCATAACCGGGAAGTACGCGAGCGGGATCGTCGGCTTTAAGGCGAACGAAGTTGGGGACGTTATCTCCGTAGAAGTAGAGGACATCGTTCACGGCGGTTCCCTGCTGCATCAGGAACTGGGCGCGGTTGAGATAGGTGAAGAACGCGTTGGACGCATTCCACCAGGTGACTTTAGGGTTGATGTGGGTTCCGGCGAAGTATTCCTGGCCGGGAAGACCTGTGGCGGCTGGGCTGGAGGTGAACTCATGCCACACAAGGCGGTTCATCCCCTCAGTTATGGCCATGTCGAAGCTGGGTTTAAGGTCGGCTGCCAGACTCTCGGACCACTGCGGGCCGATGGAGGTTTCGCCTTCCTGCGCGACGAAGCGCTGGCCGTAGATGTTGGCCGCGGAGGCTGCCTGCTTGGTGAAGAAACGCTCAGGGTCGGTGTTGCGATGGGGATTTTGCGACCAGAACTCGGTCTGGGGCACGGCGGCTTGGCGGAAGGTCTCAAGAGCATCGATGGGGGCCCCGTGAGGCCCGCCGGACTCGGCCTGGATGCCCATGCCATGCTCTTTTGCCTTGGCTGCGAAGACGTCGTAGTGCTCGGAGACAACAAGGTCGGCCACGGTGCGGCGGAGATCTGTAAGAAATCGCGTGCTTTGCGAGCGATTCTGCACGATGCGGCCAGCGATGACGGGGAGCCAGGGGACTGGATCGTAGCCTCTAAGTCTCTGAAACTGCTCACGAAAGTTGTCCGTCCAATTAGTCCCGCCAAGCTCCCATGAGTCGCTGGCCAGGTACTTGAGGGAGTGGTAGGGTCTGGCTGCTGTGAGGAGAGGCTCGACGGTGCTGTCCCAGTAGGCGAGGAAGGCTTCGTGGCGGAGGTAGTCGATGGCCAGGCCCTGCCAAGCTCCGCTGGCAGTTGAGACCTTAGCTCCAGAGTCGGTGTAGCCAATTTCGAGGATCTCCCATGCCCCTGCCGGCGGCTGCCAGGTGACCGTGCCGGTGCCGCTTTGGCTGGATGTGATGTCGACGACGCCGGAGAGGGGGGTATCGGCCTGGTCGGGGTCTTCGGGGTTCGGTCCGGGGTTCAGCATGGCGGTGGAGTCGGGCATGCTGAACCCGGTTTCGGCGGCCGCGGAGCGGAAGCGCAAGGTTGCAGCGGCGCGCCGCGCGGTGGCGTCCGCCATCGTGGCTTCGCGGCCGGTGTGGCGATCACCCTGCGCGTCGTCCGGCTGGGGAGCAAGGGCCGGCCTGTGGGCAAGAGGGTAGGCGAGCAGGGCAATCTGGCGATAGAAACCGTTTGTTATGTTTGGTTTGGATAGATTAACCAGCTGACCTGGCACAACCTGCGTGCGGGTGTAGGTGAGGATCTTGGACGCCTGGTCTGGGGTAACCTGAGGGCCTCCAAGGTTCCAGCCGCTGGTGATGTTGAGGGTTATCTCGAGCCCGAGGCGGTCGGCTTCCTTGAGGGCGTGGGTGAAGAGGTCGACCCAGGCAGGGCTGCCGAAGGTGGGTCCGGCGGGGACGGGGTTATTGCCGTTCTGGTCGGCACCATTGGCGTCGACCAGGAGAGCGCCGCCAAAGCCCTTTGCCTTCATCTCATTCAGGTCGTTGGTGATGGTGGCTTTGTCGGTGTTGCCGTTGAGCCACCACCAGTAACAGCGCAGACGCGCCTCCGGGGGCGGGTTGAGGAAGCCCGCGCGGAGCGCGTCGATCGAGAGCGGTCTGGGTTGCTGGGCTTGCAGGGACAGGCAGACGAGGAAGAGAAATGCGAGGAGGTGGTATGGGCGAGGCATCGTGGTTGGTTGGACCAATTAGGTGTTTGTGTGGTGAATTGTGGTGGTTTTTGAATGGTGAGTTGTGGGCCAATGTGTGGTTAATGTGGTGAGTTTACATGGCGCGGTGCGGACAGGGGGTGCCGCAAGGGGCAACGGCGAAAGCAACGGCAACGACCAGAGCAACAGCAGCTTCCCTGCGGGAGCGACAAAGAAGAGGGGAAGGCCGACGATAGAGGTGAAGGCGCGACCCTCTCGGTTGGGGCCGCGCCTTCGGGTTGATGGGTTAGAAGTTGATACGGCCGGTGAGCTGTCCGATGCGGGGGTCGTTGGCCTGCGAAAGGATGCCGTTGGGCGCCGTTGCCGTAGGTCCGCCGGCTGCGGAAGCAGTGTTACTGCCGCCGAGGCCGGTGTTGGGACCGCCGTAGTTTGGTGTGTTGAGGACGTTGAAGAACTCTCCGCGAATCTCAAAGCTGACGCCTTCATGGACGATGAAGCGTTTGAACATGGAGAAGTCGACAAGAGGTTTGATGGGCTGGCGAATGTTGAGGACGCTGCTGTTGGACTGCGAGGTGAAGCCGATACGCTGGCGGAAGGCAGGCGTGGAATTGTTGGCGTCGCAGGCGCTGACAGTGTTGAAGGTGTTACCGGTGGTCGCATCCGTCTTGGTCGTGGTCATGACATTGGCGTAGGTGACCGCGCCGGTGGTGCCGTTGATGGTGGGCAGCTGATAGCAGGTGTTGAACTCGTGGAAGAGGGTGGGGTTGGGAACGTGGTAGTCGCCGATGATGTCGACGTTGCCAGGGGCGTTGACGAGTGGCCCGTTTTCGAGGCGGACGACGCTGTTGAGCTGCCAGCCTCCGAGGAGAAGACGCTCGGCATAGTTACTTTTCTGGAACTTGGGAAGCTGGTAGGAGCCGAAGATGGTGCCGAACATGGTCGGATTCCCATCCTGGACCGAGGCGAGCCTGCCCGTGACGGCGGCGTAGTTGTCGATGAAGGAGGTGTGGAGCATGACCTTATCCCAGGTGAAGTTTCCCTGGAAGCTGAAGCCATGGCGCATGGGTTTGGAGACCTGGATTTGCAGCGCGTTGTAGGGCGAACTGCCGATCGAGGAGTACTGCTCGGTGACAGAGCCAAACTCCGGGAAGGGCAGAAGGAGGCTGCTGCGCGCGATGGTGGCGCCGTTGAGGCTGGGCGCCTGGGGAAGGGTTCCGGCCAGGGGATTGGCAACTGCGGCATTGAGGAAGTTCACTTGAGCGCCGCCCTGGTTGTAGTACTGGCCGGGCAGGAGGTTGATGTTGTGGTTGACCTCCAGCCGGGTTGGGCGGGCTCCAACGTAAGCAACCTGGAGGGTGATCGCTCCGGGGAAGACCTGCTGGACAGAGGCCGAATACTGGGCGCTCTTGGGCTGAACGTGGTTGGGATCGATAAAGCTGACGTTCTGGCCAAGCGAGGTGGCGAGGCCAAGAGAGCTGCCGGTCGGCAGCACGATGCCGTTCGGAAAGGGGTTGGCGAGAGTGTTGAGCGGCGTGTTGGTGACGTAGTTGTTGTAGCTGGTGGTCTGAGAGAAACCCGTTCCGGTGTTCGCCGGGGTCTCGAGCGTGTTGAAGTAGATGATGCCGAACCCGGCGCGGAAGACGGTGTCCGGAGCGGCCTGAAAGGCGACGCCGAGACGCGGCTGGAAGTTATTGAGATCGCGCGGGTAGGGAAAGCGGTTGGAGGGGCCGGTGTACTGGAGGCCGCCGAGGAGTGATTTTCCGTTGACGGTGGCGTTGAGCGGGCTGGCGCAGGTGGTGCAAAAGTTGGAGACCTGCCGGTTCTGGCGCTCGGTGAAGGGCGACTCATAGTCCCAGCGGAGACCGAGGTTGATGGTGAGACGGCGGGTGGCGCGCCAGTCGTCCTGGATGAAGGGAGCGGCGTAGATCTGCTGGAGGGCAAAGGCCGGCGTCACGTTGTAGGACGTGGAAGAAAAGGCGCCGAGAAGGAGATCGGCGAAGGAGTCTCCAGAGTTGGCGTCGCCGATGTTGTAGTTCTTCTGGGTAAAGCGGCGGTCGAAGTTGAAGTTGCCGAAGCCGGCCTGGGGGTTCTGGACGTTGTAGCGGATGAGATTGCCCTCAAAGCCAATGCGAAGGGTATGGGTGCGGATGCTTTTGGTAAGAACCTCTTCGAGCGAGCCGGTGGTGTTTTCACTCACCTGACCGCCTGCGCCTGCAGCGA
This sequence comes from uncultured Acidobacteriaceae bacterium, assembly GCA_964252505.1. Taxonomy (GTDB): domain Bacteria; phylum Acidobacteriota; class Terriglobia; order Terriglobales; family Acidobacteriaceae; genus Edaphobacter. Next base: position 15,297 of record CAXUNW010000021.1, read on the forward strand.
GAGAGGCATAGCCGTCTGCGCTGAAGTTGACTCCGGGAAACGAGGTATACGGGAGGCCGGCTGAGCTGATGCCGAGAGTGCTGAGATCGTAGTTGCTGTTGCCGGGATAGGCGAGCCCGAACGGGTGGAAGACGAGGCCGAAGCGCGAATCGAGCACCATGCTGGAGGAAAACTGATGAACGTCGTCGAGCGACCCGCCGCGCGTATTGCGATAGACGTTGTAGCCGTAGCCGCCGGGGGCGATGCCTTTGGTAAAGCCCTGGAAGGGAAAGGCCTGGGTAAGGCCGGCCTGGAAGTAGACGGCGTTGAGCTTGTTTTTCTGGCCGATGGACTGATCGACACGGGTGATGAAGGAGGGATAGGTGCTTCGGTAGGACGTCTGGGACGAGTAGTAGTTGGTTCCGAAGGCGGTGTTGGGGACGGTGGGCGAAGGATAGAAGCCGGCGAGCGCGGCGCCGGGCTTGGTAATGCGCGAGGCTATGTTGTTGTTGGCGAAGTAGACGGTACGACTGCCGTTGCTGTCGATGGGCGAGTTGGGATCGTAGAGCTGGATGCCGGTGGTGCAGAGGCCGTTGGTAAAGGTGGTGCAGAGGGCGGAGAAGTCGCCCGCAAGCTCTGCCGCGGTGGGCAGCCGGGTGCTGTAGTTGAGGGCGGAATGCGAGGCGAAGCGCTCAAAGGCGACGAGGAAGAAGGTTTTATCGCGGCCGTCGTAGAGCTTGGGGAGGAAGACGGGACCGTCGAAGACGAAGCCTGTCTGCGAGAGCTGGTCGTTGTTGCGCGGGGTTGGGGTAAGGGTATTGGTGCAGCCGGTGCTGCCGGGATAGCAGAGGTTCTGGTTGGGAACGCGCTCGGCGGTATTCGCGTCGAGGTAGGTGTTGCGGAAGGCGTAGTAGACGGCTCCGTGAACCTTGTTGGCGCCGGAGCGGATGACGGTGTTGGTCACGGTTCCGTTGCCGTGGCCGACCTGGGCGTCGAAGATGGAGCTTTGGACCTTGACCTCCTGGACAGCCTCCGGGGAGGGGACGAAGCCGGTGTAGCTGGATCCGGAGAAGCGCTCGGCAGGGTCGTTGGGGATGCCGTCGAGGGTAAGGCGATTGTGGCCGCCGTTACCTGCGGAGACGATCTGGACGGCGACGCCGGAGAAGGGGTTGGTGAACTGGCTGGATTTGCCCTGGAAGTAGCCGCCTGAGCCGCCATTGATAACGCCGGCTGCCAGGGTTGCCATGACGTAGGGGTTGCGACCGAGGTTAGGAAGCTCGGTGACCTCCTGCGTGGAGAGGGTGGTTGCGATGTTGGCGGAGCCGGTATCGAGGAGGCTGGACTCGGCGGCGATGGTGACCGTCTCCGTGGCGGCCCCGATGGAGAGCTGAAAATCGACCTTCTGGAGCTGGCCGGCGGTGAGCAGAACGTCCGTTTGGGTTGCGGTGCGGAAGCTGGGCGCGGTGGAGCTGACGGTGTAGGTTCCGGGATTGAGGCCGGAGAGGGTGTAGGCTCCGGAACCGTTGGTGGCGGCGGTCGTCTTAAAGTGAGTAGAGACTTCCTCCGCTGTCACGGTGACATTGGGGACTTTGGCCCCGGTGGCGTCGGTAACTTCACCCTGGATGCTGCCGAGATATCGCTGGGCGCGCGCCGCGGAGACGCAGAAGAGAATGCAGACGGCAAGAGTGAGGCCGCGGAAGAGGTGCCTGGGGGAGTGCTGGATCGGGTGCATTACAAGTCCTCTTGGGAGTCGGAAAGTGGTGGCAGGTCGCCTGGCGACGATAGTACGCGGTAACTGCGTTCTGGCTGCGCCGGTGCAGATCGAATTCTACGCGACGCGACGGGAGTGGCAGCGCGGCGCGGGCGTGAATGAGGAACCAAGGTGTGGGAACCCCTTTACGGCAGGGTCGGGCAGCTTGATCCGCGGACGTCAGGGGTCCAGCCGTTTGTTTGCCCGATCCAACCGCCGGTCAGGGCCATTGCATCCCGGGTTGCGCCGCCGTCATCCAAGGCGTGATGAGCCTTCGGATCACGCGCCTCGCCTCCAATTCGCTGCAGCTCACCCGCTACGGTCTCGTCAACTGCTATCTGGTTCCGGAGCAGGATGGTCTCACCCTGATCGACGCCGGCCTCTCCGGAAGCTCGAAGGATATTCTCGCCGCGGCATCCGCGACCGGATCGGCGATCCGCCGCATCGCTCTGACGCATGCGCATGTGGACCATGTCGGCTCGGTGGATGCGCTGGCTGAGAGTCTGGGCACAAACGTGGAGGTTGCAGCCAGCACCCGCAGCCTGCCCCTGCTGCGACGCCCTCCGGACAAGTCGACGCAGGCGGGCGAGCCGCCGGACCCGATCCGCGGCGGACTTCCCGGGATCGTCACGAGCGTCAGCCGACGTCTCGTGCCGGGAGAGCTGTATGGCAGCCTGCGCGTTCTGGAGACGCCGGGCCACATTCCGGGCCATCTGTCGTTTCTGGACGAGCGGGACGGCACGCTGTATGCGGGAGATGCGCTGGTGGCTGTAGGGCGTCTGAGCGTGAGTGGCTTTGCGCCATGGTATTTTCCGCTTCCCAACGTAGCGACCTGGAATAAGTCCAGCGCGCTGGCAAGTGCGCGGCATCTGCTCAACTACACGATCCGGCGCTTTGCCTGCGGACATGGAGCTGTGCGTGATGGAGGCAATGCGGCGCTGCGGGAGGCCATCGAAAGGGCTGCCGCGTAGGCGGGCCGGCGCGCCACGCCAAAGGCGCATTCGTCATGGCCCTTCGCGCCGATGGTTTTTAGAGCGCAGGGTCGTTATGAGGAAGACCTGCGCCGGGATCTTAGAGATCGCAGTTGGAAGCTCCGTATGATCGCCGGCGACTTATTCCAGAGACCCTAATTCCACCGGCACTTCTACAGCCAGGCGTCGCGCATCGGCATACTATGGACGTTGATTCGATGCCCACCGAGCCCAAACCCGAGTCTGCCGCGCCGCGCGCCCTCTTCCATCCTCACGCGCCTGATCCAAATATCCGCGTCGAGCCGCTGGGTCTGGACTTTCTACACCGCCTGGCCGACGCGCTGAACGCGACGCTCGATCTGAACACCTTGATTCATCGGGTTGCGGACCTTGTGCGCGCTGTGATCGACTATCGAATTTTCGCGATCCTGCTGCTGAATGACCGCACCAACGAGCTTTATATGCGGTTCCAGGTGGGCCATGCGCCTGAGATCGAGCGCCGCCGGGTGAAGGTGGGACACGGCATTGTCGGCCGGGCTGCCCTTCTGCGCCACTCCATCCTGGTTGAGGACGTGAAGGAGGGTGTGCATGCCGAACACTACATCAACGCAAATCCGGCAGTCCGCTCAGAACTCGCCATTCCCCTGATCCTCAAGAACAAGGTGATTGGGGTCATCGATCTGGAGAGCGAATACCCTACGTTTTTCACGCCCGAGCACCAGCGTATGCTCGAGCTGGTGGCGTCGCGGGTGGCCGTAGCGGTTGAGAATGCACGCTTGTATACGCGCGTCTCCCGCCAGGCGCAGACGCTTACGGTGCTGAACGAGATCTCGCGCGAGATCACATCCATCCTGGACCCCGATGACCTGCTGGAGCGCATCGGCCTCACCATGAAGCGTGTCATCGACTTTCAGATGTTTACCATCCTGCTGTGGAACCCGCGTTCCGAGCAGTTTGAGCATCGCTTCAGCACACGGTACGGGGAGCGTGTCACCCGATCCCGCTCGGTCTCGCTCGGCGAAGGCATCATTGGCACTGCGGCCGCGCAGCGACAGCCTATTCTCTCCCCTGATGTCCGCAAGGACCCACGCTACGTAAATGAGAACGACGAGACGCGCTCCGAGCTTGCGGCCCCGCTCATCTATAAAGGCAACGTTATCGGCGTCATCGACCTTGAACATACAAAGGTTCTCTACTACAACGAGGACCACCTTAAAACGCTTTCGACGCTGGCCGCGCAGCTTGCGATTGCGATCGCGAATGCCCGTCTCTACCAGCGCATCCACGAGGAAGAGCAGCGGCTGGAACACGACCTGCAGATGGCTCGCGAGGTGCAGCTTCGCCTGCTGCCGCCAGCCCCGCCCGCGCCGGCGGCCGCTGAGATCGCCGCGCGCTTCTTTGCCGCACGCTCGATCGGCGGAGACCTTTACGATTTTCTGGACTATGGACCGGGCAGGGTCGCGCTGGTGCTTGGGGATGTCTCCGGCAAGGCGGCGCCGGCAGCGCTCTACGCGGCGCTGGTCTCGGGCATTTTGCGCTCGCTCGCGCCCCAGCACCTAAGCCCGGCGCTGATGCTGGCCGCCCTCAACGATCAGTTGCAGGAACGCAAGCTCGCCGCGCAGTACGTCACCATGCTTATGGCATTGTGGGACGACCACACGCGCACCGTCACGATCGCGAACGCCGGCTCCGTCCAGCCCCTGTACGTTACCGCGGACCCTACAGCACCTACCCGACCGACCTCGGTCCGCACCATTCCGGTCGAGGGCTTTCCGCTTGGCTTGTTCCCCGACGTCAGCTACGAGGAGACCGTCTTCGCCATGTGCCCGGCGGATATGATCGTCTTCTTCTCCGACGGTATCGTGGACGCGCTCGATCCCCAACAGGAGATGTTCGGCGAAGACCGCCTGCGCGAGTTGTTTATCGACCATCCGGACGCCCATGTCTCGGCCCAGGCAGCGGTGGCCGCCATCCTGGAGGCCGTCAGCCGCTTTCAGGCGGGGACGGATCACTTCGACGATGAGACCGTCGTCGTGCTGCGGGCCATCTCGCCCTGATCCAACGGAGCGTGAGGTATGTTGTCAGAATGGCGGCTGTGACGCGAACGTGCGAAGGCGAACCCGCATGACCCGGCGGATGGCGCTCTTCGTAATGCTGCTGACGGTGTGCGGACTGCATTCGCCGGCGGCGGCCGCACAGCATCCGAGACGGGGTCCGGCCCCATCGCAGAACGTGATGCGCCTGTCCGCGAAGCTGTGGCGTGTCAGCCTGCAGCACAATCCGGCCTGCGCGGCAGCGGCTGAGCTTCCCGCGTGCCGCTGGCAGCGGCTGGAGACGCCATCGCTCCAGTTGCCGGTGGATCTTTGGCAGCGTGCGGAGATTACGCTTGCGCCCGAACTTCGCACGCCCCAGCAGCTTGGCCTGTTGGTGCAGGGCAGCCAGCCGGTGTATGAGGTCTTCATCAACGGCGAGCGGATTGGCGGCTCCGGCAGCATGGCCACGCGGCGCGGCCCGCATGATGCCCGTGCCGTGCTGCCCTTCTCCTCCGCACTTGCCGCGGATGGCCGCCTGGTGATCACGCTGCACACCGTCGATCTCGTCACGTCAACCCGCTCCGATGGCTTCACCCCAGCGCTTGGCCCCGTGGACGAGGTGCGGCAGACCAAGGATCTGGACACCTTCTTCTATCTCAGCCGGCAGTGGCAGCGCTACATCTGCTACCTGATGATCTTCTGCGCGGGCTTCGTCTTCCTGATCCTCTACGCACTGGATCGCCGCTCGCCGGAGTACCTGTGGCTGGGGCTGCAGCTTACCTCGCTTGCCGCGCTTCGCCTGCTTGAGTTTGCCTCCGTGATCGACCTCAGGCTGCCCTCTGCGCTTGCTTACTTCCTCTATATCGGGCTGAACGCCATCTTTACCACGGTGGGTGTGGAGTTCGCGTTCAGCTTTGTGCGCCGTCCCGTCTGGCCCATCTTCCGTGTCGCCGAGGTGATCGGCTTCGTCTACGGACTGAAGCTTCTGCTTCTGCTTCCCTTCCCTCAGGCCACCTTTATCCACCTTGCGACGCTATCGGTCAGCCTGGTGCTCGCCCTTCGCTTTGGATTGATCCTGGGCTTCCTGGCGCGCCTGGTGCCGCTGCGTCTCTGCTTCACCAGCCGCCTGCCGGAGATGCCCTGGATCGGCGTGGCACTGGCTTTCATCGCCTTCGAAGGCATCACGCGTCAACTGAGCTTTCTCGGTTTGCCGAGCGTTCCGCAGACCTTTGCGTGGGCCACCCTGGACTTCGACCTGCTTGCCTCCGCCTATCTTTCCTTTGCGGCGGTGATGCTCGTGGCGATGACGGTGCGGTTCCGGCGCATCCAGGGACGGAACCAGGCGATCGAGCAGGAGATTGCCGCCGCAGCCGCCGTACAGCAGCTTCTTCTTGCCTCTGCGCCTCCAGCCTCGCCCGAGTTCATCATCGAGACTGCCTACCTGCCGGCGGGCGAAGTCGGCGGCGACTTCTTCCACGTCATTCCGGATACCCGTGCCTCGGCTGATGGCTCCCTGCTGGTCCTGGTCGGCGATGTCAGCGGCAAGGGCATTCAGGCGGCCATGACCGTCTCCACCGTCATCGGCGCGGTTCGTGACTTTGCGGATCGCCGGCCCCTGGCCGTGCTCGAGCATCTGAACCGCGTGCTGGTCGGTCAGATCAAAGGCTTCACCACCTGCTGCGTCACTCACATTGCGGCGGGCGGCGCCGTTGCCATCGCCAACGCAGGCCACCTCTCGCCCTATCGCAACGGCGCCGAGCTCCCGCTTTCTCCCGGTCTGCCGCTCGGGGTAGCCGCCGATGCTGTATTCGCCCAGGTCCACGCATCGCTTGCGCCGCGGGACCGCCTCACCTTTGTCTCCGACGGCGTTGTGGAAGCGATGCATGCCAGCACTCGCGAGCTGTTTGGCTTCGATCGCGTCGCCGCCATCTCCACCCAGCCTGCCCAGGCCATCGCCCAGACCGCCCGAGCCTTCGGCTCGCCCGCACCGCAGACAGACGATATCACCGTCTTTACCATCATTCGCGTCTAAGAAGCCTGGATGGCAGCGCTCCGCTCTCCACCGGATACGACACCCTGCAGCGCCCCTGAGACCATTAATGCATCTGCTTTCCACCGACGCCCTCCTCATCATCGACATGCAGCGCGACTTCCTGCCGGGCGGCACGCTCGCGGTTGCGGGCGGTGACAGCATCATTGCCGGCATCAACGCGCTGGCCGCGCGGTTTGACCACGTCCTGCTGACCCAGGACTGGCACCCGGCCGGGCATATCTCCTTCGCCTCGACTCACGGCAGGCAGCCCTTCACCGAGACTATCGAGGCCGCCTATGGCACGCAGGCCCTCTGGCCCGACCACTGCGTCCAGAACACGCCCGGCGCCCAGCTCCACCCCGACCTCGACCTCCCACGGGCGGAACTTCTGCTTCGCAAGGGGTTCCGCCGGGATATCGACAGCTACTCCGCGTTTCTCGAAAACGATGGCGTGACCCCGACCGGGCTGGCGGGCTACCTCCGGGAGCGCGACCTGCGACGCATCTTCCTCGCGGGGGTGGCATTTGACTTCTGCGTCGGCTTCTCCGCGCTGGCGGCTGCGCGCCTGGGCTTTGAAGCCGTCGTGCTTGAAGACCTCACCCGCGCGGTCGACCTGCCGGGCTCCGTCAAGCGCACCCACCGGGCACTGGCCGAGCAGGGCGTCGTCTGCGTAGGCTCGCCGGCCCTTCAGCCATGAACAAGCCGGAGGGCTGGATTGAGGCTACGGCCGTCGTAACCTCCTGCCGCTTCCAGTTCGCACGTCTCAACACGCTTTCGCTTGGCGTCGAACGTGGGAAAAAGTTTCGTATCGGCTTCGACTACTACGCGCAGGGCCGCCTGTACTCGGACGAGTTCCAGTCTCCGACCGCGATTGCCCAGAACGACCGCATCCCGCTGGCCTACAACCCGGCGGATCCGAGGCAAAACACACGCTCCTCTTATAGCTCGCCCACCCAGACGCCTCTGCTTGCCGTCGGCGTGGCCGGCTCTATCGTGCTCTCCCTTCTCTGGTTGGCTATCCTGCGCAGCTGCCACTAAAGCGGCCGCGCAAGGAAATAGGCCTTGCGGGAAGCAAGTCGTCGAGGCTCCGGTTAGAATGGAGGGTGAGGCTTCTCGTTCCTCTCACCGTGAGACTTCGCCCTGCCCATCTCGTGTGCTTCCTGCTCCTGCTCGCCACGCTGGGCACGGCCCATGCTGCGCCCTCGTCCGTGCAGGAACTCGCGGTTCGCTCGCGCGTCCGGGGAGATCTGGAGCGGCGAAGCCTGACGGCCTTCCATATCGAGCACCCGCCGCATGTCGAGAACGCGCTGACCCGGCATGCCGTCCTGCCCGGCGCATGCGGTGTGGCGGCCATCCTGGCAACCGGCAATCATCCCGCCTTGCGCTCCGCCGCCTTACAGGCCTTCACCGCCTCCCTCCGCTAGCGCGTTCCCGCCTACGCCCCTCCGGTCTTCACCTCATCTCTCCGCGTGCGAGCCGAACCTTCGCCCACGCCCCGCCATAAAGGATCCCTTCCGTGCTCAACAACGTCCTCGCCAAAGTCTTCGGAACCTCCAACGAACGCGCCGTCAAGAAGCTTCTCCCCGCCGTCCAGCAGATCAACGCCCTTGAGACCACCTTGTCAGCGCTGCCGGATGAAGCTCTTCGAGCCAAGACCGCAGAGTTCCGCGCCCGCATCGCCGAGGCCGTCAAGGATAGTCCGGACGACCGCGAACACGCCGACGAGCTCTACGCGGCGGAGCGAGAGGCTCTCGACGCCCTCCTCCCCGAGGCCTTCGCCGTCGTTCGCGAGGCCGGCAAACGCGTCGTCGGCATGCGCCACTTCGACGTCCAGCTCATCGGCGGCATGGCCCTTCACCAGGGCAAAATCGCCGAGATGAAGACCGGCGAAGGCAAGACCCTCGTCGCCACGCTCGCCTGCTACCTGAACGCCCTCGCCGGTCGCGGCGTCCACGTCGTCACCGTCAACGACTATCTCGCCAAGCGCGATGCGGAATGGATGGGCAAGATCTACGGCTTCCTCGGCCTCTCCGTCGGCGTTATCGTGCACGACCTCGACGACCGCCAGCGCCGCGAGGCCTACGGCTCCGACATCACCTACGGCACCAACAACGAGTTCGGCTTCGACTACCTGCGCGACAACATGAAGTTCGAGCTCGCCGATACCACGCAGCGCGGCCACTACTTCTGCATCGTCGACGAGGTCGACTCCATCCTCATCGACGAGGCCCGAACGCCCCTCATCATCTCCGGCCCGACCGACCAGACCACCGACAAGTACGCCCGCGTCAACCTCATCATCCCGGAGCTCGAGCTTGGCGAGTTTACCGAAACCGTCGAAACCAAAACCTACACCGGAGACTTTGTCGTCGACGAAAAGGCCCGCTCCATCACCGTTACCGACGAGGGCTGGGAAAAGATCGAGGGTCTCCTCGGCATCGGCAACATCGCCGACCCCGAAAACTGGGACCTCAAGCATCACGTCGAGGTCGCCGTCAAGGCGCATAACCTCTACAAGCGCGACGTTGAGTACGTCGTCAAGGACGGTGAGGTCATCATCGTCGACGAGTTCACCGGCCGCCTCATGCCCGGCCGCCGCTGGTCCGACGGCCTACATCAAGCGGTGGAAGCGAAGGAAGGCGTCGCCATCCGCAAGGAAGACCAGACCCTCGCCACCATCACCTTCCAGAACTACTTCCGCATGTACAAAAAGCTCTCCGGCATGACCGGCACCGCCGAGACCGAAGCCGCCGAGTTCGACAAGATCTACAAGCTCGACATCGTCGTCGTGCCGACCAACCGGGTCATGCAGCGGCTGGAAAATCCGGACGTCGTCTACCGGACGGCGCAGGAAAAGTACTTCGCGCTGGCTGACGAGATCAGTCGCCTCCACACGGAAAAGCAACCTGTGCTGGTCGGCACTACAAGCATCGAGAAGTCGGAGATTTTGTCCGAGATTCTCAAGCGCAAGGGCGTCCGCCACGTCGTCCTCAACGCCAAGTTTCACGAGAAGGAAGCCGAGATCGTCGCCCAGGCCGGTCGCTTGGGCATGGTTACCATCGCGACCAACATGGCCGGCCGCGGCACCGACATCCTCCTCGGCGGCAACTCCGACTTCATGGCTCGCCAGGACCTCGTCAAAAAGCAACGCGCCAGGTCTATCTCTGCAGCGGAAGGATCCATCCAGCCCGTTGCCCCTCCCGGTATGTTCCGCTTCCTGTACGCCGGGCAGGAGTTCGAATCCACCCAGCAGGATTGGGATGCCGCCGTCGCCGCCCACGCCGAAGCCGCCAAGAAGGAGCACGACGCCGTCATCGACCTCGGCGGCCTCCACATCCTCGGCACCGAACGCCACGAGTCCCGCCGCGTGGACAACCAGCTCCGCGGTCGCGCCGGCCGCCAGGGCGACCCCGGAGCCAGCCGCTTCTATCTCTCCCTCGAAGACGATCTCATGCGCATCTTCGCCCGCGAGTGGGTCTCCACCCTCCTCCAGCGACTCGGCATGGAAGAGGGCGTTCCCATTGAGTCCGGCATGATCTCCCGCCGCATCGAGGCCGCGCAAAAAGCCGTCGAGACCCAGAACTTCGAGTCCCGCAAGCACATCCTCGAGTACGACGACGTCATGAACAAGCAGCGCGAAGCCGTCTACGGCCTCCGCCGGCAGCTCATGGAAGGCGTCGACCAGAAGCAGCTCATCACCGAGGACTACGTGTCCACCCTCATGTCCAACCTCCTCGACGAGACCGTCCCCGAGAAGGCCAACCCCACCGAGTGGAAGACCGACCAGCTCTTCGAGCAGCTCCACGACCTCTTTGGAGCCAGCCTCAAAGGCGAGATCGACGTTGAAAGCCTCAACCGCCACGACCTTGGCGAGACCATCTTCGAGAAGCTTCGCGCCCGCTACGACATCAAGGAGCAGATCCTCGGCGCCCCCGCCATGCGCTACCACGAGCGCATCGTCATGCTCTCTGTCCTCGACGGCCTCTGGAAGGACCACCTTCTCCAAATGGACCACCTTAAGGAAGGCATCGGCCTCCGCGGCTACGCCCAGCAAGACCCCCTCGTCGCCTACAAAAAAGAGTCCTTCGAGATGTTCGAGACGATGATGACGCGCTTCCAGGAAGACACCTGCCGCCATCTCTTCCGCATGCAGATCATCGGCCCCGACGGCACTCCCATCGAAACCGCGGAGCAGCTTGCCGCTGCCCAGCAAGCGAGCCAGCTCCAGAACGCCCAGCAAACCATGTTCGAGAACGCCGCGCTTGAAGCCGTCTCCGGCCTTCCTGCAAACGGCCAGGGCAACCTGCTTGAAGGACTCAGCGCATCCCGGCCGGAGCCGCAGCCCGTAGCGCCGCAACCGCAAAGAAGCAACCGCATGCCGCCGCCGAGCTCAACGAAC
>CAXUNW010000022.1:0-24557 GCA_964252505.1 uncultured Acidobacteriaceae bacterium
CGGGCGGGGTATCATCGGAGATGTGCCGAGATACTCCATCGTCGTCCCCTTTCATAACGAAGAGCAGAACGTTACCACCCTCTATGACCGGGTGAAGGATGTGATGGAGCGGGTTGGCGAAAGCTTTGAGCTTGTGTTTGTGGACGATGGCTCGCGGGACCGAACGTATCGGCTGCTGGAAGAGATTGCGGCCGTGGACTCGCGGGTGCTGGTGATCAAGCTGAGACGGAACTTCGGCCAGACGTCGGCGCTGGCGGCGGGGTTCGACCACGCGCAGGGGGAGTTTGTCCTGGCCATGGACGGCGATCTGCAGCACGATCCGGATGAGATTCCCCGTTTTATGGAAAAGCTGGAAGAAGGCTACGACGTGGTGAGCGGATGGCGGGCGCAGCGCGGAGACAACCTGGTGATGCGGCGGATTCCATCCATGCTCGCGAACAAGGTGATGGCGCGGTTCTCCGGGGTGGCGATCCACGACTTCGGCACGACGTTCAAGGCGTATCGGCGAGAGGTCATACAAAATATTCCGCTGTATGGTGAAATGCACCGCTTCATTCCCGCGTTGGCGAGCTGGTATGGGGCGAGCATCTGCGAGATTCCAATCTCCAATCCGCAGAGGGTTGCCGGGAAGAGCCACTACGGCATCTCGCGGACGTTCCGGGTGTTTTTCGATCTGCTGACGATCCGATTCCTGCTCAAGTACATGACGCGGCCGCTGCATTTTTTTGGGTCGTTCGGCGCGGCGGGGATGGTGTCGGGTGGCGGCGTAGCATTGTGGCTGCTGGTGCATAAGGTGCTGACGCGGCACGATGTTGGGCCGGAGCATGGGCCGTGGTTCATGATCGCGGCGGTGCTGATTCTGGGTGGGATCCAGATTCTAGGAATCGGGCTGCTGGGTGAGCTGCAGGTGCGGCACTTCTATACAGCAAGTCATCGAGCCCCATACGCGGTGGACCGGATTCTGCGGCTGCGGCCGAGCGAAGAGAGTCTGCACCAGTAGAAGGGTGGCTGGAATGAACGCGATACGGATACACCGGACGGGTGGGCCTGAGGTGCTGGACTATGAAGAGGTAGCAACGCCTACGCCCGGTCCAGGTGAGGCGCTGGTGCGGGTCGAAGCGTGTGGAGTCAACTTTATCGACACGTATTTTCGCGAGGGACGCTACCCGGCTCCGTTGCCCTACACCCTTGGCCAAGAGGCGGCGGGCGTCGTGGAGGCCGTCGCAGAAGGGGCTGGCGGCATTAGGGTAGGGGACCGGGTGGCCTGGTGCGGGGTGCCCGGGACGTATGCGGAGTATGCGGTGGCTCCGGCGTCACGGCTGGTGGTGCTGCCGGAGGAGATCTCCACTCGGATGGCGGCGGCGGGGATGCTGCAAGGCATGACGGCGCACTACCTGGTTTACTCGACCTATGCGGTGCAACGCGGGGACACAGTGCTGATCCACGCCGGGGCTGGCGGGATGGGGCTGTTGCTGACGCAGATGGCGAAGAGGCTGGGGGCTCGGGTGATCACGACGGTCTCAACGGAGGCCAAGGCGGCGCTGTCGCGACAAGCGGGGGCAGACGAGGTGATCTTGTACGGGGAGGTCGCGTTTGAGGACGAGGTACGCCGGCTGACGGGGGGCGCGGGCTTGCCGGTGGTGTACGACTCTGTGGGGAGGACGACGTTCGAGGGGTCGTTGAAGTGTCTTCGTGCGCGGGGGCTGCTGGCGCTGTATGGCGGCGCGAGTGGGGCGGTGCCGCCGTTCGACCTGATCCGGCTGTCGCAGATGGGATCGCTGTATGTGACCCGGCCGACGCTGAAGGACTATGTGGCGACCCGCGAGGATTTAGAGTGGCGGGCCGGGGAGGTGTTTCGGTGGATAGCGCGCGGTGAGCTCACGGTGCGGGCGGAGCATACGTATGCGCTGAACGATGCGGCAGAGGCGCACCGCGACCTGGAAGGGCGGAAAACAGCAGGCAAGGTGCTGCTAACGCTCTAGAGCTTCGGCGGGAGGCTGGTGGTCTGGAGCTGAATCAACTGGTCCTGCTTCAGGCGGCTGGGACCGAGGACGGCTACCTTGGGCAAGGGGCCGCGGACCATGGTCACCTCGTCGCAGGCGTAGAGGCGCGGGCAGTTCTGGCAGTCCTTGTAGATCTTGTCCGGGATGCTGGTGCGATCGGCTACGCGAAAGCCAAAATGGAAGAAGAAGTCGGGGATGCGGGTGAAGAGGCAGACGGCGAGGACGCCTTGTTCCTCCGATTCTTCGAGGAGAGCGCGGAGGAGGCGGCCGCCGGCGCCCTGGCCTTTCGCTTCCGGTTTGACGACGATGGAGCGGACTTCCGCGAGGTGCGGGCCGTAGAGATGCAGGGCGCCGCAGCCGAGAAAGACGCCGCCCTTTCCTTCAGAGACAGGAGACTCGGCGATTTGGAAGTCACGAACGTTTTCGCAGATCTCGGCATAGTTGCGGCGGAGCAGGGTGCCGTCGTGCGATAGCGAGTTGACAAGCTCGAAGATGTTGACGGCATCCTGCAGCCGGGCTTTGCGCACAGTGGCTCCGCCGACCCGGGGGCGGGAGGAACTGGTGGAGTCGCTGATGGGCTGCAGGGGGGTCGCGGCGGTCATTCTTCTCTGGTTATTTTATCTGGATAAGGCGGAGTTTGGCGGCACCCAGAGCGTGGGCGACGCGAGTGCGGGAAGTACCGCCAATCACGTCGTGGCAGTCAAGGGTGGCTTCGAGGGTGATGGCTTCGTAGAAGTCGGCTTCGAAGGCGGGGCTGAGGGGTCGGAGCTCTTTTAAGGTGAGCTGGTAGAGTTCGCGTTGCGTTTCGAGGCCTAGGCGGACGGCGTTGCCGATGATCTCGTGGGCCTTGCGGAAGGGGACGCCCTTGTTCGAGAGGTAGGTGGCGGCGGCCATGGCGTTGAGGTAGCCGGTTTCGGCGGCCTGCTTCATGTGGTCGGGGCGGAAGGTGAGGGCGCGGGTGAAGGCAGGCAGGACGGAGAGGATGCCGGCGATGGTGTCGGCGGCGTCGAAGACGGGTTCCTGGCCTTCCTGGAGATCTTTATTGTAGGCGAGGGGAAGGCCTTTGATGAGGGTGGCGAGGGTGACGGAAGAGCCGAGGAGGCGTGCAGATTTGCCGCGGATGAGTTCGGTGAGGTCGGGGTTTTTCTTCTGCGGCATGGCGCTGGAACCGGTCGAAAACGCTTCGGGGAGGTCGAGGAAGCCGTACTCGGCGGTGGCGTGGAGGGTGAGTTCTTCGGCGAAGCGGGAGATGTGGAGGCCGAGGACGGTGAGGGCCTGGGTGAACTCCAGGGCGAAGTCGCGATCGGAGGTGGCGTCGATCGAGTTGGGCGTGGGGGCGTCGAAGCCGAGCGCGCGGGCTGCGATGGTGCGGTCGAGGGCTAGGGGGGCGCGGGCGTTGGCTCCGGAGCCGTGGGGGCAGAGGTTCATGCGGGCGCGGGCGTCGGCGAGGCGGGTGAGGTCGCGCTCGACCATGCTGACGTAGGCGAGGAGCCAGTGGGCGATAAGGACGGGCTCGGCGCGCTGGAGGTGGGTGTAGCTGGGCATGGTGTGCTCGGCGGCTTGCTCGGCCAAGTGCAGGAGGGCCTCGGCCCACGCCTTAAGGCCCTGCGTGGTCGAGTCGATGGCCTCGCGGACGAAGAGGCGCATATTGGTGGCGATCTGCTCGTTGCGGCTGCGGCCGGTGTGGAGTTTGAGGGCCAGTTCGCCGATTTGTTTGGTGAGGGCAAGCTCGACGAAGTGGTGGATGTCTTCGGCTTGCGGGTTGGCGGCGACGATTGCGGGGTAGTCGGCGCCGGTGGTGGCGAGGACCTGGTCTAGGCCTGTGAGCATCTGGTGCAGCTCGGGTTCAGTGAGGATGCCGGCAGCGGCGATGGCCTGGGCGTGGGCCTTCGAGGCGGCTACCTCGTGGGGGAGGAGGCGGACGTCGAAGGGGAAGGAGCGCTGCCAGGACTCGAAGGTGGCGTTGAGGGGCGAGCGGAAGCGGCCGGACCACATTTTGGTGGGTTGTTGCTCTTCTGGCATATGACACTTTCGGAAAAAGTAGGGACTGGTGGATTTCTATTTGCTGGATGCTGGATTGGAACCACGTTCGAAAGCTTTTGCTCGTATGGCAACAAGGTCCGGATGGAATAACGCCTCTAGAATTTTACTTGCTGGCACGACAAGCGAAAGGCCGGTGTTGACTTCAGCGTTACTGACTGAGCCTGATCCTTCTTTCAGATGTCCGGAAAGCAATCCGAGTAGATGAAAGTCACTTGAGGCAGAAAAAGTAGTTGTTATCCCGTTGGCGTCAACTGCGTGGGGATTAATTGTGTTGCGAACGAATACTGGAGATCCGCTAAGGCCTCCCCTTGACCTACTCTCGACTAAATATGCCTCCATAGTCAGAAATCTTGGGTGGGGAAGCTCGCCTTCCGGCATCATGGCGATGATGCCAGAACGCGCAATGGGTGTGAAACGAAGCGACCCAACAAAAGGGCTAAATAGGCCCAATAACACTATCTCGTCGCCTACTCCTATGTTGTACTCGGCCGTTCGCTGAGATGTGATGAAGATAGTGGTTGGAATTTCTTGGTAGTCGTAATCGTGCAGCCGAGCGGAGGCCATTGGCAAAACCGCGACATCAACGGCTTTGTCGGGATGGTAAAACCAAGGCACCTGCGTCGTGTTTTTCATCCACAGTGGTAAGCCGTCTTTACCGTTCATAGCTATGACTGCTTCACCGTTCTGTAAGGCGATGGCAACATGCTTTGCCGTGACCAAGTGTAAGCAGCCCGTGTTCTCGTTATCAGGAACCAGCACGACGAAGGCACTCCCGCGATAGTCAAGGTGCTCTTCATCGCGACTTACAAATCCAACGCATTTCAATAGCTGGTCAGGTATTCTCAAATTTCAGCCTTATCGGCAGTATGTGGCGTCACCAACATAGTGCCATGTAGCTCACCTTCACTGCTTGTCGGAGCCGCTGGTGAGGTGGGGCATTTCGGTGCCTTGGCTTAGGGTGAGGAGGCCGGTTTGGGCGTAGGTGAGGAGCTTGGCACGGGTGTCGGTGATGTCGAGGTTGCGCATGGTGAGCTGGCCGATGCGGTCGCGGGGGGAAAAGGTGGATTCGGTCTTCTCCATGGAGAGGCGTTCGGGGGCGAAGGTTAGGTTGGGGGATTCGGTCGCGAGGATGGTGTAGTCGTTGCCGCGGCGGAGTTCGATTGTGACCTCGCCGGTTACAGGCTTGGCGACCCAGCGCTGGGCGGCTTCGCGGAGCATGATGGCCTGGGGATCGAACCAGCGGCCCTGGTAGAGGAGGCGGCCGAGCTTGCGGCCGGAGTCGCGATACTGCTCGATGGTGTCTTCGTTGTGGATGCCGGTGAGGAGGCGCTCGTAGGCGATGAAGAGGAGGGCGAGGCCGGGGGCCTCGTAGATGCCACGGGACTTGGCTTCGATGATGCGGTTTTCGATCTGGTCGGACATGCCGAGGCCATGGCGGCCGCCGATCTGGTTGGCTTCGAGCATGAGTTCAACGAGCGAGGGGTATTCGGTTCCGTTGAGGGCTACGGGTTGGCCTTCCTCGAAGCGGATGGTGATCTCTTCGGGCTTGATGTTGACTTCGGCGTTCCAGAAGGCGCTGCCCATGATGGGGGCTACGATCTTCATGCTGGTCGAGAGGAGTTCGAGGTCTTTCGCTTCGTGCGTAGCCCCGAGGATGTTGGAGTCGGTCGAGTAGGCCTTTTCGGCGGACATCTTGTAGCCGAAGCCGGATTTGGCCATGAAGGCGGACATCTCGGCGCGTCCGCCAAGCTCGTCGATGAAGGTGGGGTCGAGCCAGGGCTTGTAGACCTTGAGGTCGGGGTTGACGAGTAGGCCGTAGCGGTAGAAGCGCTCAATGTCGTTGCCTTTGAAGGTGCTGCCGTCTCCCCAGATGTTGACGTCGTCTTCCTTCATGGCGGTGACGAGCATGGTGCCGGTGATGGCTCGGCCGATAGGCGTGGTGTTGAAGTAGGTGACGCCGGCGGTGGTGATGTGGAAGGCTCCGGCCTGGAGGGCGGCGAGGCCTTCGCGGACGAGGGGGAGGCGGCAGTCGACGAGGCGGGCCTTTTCGGCTCCGTACTCGAGGGCCTTGCGAGGGATCTCGTCGTAGTCGGCTTCGTCGGGCTGGCCGAGGTTGGCGGTGTAGGCGTAGGGGATGGCTCCCTTTTGCTTCATCCAGTGGAGGGCGGCGGAGGTGTCGAGGCCGCCGGAGAAGGCGATGCCTACTTTTTGGTGGGTGGGTAAGCTTTCGAGGATTACGGACATACTTAGAACCTCAGTCTTGCACTTTCAGGGGAGAAGCGCGTTTTGCTTAGCGATATGCGAGAGCTCGATAGCTCATGTACAAGCAGGCCGCGCTGAAACAGTAGAACCAGAGCCGACCGAACCATCTAGGAATCGGCTTGCCACGGGGCGGGCCGCCAAGTCGACCTGGATAAAACTCTTTCGACGTTGTACCTAGAACGGCTCCAGCTACAGCCATAGCGAAAGGAACCGCCACGTTAATCCAAGTGGGCATGTTGTGCCTCCACACTGAAGTTGTAGGGTAGTGGAAGGTTCGTTGGTGAAAATGACTAGTGATGGGAGAAATCCACGCACATGGCTACGATCCAACAGAGCGTCGCCACTAGCCACGAATAACCTTTTCGCCAGTCTGGTCGGCTAAAGATCAAGGCTCCCCAAGTTATATTTATGAGAAGAAAAACTATGAGAACTGGAAAAATGCCGAGAGCCCAGATGAACGGTTCTCCCGTGACTGAGTAAATTCCTGCCTCACACTCCGCTGGTATAGCCCAACTGAATGAAGCGCGATGCACGTAGATGGATGCGCCGATTACATCGAGAAATCCAAAGATCGAGTTTCCAGACTGTCCATCAGCGAATGGGGATGTCTTGGCGAACCTGGAGAGCTGTAGCGGCATATAAGAGAGCATACCCCGGGGGCTAAAGCCCCTTTGTTTGTTGTGGTGGGTGAGACCCAAGGCTAAAGCCTTGGGGTACCTCAGAGGCAACAGCAAGTACAACGACAGATGCAGGTCACTTCGGAATAACACCTTATTTCCAGAGTGCAGGGATATGGGCAACTCCTACCCAGAACAAGATAACGAAGACAGGCGCAGCGAACCACCAACGGGATCCTCTTAGCCCGGCAAGCACGAAGAAGATAGTCGCCAACAACTGCAACAGAACACCTCCTTGAGCCATGCGCCCATTGTCTGTGTTCGCCAGTACGAACACAGCAACACAAATCGTGATGAACGAAGCGATCAAGCCGAGCTTGGTTCCCATCCCTGACCTCAACCTAACTACGCGTTGGTGCGTTTGCGAGCTTGGATGCCGCGGTCGCGGGAGTTGGAGATGCGCTTGGCTCCTCCCAGGAGCATGAGGAGGAGGGCTTTCTGGGCGTGCATGCGGTTTTCGGCCTGGTCGAAGACGACGGATTGGGGGCCGTCGAGGACTTGGTCGGTGACTTCGGCGTTGCGGTGGGCGGGTAGGCAGTGCATGAAGACGGCTTCGGACTGGGCGTGGGCCATGAGGGACTCGTTGACCTGGTAGGGCTTGAAGATGGGGGCGCGCTTGGTGGCTTCGTGCTCGAAGCCCATGGAGGTGCAGACGTCGGTGTAGACGGCGTCGGCTCCGGTAACGGCTTTGACGGGGTCGTTGGTGAGGGTGATGGAGCCGCCGGTCTGCTCGGCGATCTCGATGGCCTTGTGGATGATGTCGAGCTTGGGGGCGAAGCCCTTGGGCGTGGCGACGGTGCAGTGTGCGCCGAGTTGGGCGGCGGTGAGCATGAGGGAGTGGCAGACGTTGTTGCCGTCGCCGACGTAGGTGAAGTGGAGGCCCTGGGCGGAGCCGAAGCGTTCTTCCAGGGTGAAGAAGTCGGCGATGGCCTGGCAGGGGTGTTCGAGGTCGGAGAGCGCGTTGATGACGGGGATGCGCGAGACGGCGGCCATCTCGGTGATGGTGTCGTGCGAGTAGGTGCGGAGGACCATTACGGCCATCCAGCGCTCGATGTTCTTGGCCATGTCTGAGAGGGATTCGCGCTCGCCGAGGGGGCTGGAGGTCTGGTCGAGGAAGATGGCGTTGCCGCCGAGGGTGTTGATGGCGGCCTCGAAGGTGACGCGGGTGCGGAGGCTGGCCTTTTCGAAGAAGAGGATCATCTGCTTGGCGTCCAACGCGTGGCGGAACTCCTCTGGGTGCGCCTTAACGGCGTGGGCAAGCTCCATGATGGCGGCCATCTCCTGCACGGAAAGGTCGGCAATGGAGCAGAGGTCGCTGCCGTGGAGGCGGGTGCAGGCTTCGGCGAAGGCGGCGTCTGACGGGAGGGTGAGGTTAGGGACGGCGGTGTGGCTAGCCATGGGCTTGGGCTCCGGTAAGGATGTCGTTAAGGGCTGCGATGGCGGTGTCGATGTGCTCGCGGGTGAGGAGGTATGGGGGCAGGAAGCGGAGGACGGTGTCGTGGGTGCGATTGAGCAGGAAGCCGCGACTGAGCATCGTCTCGTGCACGCGCTGGGCCAACGCGGCATCGTGGAGGTCGAGGCCGATCATGAAGCCGGCGCCGCGGACCTGGTAGGGGCCGAGAGCCTTGAGGCGGTCAATAAAGTAGGTGCCGGTCTCGGTTACATACGCGAGCAGATGATCTTGCTCGATGGTATCGATGACGGCGATGGCGGCGGCGCAGGCGAGCGGGTTGCCGCCGAAGGTCGTCCCGTGCATGCCGGGGGTGAAGGCGCGGGCGACAGACTCCGTGCATAGCATGGCGCCAATGGGGATGCCTCCCGCGAGGGGCTTGGCAAGCGTGGTGATGTCGGGCTGCACCGGGAAGTGCTGGTAGGCGCACCATTTGCCGGTGCGGCCCATGCCTGATTGAATCTCGTCGAGCAGAAGCAGCGCGCCGGTCGCGTCGCAGAGTTCGCGCGCGGTCTGCAGGAACTCTTCGGAGATCCAGTTGATGCCGCCCTCGCCCTGGAGGACCTCGATGCAGATGGCGCAGACTTCAGGGGAGAAAGCGGCGCGAAGGGCGGCAACGTCGTTGTGCGGAATGAAGTCGACCTCCGGCATGACGGGTGCGAAGGGGGCGCGGTAGGCAAGCTTGTGCGTGGTGGCGACCGAGCCCATGGTGCGGCCGTGGAAGCTGTGTTCAAGGGCAAGGACCTTGGTGCCGATGTGTTTGCCTTCGGAGCGGAGCAGCCCGGCATGGGCGCGCGCGAGCTTCAGCGCGGCCTCCCAGGCTTCGGTGCCGCTGTTGCACAGGAAGACGCGGTCGAGGCCGGTGATGCGGGTCAGCCGCTCGGCGAGTTCGGTGGTGCCGCGATGATAGAAGAGGTTCGACGTGTGGATGAGGGTTGCGGCCTGCTCCGCGATGGCGCGGGTAATGGCCGGATGGTTGTAACCGAGCGCGGCGACGCCGATGCCGCTCAGCAGATCGAGGTAGCGGGTGCCTTCACTGGAGAACAGGTAGACGCCCTGGCCCCGGGCAACTTCAATGGGGTAGCGGGCGTAGGTGTGGAGCAGGAGCCTCGACTCTGAAGCCTGAAGCTCCTCCTGCGTGGTGGTGGCGAGTGCAGTGCTCATGCGACCATGACCTCCGTTCCATCGTTGACGCGGCTTGAAAGCAGATCGGGCAGCGCGGCGGCTGACCCGGCGGGGAGGATTCTAACCCGCTTGACGCCATGCGTGAGGGCGTCCCGGCAGGCGTTCAGCTTGGGCAGCATGCCGCCTGAGACGACCGAAGCCTTCTCGAGCGCGGGGATCTGCGGCAGGCTCAGCCACCGCATCACCTGACCATCTGCACCTTTGACGCCGGGGACGTCGGTGAGAAAGACAAGCACGTCGGCCTTGGTGCCGATCGCGCAGGCCGCGGCCATCTCGTCGGCGTTGACGTTGTAGTACTCGCCATCGAAGCCGAGTGCGATGGAGGAGATGACGGGCACGGCGCCCATGGTCCAGATGGCTTCCAGCCAGCGCGGGTCGGTGGCGGCGATCTCGCCGACAAAGCCGAGGTCGGGCGTTGTTTTCTTTTTGCGCGCACGGAACACGTGGCCGTCGCCGCCCGAGAGGCCGACGGCAGCCTGGCCGTGCGTGCCGAGGGCGGCAACCAAAGACTTGTTGACACGACCGGCAAGCACCATCAAGGCCGCATCGCGTGTCTCCGCATCGGTAACGCGCAACCCGGAGATGAAGACGCTCTGCTTGCCGAGCTGGGCGAGGGTGCGGGTGAGCTGCACGCCGCCACCATGGACCACGGCAACCTGGTTGCCGTCCCGCACGAGGTCCGCGATGGCCTGGCCGCAAGCGTGCAGCAGCGTCGCATCTTCAAGCGCCGCGCCACCGAGTTTGACAACATATTTCATAAAAGTCCTTCCGCCTCACCGAAGCCGAGCATAAGGTTCATATTCTGGACCGCCTGGCCGGCGGCTCCTTTTAGGAGGTTGTCAAGGCAGGCGACAAGCACAAGGCGACGCGCATCCGGAGCGAGCGTGAAGCCCAGGTCGCAGTAGTTGGTCCGAACTACATGCTGAATCTGCGGAAGCGAGGGGCTTGGGTGCAGGCGCACAAGCGGTTTGCCCTGGTAGAAGCCGCCATAAACCGCCGTAATCGCGTCGACCGTCGCAGGCTCGGCCAGGCGCACATAGACAGTCGAGAGGATGCCACGCGGGATCGGCAGAAGATGCGGCGTGAACTGAATCTGTTCATCCGTCAGGTGCAACTGCTCCAGCAGCTCCCCGGTGTGGCGGTGACCGAAGACCGAGTAGGCCGACAGATTGTCCGCGGCATACATAAAGTGGGTCTTTGCGGTGGCCGCCTTACCCGCGCCGCTTACGCCGGACTTGCTATCGCAGATGATCGTCCGGTCAAGGTCGATCATGCCGGCGCGGACCAGCGGCGCAAGCGCCAGGATGATGGAGGTCGAGTAGCAGCCTGGATTGGCGACCAGCCGCGCCCGCGCGATGGCTTCGGCATGCAGTTCCGGCGCACCGAAGACCGCCTCCGCCTGGATGCGGCTCGCGGCGCCCGGGTCGGCGTCGGCAAGCTTGTAGACGGCGCGGTTGATCGGGTCGTGCAGCCGCCATGCTCCGGAAAGGTCGATGACGCGAAGGCCGCGGGCAAGCGCCTCCGGCACCCACTCGCGAGACTGCTCGTGCGGCGTGGCCAAAAACAGCAGCTCAATGCCTGCGGTGGTAAGCCGATCCCACGACGCCGCATCGCCCAGGAAGGGCTGAAGCGCATCTCCTGGGCCTGCCGCGGTGGCAAGGTGCGGCTGTAAGTCGGCCAGATGCAGGATCTCACCTGCAGCCACACGGCCAAGCAGCATCGGGCTCGCGCCCGCAAGCCGCGGATGCCCCAGCAGCAGACGGACCAATTCGCCGCCAGAAAAACCGCTGACGCCGGCGACCGCGACACGAGGGCTAGCCAAGCAGCGCCTCGATTCTCACCCGCAGCGCATCCGCCCGTGCCACGTCGGGGCAGATGACCAGCACCGTGTCGTCCCCCGCAAGGGTGCCCACGACCTCCGGCCATTCTTCGTAGTCGATGCCGGCGGCCACCGGCTGCGCCCCGCTCGTTCGCGTCATCACCACGATCAGGTTCTGGGCCTGGCGCACCTCGAGACCAAAGCCGCCGAGCACCTCGCGGATGCCCGGCATGTCATCGTCCGGATCGGCGGCTGTCGGGAACTGGTAGCCTGCGGGACCCTTGGAAAGATGCAGCTCGCGAATGTCGCGCGAGAGCGTCGCCTGCGTGACGTGGAAGCCCCGTTCGGCGAGCCTGGCGCGCAGTTCGTCCTGGCTGGGAACAATGCCCGCAGTGAGAACCTCGCGGATGGCGGAATGGCGTTGCTGCTTCATCTTTGTTTGCAAGACGTCGGTGAAAACGGGATGGCCCGAATTGCCGATGCATAAACATGCATGTCTATGTATAAATATACATGTGGTGTCTGTCAAGCAGTGCAGGGTTTTTTCATCCACCATGCCCAAAGCAGCGCTGCTTTCAATCCGGCAAAGGACGCGGGAACAGGATGCATTTCTCGCAGTATAGTGAAGCATGGCTCCGTTAAAAGCAGATGACCGGTGCGCCGCGGGCGCGTCTTCGGCAGTCCTCCCCCTTGCGGCGCGAGCGCGGTCTCGCACGACCGAGCCCCGGCGGACGCTGGTCGACCCGCGGTTCGATCAGGACTCTTGCGGGGTCGGCTTTGTTGCGTCCGTTCATGCCACGCCGACGCACGAGATTTTGCAGCAGGCAGCGACAGCGCTCGCTCGGCTGGCGCATCGAGGCGCGGTTGCGGCCGACGGCAAAAGCAGCGATGGCGTAGGCCTGATGACGGCGGTTCCGGCCGCCTATCTGCTTGGCGCGTGTGGGCTGACGCTGCAATCGGGGCAGGTGCTGGGGGTGGGCATGCTGTTTCTATCGCCGGGGGTGTCTGGCGAAGAGGCCCTCCTGGAGCGCTGCCTGATCTCGCAGGATCTGCAGGTGCTCACCTGGCGTGACGTGCCGACCAACCCGGAATGCCTGGGTGAGATCGCGCTTTCCACCATGCCTGTGGTGCGGCAGGTGCTGGTGGTCGATGGCTCCCTCGGCGACGCCGCCACCATGGAGCGCCGGCTGTATCTCGCCCGCAAGCAGTTTGAGCGGATGCACGAGAGCGGCGAGGTCTCCGGGTATCTCTGCTCGCTCTCCTCAAAGACGCTCGTGTACAAGGCCATGTGCTCCGGCACGCTGCTGCCGGTCTTCTACCCGGACCTCGCTGAGCCTGCCTACATCACGCCTTTCGCCATCTTCCATCAGCGCTACGCGACCAACACCTCGCCCACCTGGCACCGGGCGCAGCCGGGACGGATGCTCGCGCATAACGGCGAGATCAACACCGTGTGGGGCAATCGCGCAAAGATGGCGGCCCGCGATGCTACCTTGCCGGTGGAGTGCAAGCCGGTGCTGACCCGGGGCGGTACGGATTCGACCAGCCTGGATGAGGCCGTCGAGCTGCTGGCGCGCAACGGACGCACCACAGCCGAGGCCGTCCGCATGCTGCTGCCTCCTGCGACGATCAGCCATCAGCCCTCCTCCTTTCTCCGCTATAACACCGACTGCGCAGAGCCCTGGGATGGACCGGCGGCCATCTCCTTCTCCGACGGCACGCTGGTGGGCGCGGCGCTCGATCGCAATGGGCTGCGGCCCTGCCGCTTTGCCATCACGGTGGATGGCCTGGTTGTGGCAGGCTCCGAGGCCGGGCTGGTCGATCTTGACCCGGAGAAGGTTACCCACAGCGGACGCCTTGGCCCGGGGCAGATGATCGTCGTCGACCTTGCAGCGAAGCGTGTCCTTGAGGATGAGGCTCTGCTGGCACGCTTCGACCGCGACGCAGGTTACCGGGAGATGCTGGAAGACGCCGGACTTGCGACCGTGGCGACCACGGTCCCGGCTGCCGCGGAGTTGCTTGCCCTGCAACGCGGCTTCGGCTACACGCGCGAAGACGTGAAGATGATTTTGGCGCCCATGGCGGTCGACGGCAAGGATGCCGTCTGGTCGATGGGCGATGACACGCCGCTGGCCTTCCTGGCCCGTACGCCGCGCCCCGTCTACGCTTACTTCCGGCAGAGGTTTGCGCAGGTGACCAACCCGGCCATCGATCCCTTGCGGGAGGCATGCGTGGTCTCGCTGCACACACGCCTGGGCCCGTGGCCGCATCTGCTGGATGCGCATGCGGCGCTGCCCGGCCTCTCACTTGCGTCGCCGTTCCTGTCCACCGGCCAGGTTGCGGCGCTGCGCGCGCAGCGGCATAGCCACGCAGACGACCTGCCGATGGCGGAGCTCGATTGCACCATGCTGCCCGGCATGAGCCTGGCGGCGGCGCTCGACTACCTGAGTGACGGCGCAGTCGACCTGGTACGCAAGGGTGCGCGGCTGCTGTTGCTGACCGACCGGGCTGCATCCGAGACGAACGTGCCGGTGCCGATGGCCATGGCCGTGGGAGCGGTGCACCAGGCGCTGGTGGCCGCAGGGCTGCGGACGCTGGCCGGCATGGCAGTCGAGGCGGGCGATGTCCGCGATATCCACCACGCCGCCGTCCTGATCGGCTATGGGGCGGGCGCGGTCTGCCCGTGGCTTGCGCTTGAGACCGGCATGGCCTTGACCCCCGCAGGCGGCGACCGCGCGGCAAGTGAAACGAAGATGTTGAAGGCCCTTGATGCCGGGCTTGCCAAGGTCATGTCGAAGATGGGCATCTCGGTGGTAGACAGCTACCGGGGCGCGCATCTGTTCGACATTCTGGGGCTGCACCAGAGTGTGGTCGACCGTTGCTTTGTCGATACACCTGCGCCGCTCTCGGGCATCGGCTTCCAGGATCTCGAGACGCACCTTCGCGCCACGTGGCAGCCGGCTACGATGGCCGCGGCGCCCCCTGCGGAGCTTCCGGACTATGGCTGGGTCCGCTTTCGTAAGGCCGAGCTCGCAGAGCCGCACGCCTGGCAACCGCCGACCGTCAAGGCGCTGCAGTCCGTCGTCGGCAGCGCCCGCAACGTGCCTTTGCCTGCCGATGATAAGTGGTCCTTCGATATCTACACCCAGGGCGTCACCAGCCGGGAGCCGGCCGTGCTGCGCGACCTGCTTGAGATCTCACCCGCGGGGATGGAGCTCGCGCTCGACGAAGTGGAACCCTCGTCCAGCGTCGTCAAGCGCTTTGTAGCGAGCGCTATGTCGCTTGGCTCGTTGAGCCCGGAGGCGCACCAGACCATTACGGCGGCCATGAATCTGCTTGGCGGTCGCTCGAACACGGGTGAGGGCGGGGAAGACCGTGAGGTCTACCGGAAGCACCCCGCGCCTGTCCCGCAAGGCTCCTACGATGGACCGGCCTTCTCGTCGCTGCATGGCGGCGGGGGCACAGCCGTGGCCGAGCGGACCTCCGTCGCCCCCGCGGTGCATGTCTCGCTGAACAACAAGATCAAGCAGGTAGCCTCGGGGCGCTTCGGCGTGACGGCGGAGTACCTCGCCCATGCCGAGGAGATCGAGATCAAGGTGGCACAGGGTGCCAAGCCTGGCGAAGGCGGCCAGCTTCCCGGCCACAAGGTCAGCGGGCTCATCGCGCGCCTGCGTCATGCGCAGCCAGGCGTGTCCCTGATCTCGCCTCCGCCGCACCACGACATCTACTCGATCGAGGATCTTGCGCAACTCATCTATGACCTGAAGCGGCTCAATCCGCGAGCCGCCGTAGGGGTCAAGCTGGTGTCGAGCTCCGGCGTCGGAACCGTCGCCGCGGGTGTCGCCAAAGCCTATGCGGACTTCATCGTCATTGCCGGCAATACCGGGGGTACCGGGGCCGCGGCGCTTTCAAGCATTAAGTATGCGGGCAACCCGTGGGAGCTTGGCCTCGCCGAGGCGCAGCAGGTGCTGATGCACAACGGGATGCGCGGCCGTGTGAAGCTGCGCACCGATGGCGGTCTGGCCACAGCGCACGACGTGTTGGTTGCGGCTCTGCTCGGCGCGGATGAGTTTGCCTTCGGCACCTCCGTCCTGGTGGTGCTGGGCTGCGACATGGCCCGGCAATGCCATCTGAACACCTGTCCCACCGGCATCGCGACCCAGAAACCGGAACTGCGCGCCAAGTTCCGCGGCAAGCCCGAGCATGTGGTCCAGTTCTTTGAGCAGATGGCGGCCGACGTGCGAACGCTTCTGGCCCGCTACGGCCTGCCCTCGCTTGAGGCTGCCATCGGACGCTCCGACCTGCTCGAGCAGGTGCGCTTCGAGGGCAATCTGGACCTGCAGCCCATGCTCGAGAGCGTCGGCGAAGGGCCCCGCCGCTGGATGGGTGTGCGCAATGACCGCCCGGAGTCCGTCGCGCCTCTTGACGAAGCGTGGCTTGAGCCTGCGCTGGAAGCCCTGCGCGCGCACCAGCCGTACTCTGTACGCGCCGCGGTCAACAATGGCCACCGCTCCATTGGCGCTCGGCTCGCCGGGGCCTATGCGCTTGCCTCGGTTGAGGACGACGCCGCCGCGCCCCACGCCACCTTCCATCTGGAAGGCGTCGCTGGGCAGTCCTTCGGCGCCTTTGCGGTCCGCGGTATGACCCTGGAACTTGAAGGCCAGGCGAACGACTTCGTCGGCAAGGGACTGTCCGGCGGCGAGATCGTTATTCGCGCACGCGGTCTGGCGGCCGCCGACAGCGGTCAGCATGTCATCCTCGGCAACGTCGCCCTCTATGGTGCCACGGCCGGCTCGCTGCACGCCGCTGGCCGCGCCGGAGAGCGCTTCGCCGTCCGCAACTCCGGCGTTACGGCTGTGGTGGAAGGCGTCGGCGATCATGGATGCGAATACATGACGGGCGGAACCGTCGTCGTGCTGGGCCGGGCCGGCATCAACTTCGGCGCAGGCATGACCGGAGGCGTCGCCTGGGTCTTCGACGAGGATGGATCGTTCGTCGACGACCAGCGATACCATGTCGATTTCATGGAGCCCGCCCGCTTTGCCACCTGTGAGCCGGAGGCCCAGGACGATCTGCATCGGTTGCTCACCGTCCATGCCGCCAAAGCGCAAAGCAGGCTTGCCGAAGGAATGCTCGCTGCGTGGCCCGCACGTGTGCAGGCCTTCGTGCGCCTTACTCCGAAGCCGCAGGTATAAAGCGGCATATACGGGCGGAGTGGCGCATGAGGCTGCGCTTCCGGTACAGTGGCGTCACCGGCGCACCGCTGAATCACCGTTCAGCCATGCCCGCTGGAAAGATCTCTTTTGCGAAGCGGGGCCGGCTCTGGCGCGTCGATCGGGGAAAGCAGCAGAAAGCGCCGGGCGCGCAATGCCTGGGTCGGAGAAGTACCAACGCATCCTGGATGCCGCCGTCGAGGTCATCGCCGAGCACGGCTACTTCAACTCCCCCGTCAGCGCCATAGCCGCCCGAGCCGGCGTCGCCGACGGGACCATCTATCTCTACTTCAAAAGCAAAGACGAAGTCCTTCGAACCGCGATCGATGCCACCTTCGCGCGCTTCCACGCCCGCGTTGAAGCAGAGTTCACCCACCGCCCCGGACCGCGCGAGCAGCTTGAATACATCGCCCAGGTGCATCTGGAAAGCCACGAAAACCGGAGCGTCGCCATCCTCATGCAGACCGAGATGCGGCAGAGCGCCAAGTTCATCGCCGAGTTCTCACACCATCATCTGGTTAAATATATCGCCGTCGTCCGGGAGGTCGTCCGTCGCGGCCAGAAGCTCGGCATCTTCCGCAAGGATGTCTCCGATGGCCTTGTCGCCCATTGTCTCTTCGGGGCCATCGACGAACTGCTCAGCTCCGCCGTCTTTACCGGCCGGGCGTATGATGCCAAGGCGACCGCCGTGCAGGTGGTCGACGTTTTGCTGAACGGGATTACCGCAGGGGAGACGCATGTTTGATCTGAAGACGGTGAACGACGTATTCGCC
Source organism: uncultured Acidobacteriaceae bacterium (assembly GCA_964252505.1). Lineage (GTDB taxonomy): Bacteria > Acidobacteriota > Terriglobia > Terriglobales > Acidobacteriaceae > Edaphobacter. The sequence continues at coordinate 17,426 of CAXUNW010000022.1, forward strand.
CGGGTTAGCTCACGCGGCGCAACCATCGCGATGCTGTGGCAGGACGGAACGGAGTGGAAGCCCATCACCTCGGCCGACCTTTACGGCCGTGTCCGGGCCCTCGCCCAGGTGTTGCAGGGGTGGGGCGTGGCCAAAGGCGACCGCGTCGCCATCCTCAGCGAAAACCGCTGGGAGTGGGCCGTCACGGACTTCGCTACACTCGCCCTCGCCGCGGTCGACGTCCCCCTCTACGCCACCCTCACGCCCGAGCAGATCGGCTATATGCTGCGCGACTCTGCCGCAAAGGTCGCCATCGTCTCGACCCGCGATCAGTACCAAAAGCTCCTCGCTGCCGGCGACCTGCCGGCACTCGAGCATGTCGTCGTCATGGACCAGGGCGACTTCGGCAATGCGGAAAGCTTCGCCGCCCTGATGCAGCCGGCCGCCACGCATACCCAGCCGGACCCGGCCTTCGACGCTGCCGCCCGCCGCCGCGCGCCCCCCCCACTCAGCCCCCACAAATACACCACCCGCCCCCCCCGAAAACCCCCCGGCACCCGGCCTGCCCCGGGGCCCCCCGCCGGGCCGCGCCCGACGATCTCTGCACCCTCATCTACACCTCCGGCACCACCGGCGAGCCCAAGGGCGTCATGCTCACGCATGGCAATCTCGCCAGCAACGTCAGCGTCTCCACCGGTCCCCTTGGCTTTACCGCGACCGATAGCTGTATCTCCTTCCTTCCGCTCTCCCATGTCACCGCGCGCCACACCGACTACGCCTTCATGTGTCATGGCCTGACCATCGCCTACCTGCCGAAGTTCGATCTTCTGCCCGCTGCCATGCAGGCCGTGCGTCCCACCATCTTTCTCGGCGTACCGCGCGTCTACGAGAAGATCCGCCAGGGCGTTGAGGGCAAGTCCGCGCACTCTCCCGTCAAGCGAAAGATCCTGGCCTGGGCGCTCAGCACCGGCAAGGCTCACCGCGAGGAGACGCTCGCCGGCAAACCGCCCTCCGGGCCGCTCTGGGGCCTCGCCCACAAGCTCGTCTACTCCAAGATCCGCGACGCCTTCGGCGGTCGCGTCCACACCTGGATCTCCGGCGGCGCACCGCTCGGCATGGAGACCGCGGGCTGGTTCGCCGACGCCGGCATCCGCATCATGGAAGGCTACGGCCTTACCGAAACCTCCCCGGTCATCGCTGTCAACTACCCGCAAGCCCACCGCATCGGAACCGTCGGCCAGCCGCTCACCAACATCCAGTGCCGCTTCGCCCCTGATGGTGAACTCGAGGTCAAAGGGCCCTCCATCTTCATCGGCTACTGGAAAAAGGAAAAAGAAACCCAGGAGAGCTTTACCGACGATGGCTGGTTCAAGACCGGCGACATCGGCAACCTCGACGAGCATGGCTTCCTCTCCATCACGGATCGCAAGAAGGAGCTGCTCAAGACAAGCGGCGGCAAGCTGATCGCCCCGCAGCCGATCGAAAACAAGCTCAAGGCGAACACCGTGGTCAGCAACGCTGCGCTGGTCGGCGACCGGCACAAGTTCGCCTGCGTGCTGATCTCGCCCAACTTCGCCGCGCTCGAAGCCTGGGCGAAAGGCCAGGGCATGGCCACGGGCGATCGCACCGCGCTCGTCAAAGAAAAGAAGGTCATCGCTCTCTACCAGGGCATCGTCGATCAGGTAAACGGGACTATTGCCCACTTCGAGAGCATGAAGCGCATGACGGTCGTCCCCGACGAGTGGTCCATTGAAGAGGGCGAACTGACCCCCAGCATGAAGCTCAAGCGGCGAGTCGTCGAAAAGAGGTACGCGGACGCCATAGCTGCCTTCTACGCCGATGAAGCCGAAGCGAAGGCATCCTGAACCACGGTTACTGAAACCACTGGCCTGAACCCACCGTGCAGAACGGCTGTGCTAGCCGATCCTGCCCATCAAGGCTCGTTCGTGTGCAGCTTCGGGTAGTAGCTCAACTGAAATGCCAGCGTCGCATCCGACTGCGGGCCCGAGAGGTACACCGGCGCCTTCCAGTGCTCATACTGGATCCAGTAGTTCACCTCGAAGTCCTGCTTGAAGCGCTTCACGACCGTGAACTTGAAGGAGTTCTGGGTCGTCCCCTGGTCTATAAAGTCCTTCTCGTTCTTCTTGTTCAGGTATTCAAGCTCGTACCATTCCGTGGGCGACACGTGGAACGTCACCCACGCCTGGCCACCCTTCGCCTCGCGGCCGATCCAGTCACCCATGATGAAGCCCTTGTTGGTGTATCCCTGGCGTTGCACCGTCTCGAAGTAGTTGAAGAGCCCCTGCGAGCTGCGCGCCACACCGGGATCGGTCGTCACCGCCTCGACCCTGAAGTCCATCCGTTGTAGATGCGGCAGATGCGAGATGTACACGCCGGTTCGGTACGCCGCACGCCGTGGCGCACTCGGCGGCGTCACATCGTCGTGCGCAATCGAGTCAACATACAGCGTCGCCGTCCGATCGAGAAACGGAAGCCGATAGGAGAAGTTGAAGTCGCTGTACCGCGCTCCCGGATCATCCACCGAGAACTTCACCGCGCTGGTGGTATCGCCCGTGTTGAAGAAGCTTTTCAGGAACTTGGCAATCGTCACCGGCGAGTGCCCTGCGCCCCCGAAGATGATCGTCCGCTGGAAGCCGAACTCGAAGTTGCGCGTCGGCCGGAAGGCAAACATCTCCGAGTGCACATACGGATGGTTTGGGGAGGTGTGCCCTTTCAGGCTGCCATAGAAGAAGTCATACCGTAGCGGCCCCAGAAGCCGCGAGACATACGGAATGTAGAGGGGATCGACGCGGTTGATCCGGAATGAGTAGATGTTCTCTGCGTTGTTCGACCAGGCCATCGCCCCGCCATGCGCCGGGCCCAGCCATGCATCCGTCTTGCCGCCGGAAAACTCATGCCCCGCAAGATGGAACGACACGGCGCCTTCAATAATCCGGAAGGGGTTTGCGGCGCCGATCGGCCCCAGTGGAATGGTCGCCTGGTGCGTGTTGTATCCCGTGTCGTCGATCTGATCAAGCCCGGACTCGTAGTCGGCGAGCGTCTGCGTGTATCCCGCTGCGGAGGGAGAGTGCTGGTACTCCCCGCGCGCATAGAACGAAAAGCGTCCCAATTCGGCCACATACGCTGCCCCAAGCTGGTTGTTGAAGCCCGGCTCGTAGGGCCGCCCGTAGTCGTTCACGATCGACTGGCCGATGTGGTAACTGTCTCGCAACGTCGTTCCGCTGATATACATGCCGCGGTCGTAAACCTGCTGCACCCCGTAGACCAGGCCCCGCGCCGACTTGCTCTCCGGCTTCTCCTCCTTCAACTCCCGCAGTAGCTTCGCCAGAATCTCCTGGGCCTGCTCGTTGCGGCCCTGCACAATCACGTCCTCGGATCCCTTCAGCATGTGCAGCACGCTCCTTCGGGTAAAGGGACGCATGCTCTGGAACATCGTGTCTACATACCCCATGCCGTACAGCCGGTCGAGCGCGGGATAGACCCAGCTGTCGAGCGGAATGTAGTACGACCCATAGTGATCCTTTACGATGTCCTCGTCGGGGACTCCATAGGGCATATACGCTGTCGTCGGCGCCCCCGGCGCCGGGCCGGGAACCGGCGCAGGCATCCCTGGAAACGACGGCTGCTGCGTCTGCCCGGGAGACACCGAGGGAAAGCTATCTTTCGGCTCCGGCACGGGAAGCGCTGGCAGGCTGCTGGCAGGCTGCACCGTGGGCGCGGGGTACGATCCCGGCGCGGGCGTCGCCTGGCCCTCCAAACGAAGAACACCAGCAGAAAAGCCGCACAGCGTACACGCTGCCAGAACAAGAGAAAATCCGTTGCGCACTGACACCTCGATGACGGGAAATCCCAACCAGTGTAACCCCGCTATGCGCTCGCGCCGACCTTGATTCCGCGTGCGGGTACCCCATTGGAACCCGCCTCCCGGAGCCACCTCTCAGAAGCCACACCACGTCGCTGCAGATATGCGCCCAGCATCTCGACAGGGTCCGCCCCATGCCCTGCCCGGCCTCCATCCAACTGGAACCGCACCGCCTCGATCAGCGCCGCGCCCCCGCCCATCCGCGCCCGCACCAGGGACTCCTGCGCCACGCGGTATAGCGCGATGGCGTCCGCCGCATCCACCGCAATCCCCGGCACCCCGGCCTTTCGCGACTCCGCGGACAGATCGCCCTGCTCCTTGCCCTTGCAGCGCGGCAGCACCACCAGGACCAGCGGCAGCGCGGCGACCGCCTCCAGCGCCTTAGCCCACCGCGGCCCTTCCGCCTCGTGCCGCTCGAAGAACGCCAGAACCACTCGCTTTCTGCCGCCGCAGGAGGTCATCGCCGCGCCTGCCGCCGCATACAGCCGTCCAGTCGCATCAGCCACTCGGGGCAGGGCAGTCCCCCTGCTGTGTGCTGCCTCGACGACGCCGTCCTCCCGGCAGCCGAACACGACGTCTTCCGCGTTCAGCCCCACCAGCCCCGCCGCAAAGCACGCCACATCTGCATAGCCAGCCAACCCTGTCCGAGCCCCGGAGTCCGAAACCTTGACCCTCGCGCGCACCATGCCCGCGTACATCGCGCGCAGCGTGCGGTTGCTCATCAACGGATGTTCCGCCGTGCCAGCCAAGCTAAGCCCGCGCCGGGTCTGCTGCCTCTACATCGAGCCCAAGCTCCGCCAGCGCCTTCTGCGCCGCCTCCGCATCGAACCCGCCGTCTCGCGCCAGCTTTGACAGCGTCGCCCCTACAATCGACGCGGCGTTCACTTCAAAATGCCGCCGCAGATGCTCCCGGTTGTCGCTCCGCCCAAACCCGTCGGTTCCCAGCGTCATCAGCCGCCCCGGCAGCCACGGCGCCAGCGCGTCCGGCATCAGCTTCATATAATCGCTCGCCGCGATGATCGGTCCCTCCGCGCCTTCGAGCACCGTCTCGAGGTAGCTCTTGCGCGCAGCCTGCGCCGGGTGCAGCCGGTTCCAACGCTCCACCGCCAGCGCCTCCCGCCGCACCTCCGTGTAGCTCGGCACGCTCCACACATCCGCATGCACCTGGTACGTCTCCGCCAGCATCGCCTGCGCCTTCACCACTTCGTTCAGGATCGGCCCCGATCCAAACAGATGAGCCACGGCCACCCCGTCCGCCGCCTTGTACTTGTAAAGTCCCTTTAGGATGCCGTCTTCACATCCTTCCGGCATCGCCGGCATCGCGTAGTCCTCGTTGTACATCGTCACGTAGTAAAAGACGTCTTCCATCTCCTCGTACATCCGTCGAATGCCGTCCCGCACCACCACCGCCAGCTCATAGGCATACGCCGGGTCGTAGCTTACGCACGTCGGAATCGTCGACGAAAGCACATGGCTATGCCCATCCTGGTGCTGCAGTCCCTCGCCCAACATGGTCGTCCGCCCCGCCGTGCCCCCCATCAGAAAGCCCTTGCCCCGCGAGTCCGCGAACGCCCATGCCATATCCCCGATCCGCTGGAACCCGAACATCGAGTAGTACATATAGAAGGGGATCGCCGGAATGCCGTAGTTCGAGTAAGCCGTACCCGCCGCCGTAAACGAAGCCATCGACCCCGCCTCTGTAATCCCTTCCTCCAGGATCTGTCCGTCCCGATCCTCCCGGTAGAACAGCAGCATGTCCGCATCGTGCGGCGAGTACTTCTGCCCTTCCGGCGCATAGATCCCCACCTGCCGGATCACCGACTCCAGCCCAAACGTCCGGCCCTCGTCCGGAACGATCGGCACCACCAGCCGGCCCAGCGTCTGATCCTTCAGCAGCGCTTTCAGCAGGTTCACAAATCCCATGGTCGTCGAAACCGCACGCCCCTTCGACCCGCCCAGCCACTCCTTGAAGAACTCCATCGGCGGCGTCTTGAAGTCTCCCTTCTTCATCGTCACCTGGCGTCCCGGGATATACCCACCCAACTCCCGCCGCCGCGCCTGCATGTACTGGATCTCCGGCGCCTCCTGCCCCGGCCGGTACGGCACCCCGTCCTTCGCCGCCGCCTCCGGAATCGGTATATCGAACCGCTTCACAAACAGCGCTAATCCATCGTCCGCCAGCTTCTTTTCAGAGTGCGTCGCATTCCGCGCCTGTGCCGATCCCAGGCCATACCCCTTCACCGTCATGGCCAGGATCACCGTCGGCCCGCCCACATGCTCGGTCGCCTGCTTATACGCGTTATAGATCTTCTTGGCGTCGTGCCCGCCCCGGTGCAGCAGTCCAAGCTGCTCGTCCGTCTTGTCCTTCACCAGCTCCAGCAGCTCCGGATACGTACCGAAGAAATGCTCCCTCAGATACGCGCCATCCTTCGCCTTGAACGTCTGGAAGTCCCCATCCACGCACTCTTCCATCCGCTTCAGCAGCAGTCCATTCGTATCCTTCGCAAACAGCTCGTCCCAGTCCGAGCCCCACAGAACCTTCAGCACGTTCCACCCCGCGCCTCGGAACATTCCCTCCAGCTCATCCACAATCCGCTTGTTTCCACGCACCGGCCCATCCAGCCGCTGCAGGTTGCAGTTCACCACAAAGATCAGGTTATCCAGCTTCTCCCGGGCCCCCAGCGAGATCGCCCCCAGCGTATCCACCTCGTCCGTCTCCCCGTCGCCCACAAACGCCCACACCTTGCGCGGCGTCTTCCCGATCAATCCGCGGTTCTCCAGATACTTCATAAAACGCGCCTGGTAGATCGCATTCAGCGGCCCAATCCCCATCGATACCGTAGGAAACTTCCAGAAGTCCGGCATCAGCCACGGATGCGGATAGCTCGACAGCCCCGGCGTCTCCCGCAGCTCATGCCGGAAGTTCTTCAGATGCTCATCGTTCAGGCGCCCTTCCAGGTACGCCCGCGCATACACGCCAGGCGACGCATGGCCCTGAAAGTAAATAAAGTCTCCCGCCTCCTCGCCGTACCGCGCATGGAAGAAGTGGTTGAACCCCACCTCCAGCAGCGTCGCCAGCGAGGAGTACGTCGAAATATGCCCCCCAATCCCGGCGTCCTTTTTGTTCTGCCCATGCACCATCGCCATGGCGTTCCAGCGGATCAGGCTCTCCACCCGACGCTCCATCTGGCGGTCGCCCGGGTACTCCACCTCATCCTCCACCCGGATCGTGTTCCAGTACGGTGTCGTCAACCCCGCGCCCGCCGCCAC
>CAXUNW010000023.1:0-14736 GCA_964252505.1 uncultured Acidobacteriaceae bacterium
GTCCATCTCCTTCGGCCGCCGCGCCGATGCCGACATCAAGACCGTAGCCCTCCCCCCCAAATCCATCCGCGGCTACAAGCTCCCGCCGTCGTCCTTGCTGTTTCACTCAGAAGAACAAACCATCGTCCGCGAACAAGCCCTCCGCGATGAGGCCACCACCCTCGTCCAAAAGTGCGCCGAGTTCGGCGTCGACGGCCAGGTCACCCAGATCAACCCCGGCCCCGTCGTCACCACCTTCGAGTTCCGCCCCGACGCCGGCGTCAAATACGCCCGCATCACCGGCCTCCAGGACGACCTCTGCCTTGCCATGGCCGCCGAGTCCATCCTCATCGAGCGCATGGCCGGCAAATCCACCGTCGGCATCCAGGTCCCCAATCACGAGCGCGAAACCATCTGGCTCCGCGACGTCGTCGAGTGCGAGTCGTTCGTCAAATCGAAATCCAAGCTCGCCATCGCTCTCGGAAAAGACATCAACGGAGCCATCGTCACCGCTGACCTGGCCGCCATGCCCCACGTCCTCATCGCCGGCTCAACCGGCTCCGGAAAATCCGTAGCCATCAACGCCATGATCATGTCTGTCCTCTACAAATCCACCCCCGAGCAAGTCCGCATGATCCTGGTCGACCCCAAGCGCGTCGAGCTCGGCATGTACGAAGGCATCCCCCACCTCTTCACGCCCATCATCACCGAGGCCAAACTAGCCGCCAACGCCCTCCGCAACGCCGTCCGCGAGATGGAGCGCCGTCTCAAGCTCCTTGCCGCCAACCACGTCCGCAACATCGACCAGTTCAACAAGCTCTTCGACAACGGCTCCGAGTACCTCTTCGAGGACGTCAACCAGGAGCCCCTCCCCTACATCATGATCATCATCGACGAGCTCGCCGACCTCATGATGCTCGACCGCTCCAACGTCGAAGAATCCATCACCCGCCTCGCCCAGATGGCCCGCGCCGTCGGCATCCACCTCGTCCTCGCCACCCAGCGCCCCTCCGTCGACGTCATCACCGGCCTCATCAAGGCCAACGTCCCCACCCGCATGTCCTTCCGCCTCGCCACCAAGGTAGACTCCCGCACCATCATCGACTCGAACGGCGCCGAGTCGCTCTTGGGCCGCGGCGACATGCTCTTCCTCCCCCCCGGCACCAGCCGCCTCCAGCGCGTCCACGCCCCCTTCGTCACCGAAAAGGAGATCGCCGCCGTCACCGCCTTCTGGCGCGCCCAGGGCGAAGCCGAGTACGTCGAAGGCTTCCTCGAAGGCCCCAAGGACGAATCCGCCGAAGGCCCCACCGACGCCACCCAGGACGAAAACGACCCCATGTACGACGACGCCGTTCGCCTCGTCTTCGAGTTCTCCAAAGCCAGCACGTCCTTATTACAACGCCGCCTAAGAATCGGCTACGGCCGCGCCGCCCACCTCATCGACCTCATGCACCGCGACGGCCTCGTAGGCCCCGCTGACGGCAGCAAACCCCGCGAAATCCTCAAATCCGCAAACTGGATCAACGAAGTCGACGCTGCGATCCGTTGAACTCGCCCCAATCAGGCTGCATGCATGTAGGTAGAATTGAATTCACGCAGTGACTCCAGCCTGATCGGTCCTACCCTCATGCAGCAATCAAATAAGCTCTACTACGGAGACAATCTTCAGGTTCTCCGCGAATATATCCCGGACGCCTCCGTCGACCTCATCTACCTCGACCCACCTTTCAACTCCCGTCAGGACTACAATGTTCTCTTCGCCGAGCGCGATGGCTCCCGCTCCACATCACAGATCACCGCCTTTAAAGACACCTGGGAGTGGAACCTCGAAGCGGAACGCAGCTACGAAGAGGTCGTCGAACGCGGTGGCCGTGTCTCCGACGCTATCCGCGCCTTCCGCACCCTCCTCGGCCACTCCGACATGATGGCTTACCTCGCTATGATGGCCCCACGCCTCATTGAGCTCCGGCGAGTCCTCAAGGGGACCGGCTCCATCTACCTCCACTGCGATCCCACCGCAAGCCACTACCTCAAGCTCCTCATGGACGGCGTTTTTGGAGCGGAGATGTTCCGCACAGAGATTATCTGGAAGCGTAGCAGCGCGCACAATGATGCCAAGCAGGGGCGGATGCAACACGGGAGAATACATGACACCATCCTCTTCTTCTCAAAGGGAAGTAAGTGGACTTGGAATCAGGTACACACAAAATATGATGACGAATATATAAAGAGCTTCTACAAGTATGTGGAGCCTGGGACAGGCCGGAGGTACCGACTAGGAGATCTTTCCGGCCCTGGCGGCGCTGCAAAGGGAAACCCGTCGTACGAAGTGATGGGCGTCACCCGGTACTGGCGCTACAGCATTCAGAAAATGGATGAGTTAATAGCACAAGGCCGAGTCATTCAGACGAAGCCCGGCGGAGTTCCATCGTATAAACGCTATCTGGATGAAATGGAGGGGGTAAGTCTTCAAGATATCTGGAGTGACATTCCCCCAATTGCAGCGCAGGCACAAGAACGCCTTGGCTACCCAACTCAGAAGCCAGAAGCTCTTCTCGAGCGCATCTTAGCGGCCTCTTCCAATGAAGGCGACGTAGTCCTCGATCCATTCTGCGGTTGCGGTACCACCGTTCAGGTCGCCCAGAAGCTCAGTCGCCGCTGGATCGGCATCGACATCACCCATCTCGCCATCGGACTCATTAAAACGCGTCTTGATGACTCCTTCGGCTCCGAAGTTCGCAAAACCTACGAGGTCATAGGCGAACCCACAGATGTGGCCGGTGCTGAACAACTCGCCCTCGAAAACAAATACCAGTTCCAGTACTGGGCGCTCGGCCTATGCGGCGGTCGCCCCACGGAGGGCATCAAGAAGGGTGCCGATCGCGGCATCGACGGGCGCTTGTTCTTCCATGAGGCCAGCGGCGGAGACTCCAAACAGATCATCTTCTCCGTTAAAGGCGGCCGCAACGTCGGAGTCGCCGAGGTTCGTGACCTCATCGGCGTCCTCACCCGTGAGAAAGCCTCAATCGGCGTCTACATCTCCTTCGAAGAACCCACCGGTCCGATGAAAAGAGAAGCCGCTGAAGCTGGCTTCTACACCTCTGCCGACGGCAGCAAGTACCCTCGTGTCCAACTCCTCACCATTAGGGGCCTCCTCGAAGGCACCCAGCGCCTCGAACGCCCCCTCCACGTCCGCGATGTCACGTTCAGGAAAGCTCCTCGGGCTAGGGGCGACGCTGCCCGGAACCTAAGCTTCAATCTCGAAGATTGAAGCAGTCGGCGGGTGGCCGACGTCTGGTTTGACTTGCGCGTGAAAACCAAGAGGGTGCCCCAGGTCGCGATTTTGAGACGTGGGATTGTAGGATGACCGTCATGCCCAGGAATCTCATCCGGTACCAGCAGACCGGACATCTTCACTTCGTCACGTTCTCCTGCTACCGGCGTCAACCCCCTCTCTCCGACCCATCAAGAAGAGAACTCTTCGAGCATTCCTTGGAAAAGCTCGCTCTCCGCTACGACTTCTTCGTAACCGCTTACGTGGTCATGCCGGAACATGCCCCTCTGCTCGTCAGCGAGCCAAAGCACTGCCTCCTGGCGAAAGCTCTCTCCGCCTCTAACCCTTCGGAGTCACCCCAAGCGGCCCCCGCGAGAACTCCCGAACCCCCGGACCGAACTCCTGCCACGCAGCCGCCGCAATCCGCTCATGCACAAGCTGCAACTGAGCCAGATCGTTCCCATACTCGGACCGAACGTCCTCATCCTCCGTGCCGTTAAATGGCGGCGTTACCCTTCGCCTCCAGCATGTGCAGCGATTCGAGAACAAGCTTCGCTTCCAAGCGATTCAGGTCGAGCATCATAGCTCCCCGTCCGATCTGATATCTTTGTCCACGGGGGCGCTCTTCGTGAATACGGCGACAGCAGTCACGATAGCAGCACTCGCAGCTCTGACGCCCACGGTCACCTGCCTCATCGGCATCATTCTTTCCCGCCAGGATGTGCGCGACCTCAGAAGCGAGATGAACGTCTTTCGTGGCGACCTGGAACGGTTTCGTGCCGAGATTCGGGAAGACATGCTGGCGATGCGCAAGGACGTGCACGCTGACCTCCTCATGATCCACGAGCGAGTAGCCAACGTAGAAGGCCGCCAGAGCCGATAGAGGGGAGTTATGTGGGAACTCAGTACAAGAGCGTATGGGACGCCCTCGCAGACACTCCGGCAGAAGCCGAAAACATGAAACTCCGCTCCTCTCTTACCATCGCCCTTCAAGAACACATCCGCACCGAAGGCCTCACCCAGAAAGAGGCCGCAAAGAAGTTCGGTGTCACCCAGCCCCGCATCTCCGACCTCACCCGTGGCCGCATCGACCTCTTCTCCATCGACACGCTCGTCAACATGCTCGCCACCGCGGCCTCCACATCGAACTCCACATCGCCACCGCGGCTTAAAATTAAAACCTGCCAAAAACCCAGCAATTCCGCATGTCAAGCCCCATTCAGTCGCATCTCTTTCATTCCAAACGAAATAGACTTGGCCGACAAGTTCCACCAAATAGGTACACTTAAACTAGGTCGATTTTGAGAAGGCCCGCAGACAGCCTCCAGATGGCGAACTGCCCCATAAGCCGTTTGTTTTGACATTCTTAGCCGTAAGCCCTGTAGAATGAGTATCTTGCAGCAGGCTTTAGGGCGTATCTCGTTCAAACGAAAGGATTCACGCGCGCAGAATAGGGGGGGGTACCCCCCGCGGGAGAGCACCTTTATAGTAGGCGACCCAGCATCTCCTCCCCCGCGAAGAAAGCACACAGCGGGGAACATCTACTCGGAGAGTCGTCCCGTATCACCAACACCGTCCGCGTTCGAGGTGAACATGTCGACCTTCCGCCGATCCCTCTGCTCCGCCGCCTTCACCGCCCTTCTCTGCCTCACCCCGCTCTCCGCCCACGCCCAGGGAGGCGTCACCCACCGCGGCTACCGCGGCCATGGTGCCCAGATCACCTATCCCAGCTTCCTCACCGTTACCGAGCTCAACGCCGACACCGTCAGCTTCATGTACGAGGGCGCCGGCTTCACTCTCCAGCGCGCGGACACCCCGGATGTGGCCGGCGTCATCGCGCAGATGCGCGACCAGATGCCAGAGCGGAAGTTCAAAGTAACCTCCAGCAGTGCCACCCAGGTGGAAGGCGTTGGCGAAAATGGCTGGTTCCTTAAGGCCGTCGGCATCCAGAATCAGGGCGCGACCTACGTCTTCTACGCCTTTGCGCCGCTGCAGCTCTACAGCCTCATCAACCAGCAGTTTGCCGACATGCAGCGCACCCTCGTCTTTGACGCCAAATCCACCTTCGGGCAAGGTGGCGGCCTGACACCTTCCAGCGCCGGCTGCCCTGGCTGCGCGGAGGCGATCATCAACACCATGAACAACCTCACCCAACACACTGCGGGCCACTGACGTGGGGTGCCGCGGCTGAGTTTTTCAGGCAAGCAATGGTACGATCTCCAGAAGTGGAGAAATTGTATGAGCTCACCTCAAAAATCTGAGTCCCTTCTGGATCGCTACTGGCAGCTGTTGGTCATCCTTTTCGGCCTGATCTTCGTCGCTATCCTGGTAACCTTCTCGCCCAACATCTAGCCTTTTCCCGGACGAAAACGAACGACGTAGAAAGCTCCGCAAACCGTCATCAACGCTCCCCATTTCAGCGTCGGATGCAGGTATTGCAGCACTGTCTGCGGAGGATGACTCAGGTCGTAAAGACCTTGACCAACCAGGACAACTCCATAAACGAGCGTAAGCAGACCGCAGAAGAACCAGATAGAAAGCTCTCGCTTCTCCTCTTCGGTCTTCGCAAGAACATCGGCGATCTCGGGCGTTTGCATGTGTACCTTTCAGGACGCTAGAAGAAGATCAGGTTAAGGATGAAGAAGACAACAATAACAACAACGGCCCAGAAGATCGGCTTCTCGAACAGCCCATTGGATCCATCATCCGGAATCGGAGTTGCGCCGTAAACCAACCCTGAAAGCTCCGCAATCGGCGTCGCTTTCGTCATCATGCTCACCAGAATGGTAACCACAACGCAGATGGTCCAGCTCCAAAGCGCTCGGTACAGGTTCTCTGCCATCGGCTTCGCGTCAGGACTCATCGCAATGTACCGCAAAGCATCAGGAACTCGCTGAACCCAGATCCACATCCCGATCGAAGCCACAGTTCCCGCAAGCAAACCCCAGAAACCTCCAGGCTTCGTCGCCCGCTTCCACAACATGCCGAGAATCACGGTTCCGAACAGAGGAGCGATGAAGAAGCTGAACAGCGCCTGAACATAGTCCATAATGCTCGCCGCGTTCATCACCAGGTAAGCCGTAGCGATCGACACCAGCATCCCGATCACAGTCGACCATCGTCCCATCGCAACGTAATGCTTGTCGCTTGCCTTCTTGTTCAGGAACGCACCGTAAAGGTCATAGGTCCAAACCGTCGAGAACGCAGAGACGTTGCCGGCCATTCCCGACATGAATCCTGCTACCAGCGCCGTAATTCCCAAACCTAGCAATCCAGGTCCGCAATAGCGGATGAGCATCAGCGGCAGAACCTCGTTGTAGCTGTGCAAACCCTGAGTTCCAGCCGCAACCGACTCCGGAACCAGATGCATGATGCTGCCATCTGCATTCTTGAGCACCGAAAGCGCCAACAAACCGGGCACAATCACGATAAAGGGAACTGCCATCTTGAACGCCGCGCCAATTACTGGAGCCATCTTGGCAGCGCGCAGGTTATTCGCGCTCAGCACACGTTGAACCACGAGGAAGTCAGTCGTCCAATAGCCGAACGCAACGACAAAGCCCAGCCCGAAGACGATGCCAGTCCAATGAACGCCCATTGGGTTGTCCTTGAATGAGCCAAGTGTAGACCACATATGACCATAATCAGCAGAGTGGACGTTGGCGGCAATCTGAGCCTTCAGGTTCGACCAACCTCCAGCCTCAATGAGGCCTAGAATTGGGATCATCGCAGCGCCGACCCAGATAAGGACGAATTGGAGGACTTCGTTGATGATGGCGGAACGCAAACCACCAAGCATCACGTAAAGAGCCACGGTCGCTGCGCCAACCCATATCGAAAAGGTGATGTTCCAGCCCAGTACAGTCTTCATGACCAGAGCCATCGCGTACATGTTGACGCCCGACATCAGGATCGTCATGAGCGCGAACGAAACCGCCGACAGAGCACGCGCGCCTTCCCCGAAGCGTAGCTGGAGATAGCCCGGAACGGAATGGGTCTTCGAGATGTAGTAGAACGGCATCATGACGATGCCAAGGAAGAGCATGGCCGGTATGGCGCCAATCCAGTACCAGTGAGTGGCGAGCATCCCGTACTGGTAGGCAGCTCCAGCCCAACCCATGAGCTCGAGTGACCCAAGATTGGCGGAGACGAAGGAGAGGCCAGCGATCCACGCGGTCATCTCACGCCCGGCGAGGAAGAACTCTTCTGAAGTATTGGCTTGGCCCTTGGCGTAGAAGCCAATGAAGATCACAAGGATGAAGTAGAGGACAAGGATGAGGATGTCGACAGGGGCAAGATGAGTGAGTTGGCGGTTCACTGAAGCGACGAGCAGAAGGGTGGCGAAAGTCATGGATGATGTGTTGGTGACCCGCCGAGTAGAATCCGGTGGGATGCCTCTCTCTGGAGATAGGACCTGATCTGGACGGACCGCGCTGACAGCAAGGAACGCCTGCTATCTTTTGCGGCAAGCGTGCACAACGTTCTGCCCTGTCCGGGAATCTATCTGATCTTGGTAGTCGATGTCCAAACTGAAGGGGCTCAGACTCGTTGTCGGAATCAAGGAGATTCTATGAATCGCATTACGGTTGGTGGATTGATCTTGGCAATAGTGTTTTCAGTTAGTGGGTTGGAGACCCCGGCTCAGACTGCTGGGCAGGACATGAAGGGTGCTGGTCATGCTACCAAGGATGCAGCAGTTGACACGGGACACGCGACGAAGAAGGTCGCGAAAAAAACATCGCATGGCACAAACGTTGCAGCCCACAAAACGGCGCATGGGACCAAAGTCGTCGGCAAGGATGTTGGACACGGGACCAAGGTAGGGGCCGAAAAGACGGTCCATGGCACGGAGAACCTGGGTGACAAGATCGCCGGCAAACCAGCGACACATTAGGCTGCCGCTGTGACGACAGAAAGGGGATCCCGAAGGTTCGGCCAAGTCCACCTCGCAGAAAGTCGAAGGATTGCTACCCAATAAAGATCGGCACCAAGTAAGTGAACCACCTGCATCCAGACTGGTGCAAGCAAGATGATGTCGAGTATTCCGGCAGCGAACTGGAAGGTTACTAGCGCTATAATGACGCGTCCGAGGGCCCGATCGGCAGGCCACGAGCGCCGTAATATCCAGTAAACAAAGAGAGAAGCGAAGAGGACACTGGCCGGATGCACCCATCGAACCCGCAGAATCCAAGGTGAGTTGAGGGCGAAGTCCCGGGCAAGTGCAGCGCCAAGGCTAATGGAAGGGAACAGCGTATCACCTAGAGCGGCAAGGGAGCCACTTACGCCTACAACGATCGTACTGATCAAGCCGATAAGTACAACCGGCAGATCGCGCCGTTCGGCAAGAGCACGTCGAGAGACGCCTGTACTCAGGAAGATGGCGGTCAATGTCAATGCAGCCAGGAGCAGCAGGGTATTGCTCAGGTGGACCGATAGGACAACGACACGGCCGACAGATCGATTTTCGGTGACATACCCCAATTTAACCAGTATGGCCCCCAGTAGTGCCTCGTTGACCAGTAAAACTGTCGAAAGAACCACTGCGAGGCGTGCAGCAGCGCCTCTTGGGGCGGCCATGAACGTCGCAATGAGGAGAGCGAGCACCGCAAAGGTAGCTCCGCCTACCATAAGCCTGTGCGTGAACTCGATCATCGTATCTACCCGCGGGGCAAGAGGAATGACCTGCCCATTACACAGAGGCCAGTGATTTCCGCAGCCCGCCCCTGATCCGGTGGCACGAACGAGCGCCCCCCACAGGATCACAAGTACGTTGTAGGCAACAACGGCCCAAGCGAATCGAGCAACCGTCTTCGCGGAGACAGCCGGGCGGTCGAGGAGGGAGAGGGCTGTAGCGGCCATAGCCCGATTATATGTGGCTCGCCTGAGCGGAAGGTTGGGGGAGGCTAGGGGTAGCGGGTATTGGCGCGCCAGCAGGCACAATGGTTACCTTGTTGAGCACGACCGGTACGCGAGGCTTGTCGTTCGGGTCGCGATCAACACGGGCTATAGCTGTGACAAGTGCGACGGAGGCGTCATCACATTGGCCGAAGATCGTGTGTTTGCCGTTCAGTTGGGGAACGGGGACCTCCGTAATGAAGAACTGGCTGCCGTTTGTGCCGGTTCCGGAGGGTCCGGCCCCCGCATTCGCCATAGCGAGGCGACCTGGGACATCGAAGACAAGAGCGGGATCAATTTCATCCTGGAAGAAGTAACCTGGGTCTCCCATGCCGGTTCCCTGGGGGTCGCCACCCTGAATCATGAACTCAGGAATGACGCGATGGAATGTTGTGCCGTCGTAGAAGTGGCTGTGGTGTTTCTTCTGATTTTCGTCAATCCACTCCTTGGTTCCGGTAGCCAAGCCAATAAAGTTGGCGGTGGCGACGGGGGCTTCCTTGGTGAAGAGCTTGCAGGTAAGGCGGCCTAGGGTGGTATCCAGCAGGACGGTCGGGCCTGTCGGCACAGCGGGCGCTACAAGATGCGCGGTAGTGCTTGGAGCGTCCGGTAGATCGCCGGTCTGAGCCAGAAGGGGAGCCGCCAGGGTGAGGCCGGCAATTGCAAGGAGGATAGGCTTGTTCACGGTCTGAAGGATCCTGAGTAAGTCTTTTTGGTGCGAGTAAGTAGCTATGTCCACGCTACTCCTTTGGTTGCGTCGCGGCAAAGCCCTGAATGTCAGCCAAGACACGAAGAAGGTTGCCGCCAAGGAGATTGTCGATAGTCTCGGGCAGGTGGCCACGTGCTGTGAGGGCGGCAGTCAGTTTCGGGAGATCGGCGGCGGAGTCGAGTTCCTGGGGCAAAGCGGCGATGCCGTCGAAGTCGCTGCCGAGGCCTACATGGCGCGTCCCCGCCACTTCAAGCATGTGTTCGATGTGGGCGATCAGCTTCGAGAGGGGAGGACGGGGCAGGCGGGCCGCGAAGGCGCGGTCGACCCGGTTTGAGGCGTGGAAGGGGATGGGCGAGCCGGGATAGTCGAGGGCGAGGGCCTGATGCGCGGCCAGGCGTTCAGCTTTCAACGCCTCCCAGCTGTGGCGCCAAGCGTCGTCAAGAAAGCCTGGGTAGAAGTTGACCATGGCAACGCCACCCTGGCGGGCGAGGGCCTGCAGCATGTCGTCCGTAAGGTTGCGTGGGGAAGCAGTGAGCGCCCGGGCGGAGGAATGAGAGGCAATGACGGGAGCGCGTGTGGCTGCGAGAACATCGTGGAACGTGCGGTCGGAGGCATGGGAGACGTCGATAGCCATGCCGAGGCAGTTCATCTCGTGGATGACCTCGTGGCCAAAGGGGGTGAGGCCGGGGGGATCGCGAGGGTCGCTCGAGGACTCAGCCCACTCATTTGAGTTGGCCCAGGTAAGGGTCATTGCGCGGACGCCAAGGCGAAAGTAAACCCGTAGGAGAGCGAGAGAGTTTTCGATCGCGTGGCCCCCCTCGATGCTGAGGACTACGGCGAACCTGCCTTCGGCGCGAGCCTGGAGGATGTCGGCGGGACTGAGGCAGAGAGCGAGAGCTTGGGGCTGGCGGCGGACCTGCTCATGGACAGCGTCGATGAGGGCGAGAGCGCGATGGGCGAAGCGGCCCGACCACTGGCCTGGCTCAACCCAGATGGCGAAGATCTCCCCGGCGAGGTTGCCGGTCCTGGCGGAGGCGGCGGAGAGATGGCCGCTGCCCAGTGGATTGGTGAAGTTCCAGGATTCGTCGAGGAAGCGCTGGGGCGTATCGGCGTGGGCGTCCAGGACAAGGATTTCCCGGTACAAGGCACGCTGACGTCCTTCGGTCGTCGCCGTTTCATCTTGCTTCACGTGCACTACCCCCTCCTCCTCTTTGATCCCAAAATATTCAAATGAAACGACTTAGTTCTGGACTTGGAGATTTGGCCACCCGTTAAACACGAGACGTCCGGCGGATAGCCGGACGTCCTTTGCTTACCTAATAAGTGTATCAGGGGTGTCAAGGACCAAACGTTTATCATGTTGGGATGAGACGCTCCCAATTACTTGCACCTCTCGTTCTTCTTTGCGTTCCGGCTTTTCGCCCTTTGATGGGTCAGGGTCCTGCGCCGTCCGCGACGACGACGCGTCGGCACGCCGCCGGTGCGGTGTCCGCAGCTTCGGCTGGAATGGGGGCCAATGCGCCAGGGATCCCCAAGGTGACGGCTCTGCCCAAGACGCTGTTTACGCTGAGGTATGTCGATCTTGTGGTGGGGACGGGCGAGTTGGCGGTTCCACGGAAGTTCTACACCGTGAACTACACAGGGTGGCTCACTACAGGGAAGAAGTTCGATTCGTCTTACGACCGGGGGGAGCCGATCACGTTTCCTTACGGGGCGCGGCGTGTGATTGCGGGGTGGGATACCGGATTTGAGGGGATGCGGGTGGGGGGAAAGCGGCGTCTGCTGATCCCGTACGAGCTGGCCTATGGCGAATCCGGCAACCAGGTGATTCCGGCCAAGTCGAACCTGATCTTCGATGTGGAGCTGCTGGGGATTTCAGATCAGCCGCCGGCGCAGCCGGGACCTCCAGCGGTTGCGACGCCTCCGCCGCCGCCCTCGTCCCAGCACCAGCCGACGACGCCGACAACTCCTGCGACGCCGACGACGCCAACTACGCCTACGACGCCGACCACTCCTGCGACGCCGACAAGTCCGAGTACACCGACGAGTCCAACGGCTCCTACGCGGCCTAGTTCGCCGAACAGCAATTAGGCGGGCGAGCTGGGATGCACCCGCGCTATAAAGCGCGCGTGGCTTTCTTTCCTGAGACAATGACGACCAAAGAGGCGAGGGCAATCAACGCGCGATACGAGAAGCTTGATGGTCGAGAGTAGACTTTCGGTATAAATCTGTCGTTGAGCGAGACCGAATTTCGATTCATCTTCGCTTCGATCGTGTGATGACAGACGACGAGTTGATGCGCTTCTCTTCGGAGAACGAATTGTTGCGCGTTGAGCGTGAGCCGAATGGAGAGATTATCGTGATGCCGCCCAGCGGCTGTGAGGGGGTTCCATTGAGGCTGAAGTACTGTTCGAACTGGCTCTCTGGGCAAGACACGACGGGCGTGGAAGAGTCTTTAGCCCAAGTGCAGGCTTTACCCTACCGGACACCTCAGTCCGTGCGGCGGATGCTGCCTGGATAAGTCTGGGCCGGTGGAACACTCTCACGGTGGAGCAGCAGAAGAGCTTCGCCCCCGTCTGTCCCGAGTTTGTGATCGAATTGGGACAAGCTCGTTCCTTTAGAGGGGAAGATGGCGCAGTGGATTAGGAATGGGGTGGAGTTCGCTGGCTGATTGATCCCAAACGTCGGGCGGTTGTGGTCTATCAGCCTGAGAGCGAGGTGGAGGTTCATCAGGATCCAGATTCGGTGGTGGGGGTTGGCCGGTGAGGGGATTTGAGTTGGTGATGAGCCGGGTTTGCGGCTGATTGGCTGGTGTTATTGAGATTGGGTGCGGATTTGAGCACCGCCGCGCGCCTTGACGGAATCAAAGGCTTGTGTCGGCGCGATGTGGGTGGGATGTGCGGGCCACTTGGACGCTGGAGGTAGGTGTTAATGTTTGATCGGTTGCGGCCTTTGGCTCCTTATTTGAAGAGGTATTGGAAGCACCTCGCGTGGGGCGGGGTAGCGGTGATTCTGTACAACGTCATTAAGGTGTTGTTGCCGCTGGTGATCGGGCATGCGATTGACGATATGCGCGAGGGGTTGACCGAGGCAAAGGTGATGCACCATGCGCTGCGGCTGCTGGTGATTGCGGTGCTTTCGGGCATATTCCTTTACATTACGCGGCAGGTGGTGATCGGGGCGTCGCGGGAGATCGAGTTCGATCTGCGTAATGATCTATTTGCGAACTTGGAGCGGCAGCCGGCGAGCTTCTACCATACTCACCGGACGGGCGACATTATGGCCCGCACGACGAACGATTTGAATGCGGTGCGGCAGTTGCTTGGGCCGGCGATCATGTACTCGGCCAATACGATTGTGTTTACAGCGGCGGCGCTGCCGTTTATGTACCGGATCAGTCCGCGGCTGACGTTCTTTGCGTTTGTGCCGCTGCCGCTGGCTTCGGTGATTGTGCAGTACTTCGGCAACCGGATTCATCGGCGGTTTGAGCGGATCCAGGCCATGTTTTCGGAGATATCGGCGAAGGCGCAGGAGAATTTCTCCGGGGCGCGCGTGATTCGGGCGTTTGCGCAGGAGGATGCGGAGATTAGCAAGTTCGAGACGGCGAACCGGGAGTACATTGAGCGGAGTCTGCACCTGGTGCGGCTCATGGCGATGCTGTGGCCGACGCTGGAGTTTGTGCTGGGGATGTCGCTGATGATTACGCTGCTGGTGGGCGGGCATGAGGTGGTGGCCCACCGCATTTCGGTTGGGCAATTTACTTCGTTCAACGTGTATATGGTGCAGTTGACGTGGCCGATGATCGCAGTGGGTTGGGTGGTGAACCTGTTTCAGCGAGGGACGGCGTCGGTGGTGCGGATCGATGAGTTGCTGAAGCAGGAGCCCGCAATTCAGGATGATCCGACCGTGGCGGTGGCGGCTGGACCCCTTCAAGGGGAGCTTGAGTTACGCGGGCTGCGGTTTGGGTATGAGGGCTCATCGACCGAGGTGCTGCATGGTATCGATCTGCGGGTTCCGGCGGGGTCGAGCCTGGCGATTGTGGGGCCGACCGGCTCTGGGAAGTCAACCTTGGTAGGGCTGCTGGCGAGGCTGCATGATGCGGCTCCAGGAATGGTGCTGATCGATGGGCTCCCGATCCGGCATTATCCATTGGCGACGCTGCGGCGGAGCATTGGGTTTGTCCCGCAGGAGACGTTTCTGTTCTCGAGTACGATTCGGCAGAACATCGCGTTCGGGGTGAGCGTGGCGACGGAGGAAGGGGTGGAGGAGGCAGCGGGTGTGGCGCATATCCGGTCGGAGATTCTGGAGTTTCCGCGCGGGTTCGAGACGATGGTAGGGGAGCGGGGGGTGACGCTTTCCGGCGGGCAGAAGCAGCGAACCTCGATTGCGCGGGCGGTGCTGCGCGACCCAAGCATCTTGATCCTCGACGATGCCCTTGCGAGCGTGGATACGTATACGGAGGAGCAGATTCTAAGCGGACTGCGACGGGTGATGCAGGGGAGGACGACTGTTCTGATCTCGCACCGTATCTCGACGGCGCGGAACGCGGACCAGATCGCGGTGCTGGTGGACGGACGGGTTGCGGAGTTGGGGACGCACGAGGAGCTGATGGCGCTGGATGGATACTACACGGGGCTGTTTGAGAAGCAGCGGTTGGAGGAGGAGCTGGCTGTCGCGGGTTAGAACGGCGCCGGAACCGGCCAGGGTGGCGGGGTTCCGGCATTTGAACAGACGGAGATTTTAGGCGGACCAGCGGGAGGCGGCGGCAGGGGCGGCCTCTTCCTGGCGGGTGGCCACAGGATTGAAGCGCTCTTCGCGGGTGCGGAGCTCGCGGGGCAGGACACGGCCGGCGACGGGGTCGCGGGCGACGATGACCCAGGCA
>CAXUNW010000023.1:14746-24204 GCA_964252505.1 uncultured Acidobacteriaceae bacterium
CCAGGCATCACGCACGTTGCGGACGCAGTTGACGACGTTCTCGAACTTCTGGACGGAGGCCGAGTGGGAGGCTTCGAGCGACTCGGTGAACATAGCCGCGTAGAAATCAGAGAGGGTGGCGGCTGTGTCTCCGCCGAGGTCGGTGCGGAGGCGGGCCTGGAGGTACATGATGATATCGATGAATCGCTTGACGGCGGCACGGCGGCCGATGACATCGTCCTCTTCGACGGCGCGGATGGCCTGATAGAGGAAGCGGAGGGCGGCATCGTAGAGGGCGACGATGAGCTCGACGCCGGTGGCTCCGACGAGTGACTGACTGCGGTAGTTGGCCTGCGACATGTTTGCCTCGGGTAGCGGGGTTGATGGGATGGCCGGTCGGCGGTGCGTTCCGGGTAGGTTTGAGGTCCTGGCGCGTACGCGGGCTTTAGCCGGTCGTCGCGGTGTTGTAGCCAGTTTCGGCGGAGTAGATCTGGTTGATTTCGTCGAGTTGCGACGGGATCTGTTGCAGGATCTGGTTGGCCTTGTTGAGTTCGGCGGTAAGGGAGATCTTCTGGGTGGCGATGAGCGTCTCCTCTTTACTGATATCGGCGTTGAGGGTCGCTTCCTGAGCGGTATTCTGTGCCTCGGCCAGTGCGATGGCGCCGGTGCTGGCCCCGCCGAGAGAGTTGAGGGCGCTGCTGAGGTTCTGACCGAAGCTGCCGGTATTTTGCAAGAAGCCGACGATGTCGGAGAAGTTGCTGTTGAGGGCGGATCCAAGTGTGGTGTTGTCCAGGGTAAGCTTGCCGTCGGTGCCGATGGTGAGGCCAAGCTGGGCGAGATTGTTGATTTTTCCGCTTGGGGAGCCGCCGAGCAGGGCCTGAGAGAGCTGGGTCTGGATGGTGGCGAGAGTGGTGTTGCCGAAGAGAGGTTCGGCGTTTCCGTTGGAGTCTTTGCCCTCCTGCGTCTTGATATCGGCGACGACGGCGTTGTATGCGGTAACGAGGCTCTGGAAGGCGGTCTCGACGCTGCTGTTGTCGTTGGTGATCTGCACCTGAATGGGGGTGTCTGTGCTGCCGCTGGCGGCGAGGAGCTGGAAGGTGACGCCGGGGATGGCGCCGGTGACGGTGTTGGAGGCGCTGGTTGTTTCGAGTCCATCGACGTTGAGGGTCGCGTCGGCGCCGGGTTGGCCCTGCGAGAAGGTAACGGCGGCGTTGGAGTTGGTGGTGTCGGCCAGGTTTGAGGTAATGCTGATCTGTCCGGCGGTTCCGGGGGTATTGCTGACGAGCGAGAGGCGGTAGCCGGTGGAGCTTTGGACGACGCTCGCCGTGACCCCATAGGCGCCGGAGTTGATGGCGGTGGCAAGGGACTGGAGGGTGTTCGAGGAGCTATCCACCGTTACGGTCTTGCTGGCAGAGCCGACGCCGATGGTGAGGCTTCCGCTGAGGACATCAGAGGCGGTGGTGATCTGGCTGGAGTAGTTGGAAGAGGTGGTGGCGAGAGTATGGATGATGACGGTGTGGCTGCCGGCGACCGCGGACGAGCTGGCCGAGGACAGCGAAAGACTGTTGGTGTCGGAACTGGAGCCGAGCTTGGAGTAGAGAACCCCGTCGAAGCTGGTGAGGGAGGAAAGCGAGGTGGACAGGGTGGAGAGGTCAGAGCCGATGGTGCTGAAGGCGGTGTCCTGCGCCTGGAGGGACGTGAGCTGGTTCTTCCAGGGTGTTTCAATGCTTGAGCTGATGGCGAGGATCGAGGTGACCGTCGAGGCGACGTCAAACCCGGTGCCGCTGGACAGGTTGCCAAAGTTGAGTCCGACAGTGCCCATCTATGTCTCCCTTGCTGCCTTGATGATGCTGAGTAAGGCAATTGCATGTCCTAAACAGGCGCTGCCTGATTAGAGAACTCTGCGACGCGATACGTGGTGGGCCTCTGACGCCGAGAGCACGTGGCGGGTCCCCGCGCGAGGAGGCGCGGTGTGCTTCTATAAGTCTTATCGGCGGATGCGGCTATTGCAGCAGCTTGGTGACCTCTTCCTGGACACTGTTGGCCTGGGCGAGGGCGCTGATGCCGGTTTCGGAGAGGACCTTGTATTTGGCGAGATCGGAGGTAGCGGAGCCGTAGTTGGTGGAACGGATGGCCGTTTCGGCGGCGGTGAGGTTTTCGGATTCGGAGGAGGCGACTCCCGAGGCGGCGGTGAGGATGTTGATGTCGGCGCCGATGATGCCGCGCTGGTAGGCCACGGCGGCGATGGCGGTGGTGGCGGAGGTGAGGATAGCCTGCGCGGACGTGTTTGAGAGAGCGGAGAGGCCGGGAGCGGTGAAGTCGACGCCTTTGTTGGGAGGCGTGCCGGGAACGACCTGGGCGACCTGCTGGAGGGCGGTGCCCGCAAAGCTGAGATCGTTGCCCGCACCGATGGCGCTGCTGACGGTGAGGGTCAGGGTCGAAGGGTTATAGGCGGCGGTGACATGCGCCGCGGAGAAGACGCTGTCGCTGTTGATCTGGTCGGCGAGCTGGGCTCCGGTCGTCCCGGGAGCGACGGTGATGGTGTGGGAAGGTCCGGCGGCGACACCGACGGCGAGGGTTCCGGCGTAGGTGCTGGTACTGGCGGCGAGTGTGAAGGTTCCCGTCGAGGCGGCCTGGACGACGCCCTGCGTAATGTTGCTGACGGTAAGCTGGCCATTCGGGCCGGAGTCGGTGATGTTGCCGGGACCGACGGCAAGGGTGCCGCTGCCATCGGGCGGGCCGGCGAGTGTGATGATGGTGCCGGTCCCGTCGAGTGTGGCGGAGATGCCTTCCTGGCTGAAGGTGGCGTCGGCGTTGACGGTGCTGACGATGGTGGCGATGGAGGTGCCGGGATTGAAGGTCACGCTGTGAGGGGTTCCACCAAGCGAAAGCGTGAGACCCCCGGAGGCGGTGTCGGAATTTGCGGAGAACGTGAGGGTTCCGGTGGAGCGCTGGGTAGAGGCGGAGGCGGTTGCGGTAGGCACGGGGAGGCCGGTGGCGACGCCGGTAGGGGCGGTCAGGCCGACAGAGCTGGTAGCGAGTTTGCCGACGACCTCCGAGTAGACGTTGGCTCCCTGGGCGGTGCCGTCGGAGACGAAGACGGTTTGCGCGGTCGTCGAGAAGACGTCGCGGCTGTTGAAGTTGGTTGTGCCGCCGATCGCGTTGATCTGGGTGAGGATGTTCTGGTACTCCTGATTGGCAGAACTGGCCTGGGTAGAGGTGAGCGTGCCGTTCGCTGACTCCGTGGACAGGGTGACGGCGCGGTCGAGAAGGCTGGTGACCTGAGAGAGGGCACCATCGGCGGTCTGGAGAAGGCCAATGCCGTTTTGCGCGTTGAGGGCGGACTGGGAGAGTGCGGCCTCGTTGGCATGAAGTCCGTCGGCCACGGCGAGACCGGCGGCGTCATCGGCGCCGCTGTTGATGCGTGAACCGGAGGAGAGCTGCGTGAGGGTGCTCTGCAGGCTGCTTTGGGTGAGGTTGAGATTGTTCTGCGCGTAGATGGCCGCTATGTTGTTCAGGACGCCCAGGGACATAGTCGATCCGCTCCGATGGGTGAGCCGCATCCCGGCGGGGGGATGAAGGCGAGGGGACGTACCGTGCCAGAGGCTGTGCGCAGCCCTGGCAGGACTATTAGGGCAAAGCGAAAATCCCTAAAGGCGGAAGACGTTTCCTCGGGAGCTGGAACTCCACTGTGATGTGACCCACGCGTCGGGGAACAGACCCCCGGACAACATGCTTTCGGAGCAACAAACCGGAGCAACAGATCAGTACAAGGGACGGCGGCCGGTACAGTTTGCCTGTAGCAGTTAGCCTCTCTGCTTAAAGAGCGCGAGGACAGGTCCTGGAAGCTGGACCTGTCCTCGCGGGTTTGAGAAGCGGAACAAGCGTACGGTTTACTGGAGCAGCTTGGTGACTTCCTGCTGAACGCTGTTGGCCTGGGCGAGCGCGCTGATACCGGTCTCGGAGAGCACCTTGTACTTGGCGAGGTCGGAGGTTGCCGAGCCGTAGTCGGTGGAGCGGATGGAGGTTTCGGCGGCGGTGAGGTTTTCCGACTCCGACGAGGCCACACCCGAGGCAGCGGTGAGCTCGTTGACGTCCGCGCCGATGATGCCACGCTGGTAGGCCACGTCCGCGATGGCGGTCGTGACGGTGGTCAGCACCTGCTGGGCGCTGCCGGCGTTGAGGGTGGAGATGGCGGCGTTGCTGAAGTCGACGCCCGCTCCTGGTGCCGCTCCGGCGAGGGCCGGGGCAACGGAGGTGAGGTTGGTTCCAGCGACGCTGAGGGTGTTGCCGGTGCCGGACGGCCCAGAGATGGTGAGGGTCGCGGTGGTCGAGTTATACGTTGCGGTGATCTGCGCCGCGGAGAAGGACGAGTTGTTATTGATCTGGCCGGCGAGATCCGTGCCCGTGGTACCCGCGGCTACGGTGAGGCTGTAGGGACCGACACCGCCGTAGCCGACGGTGAGGGAACCGCCGAAGGTATCGTTGGCCGCGCCGAGGGCGAAGGTGGCGGTGGAGACGCCGCTGACGCCCGGGATGATGGTGGTGCCGGTGACGGGGCTGGCGGCGGTCACGTTCGTGAGCGAGTCCGTGCCGAGGACGACGCTCTTGGTGCCGTCCGCGGGTCCCTTGATGGTGAGGGTGGTGCCGCTGAAGGTCGCCGAGATGCCTTCCGCCTGGAAGGTGGCATCGTTGCTGATGGCGAGGGCGGTAGCTGCTCCGTTGCCGGGGGTGCCTACGGTGAAGGTATGCAGGGCTCCGCCGGTGACGCCGAGCTGGATGGAACCGCTGATGGTATCCGACCCGCCGGCCGTGGTGAGCGCGAGGGTGGACTGGGTGACTCCGGACGCGGTGGTGCCGTTGTTGCCAGCCGGGTTGGCGATGTTGCTGGCCACGCCCACGGCGGCGGACTCACCAACGCTGGTGGTCTTCAGGGAGCCAACGACGTTGGAGTAGACGTTGGCGCCGCTAGCGGTTCCGTCGGAGACGAAGACGGTGCGGGCGGTCGAGGAGAAGACGTTGTTGGAGTTGAAGTTCGTCGTCGAGCCGATGGCCGCGATCTGGGTGAGGATGTTCTGATACTCCTGGTTGGCCGAGCTCGCCTGGGTGGAGGTGAGGGTGCCGTTGGCGGCTTCGGTGGAGAGGGTTACGGCGCGGTTGAGGAGGTTGGTGACCTGGGAGAGCGCGCCGTCGGCGGTCTGCAGGAGACCGATGCCGTTCTGGGCGTTCTGGGCGGACTGGGTGAGGGCGGCTTCGTTGGCATGCAGGCCATCGGCAACGGCAAGGCCGGCTGCGTCATCTGCACCGCTGTTGATGCGCGAACCCGAGGAGAGCTGCGTGAGGGTGTTCTGCAGGCTGTTCTGGGTAAGGTTGAGGTTGTTCTGCGCGTAGATGGCTGCGATGTTGTTCAAGACGCCCAAGGACATTTTGATCCGCTCCTGTTTGTTTCTCGTGTTTCGGTTGAAGTGACGTGACTGCGGGGCGCCGGTCCCCGGGTATGGCTTGAAGCGGAGACCTGCAACGCATTGCATGGTCCTTTGCCCTTTGCCACCGTGCGGAAGGCTCCGCGTTCTCACACCTCATCGGCGGTTGTCCGGGAAGCATTAGGAAGTGCACAGCGGTAACTTGACAAAGTGTAGCTTCGATGGTTGCCCCGAGGGTCTCTCTATAAGGAGGAAGTCGGAGGCGTCTTCCATTTCAGGAATGGGAATGAAAGCGAGACAGAGCTATCGGGGCAGTTGGCAGGGCCGATGAGACAGGGGAAGGGAAGGTCAACAGGGATGATCGAGCTGACGCGGCTGAATGGACATTTGCTGACGGTGAACTGCGACCTGATCCGGTATGCGGAGTCTGCGCCGGATACGTTGCTGACGTTGATAACGGGCGAGAAGCTGGTGGTTCTGGAGCCGTGCGCGGTGGTGGCGGAGAAGGTAAAGGCCTACCGGGCGGAGGTTCTTCGGACCGCCTGGCCGGAGTCTGGGCCATCGCTGACGCAGAAACTGGCCTGGGACGCGACAAAGATGCTTCGTACCGCAGAGGCAGCCGAAGAAGAATAGAGCGGGACCGGCCTGGGGAGGGCCAGATCCATGGATATCGCAAGTTTTGGCGGGATTGTGCTGGCGTTCGCGGGCATCCTAGGCGGGATGATGATCGAGGGCGGCAGCATCGGGCAGATTACACAGCCGACCGCCGCGATGATCGTGGTGGGCGGGACGGCGGGGGCCTGCATGCTGCAGTTCCCGATGAGCATCTTTATGGCGGCGCTGAAGCACGCCATGAAGGTCTTCTTTACGGGCGGAGCGGATGGTGAGGCAATTCTGAAGCAGATCGTCGAGCTGGCAAACATCGCCCGGAAGAGCGGTATTGTTTCGCTGGATACCGAGCTGAAGAAGGTGAACGATCCGTTCCTGAAGCAGGCGTTGACGCTTGCCGTCGACGGGACCGAGCCGAGCGAGGTCCGCAAGATCATGGAGCTGGAGCTAAACAACCGGAGCGAGATCGAGGAGAAGATTCCGGCGGTCTTTGAGGCCGCCGGGGGCTATTCGCCGACGGTCGGGATCATCGGCGCGGTGCTTGGTCTGATCCAGGTGATGCAGCACCTCGACAACATCGATGAGGTCGGGCGCGGCATTGCGACGGCCTTCGTGGCGACGATCTATGGAGTTGCGGTGGCGAACCTGATCTGTCTTCCGGCGGCGGGCAAGCTGAAGTTCCGGCATCGCGAAGAGGTGATGGTGAAGGAGATGATGTTGGAAGGCGTGATCTCGATCCTGGAAGGAATGAATCCACGGATGATCGAGACGAAGCTGAAGACGTTCCTGTTTGAGCACAAGCCAGCTGAAGGTGGCGGCAAAGCCGCGGAGGCGACCGCGTGAGCAAGAAAAAGCATCCGGAACACGTAAACCATGAGCGTTGGCTGGTATCTTACGCGGACTTCATCACGTTGCTATTCGCGTTTTTTGTCGTGTTGTTTGCGTCGGGACAGAACGATAAGCGCAAGCAGATCAAGCTGGCGGAGGCGATGACCTCGGCGTTCGCGCAGCTGGGGATCTTCGAGCCGCGATCGAAGACCCCGGCGCTGACGGACACGGCGGGCAACTCCGGGGTGGAGACGCCGATGCCGTTGGAGGCGCCGATTCCAAGCAAGAAGGCAGAAGAGGCGGCCAAGGCGGCTCTCTCTGACGAGCACAAGATGCGCGAGGCCCTCGACACCGGCAAAGCGGCAAAGTCGATGCCGGCAGGAAGCGTGGTGTTGCGGTCGACGCCCGAAGGGCTGGTGATTTCGCTGCGGGAGGTTGGATTTTTTCTCTCAGGATCGTCGGAGGTTCGGCCGGAGGCGCTGCCGCTGCTGGATGAGATTGCAAAGGACATGCCGAGCGGGTCGGTCCGGGTAGAAGGCCACACGGACGACCGCCCGATCCATACGGCGCAGTTTCCAAGCAACTGGGAGCTTTCCAGCGCGCGGGCCGGGGCGATCACGCGGATTCTGCTGGAGGATGGCCGGGTGGCTCCGACCGAGATCGCGGCGCAGGGGCTTGCGGAGTTTCATCCGATCGCCGACAACTCGACCGAGATGGGGCGCGGCCAGAACCGGCGGGTCGACATTATTGTGCTGCGACGCCAAGCACCTTAACGATGATGCGTTTGGGCCGCTGGCCGTCGAATTCGGCGTAGAAGATGCGCTGCCAGCGGCCGAGGTCCAAGGCTCCCTTGGTCACGGGCAGAGTGGTTTCGTGGTGGAGGAGGAGAGCCTTAAGGTGGGCATCGGCGTTATCCTCGCCGGTGCGGTGGTGTTTGTAGGCCGGGTTGCGGGGAGCCAGTCTCTCGAGCCAGGCGGCGATGTCTTCAATGAGGCCGTCTTCGTTGTCGTTAACGTAGATGGCGGCAGTGATGTGCATCGGCGAGACGAAGCAGAGGCCATCATCAATGGCGGAGCGGCGAACGATGGCCTCGACCTGGGGGGTGAGATGCACCATCTCGTAACGCGATTGAGTGGTGAGGGTGAGGTACTCGGTGTGGGCTTTCATGAGGGGCATCGGTGCGCCCTCCTCGAGGCGCGGAGCAGGGTGCCTTAGAAGCCGCGCATGTGGAGCAGGAAGACGACGATCGATGCGGCCACGCAGTAGATGCCGAAGAACGACCAGCGCCCCGACTCGAGCCAGGAGGAAAGCCATTTAAGGGCTACCAGGCCGGCCAAGAAGGCGAAGACGGCTCCCAAGGCGCTTGAGGCGAAGGTGGCGTGGAGATCGACGGGTAGACCGGCGGCGGTGGCCTCGTGCGTGGCCTTGAGGAGGCGGCGGACCTCGACGAAGACAACGGGCGGAGTCAGGACAACGGCGAGCGCAAAGGAGAAGCGTTCGGCGCGCTCTTTAGACGCATTGACGAGCATGCCAGTCGAGATGGTGGCGCCGGACCGGGAGAAGCCGCGGAATGGAAGGCAGATTCCCTGGATTGCCCCCATCCAAAGGGACTGGCGCATGGTGAGGATGACTCCCTCCTGGTAGTGGCCGTCCGCGGTGGGAGGTGGGACCTCCGGCGGGGTGCCAAACTCCCGCCTCTCCTTGAGGCCGGCGAGCAGGATGATGATGCCGGCCATCAGGAGGGCAGGGGCGATGATGTCGAGGCGGCCGAAGAGCAGCTCGATTTCGGCCTTCGGGGCGCCGGGAAAGGCGATGATGGCGACTATCTTCTGGAGGGGGTAGCCGATGATGGCCGTAAGGGCCGTGGCGGCTACAAGGCGGAGCGCGAACGCCTTAAAGGCTTCCATGGTACCGAAGTAGGCGCGTCGCCACTGGTGCCAGAAGTAGACGATGACCGCGAACATGGTTCCGGTGTGGAGCATGACGAGCAGGAGGGTCATCTGAGGGGTTGAGGGATCAATGCCCATGAGGCGCTCGGCGACGACGACGTGGGCGGAGCTTGAGACCGGCAGAAGCTCCGCGAAACCCTGGACGATCGCCAGGATGATGACCTGAATGATGGGCATGGGTTCATGGTAACGGGTTGGGCGCAGAGACGGAAGGCAGCGGCGTCTTTTGAACACATCAGCGTTTTCCGATTGCCGCGATGGAACCGCAACAGCACGGCCGTCGTATCATTCCTGCGAGCGGGTGCCTGGCGGGACGGGCGCGCCGTTGAGGTGGAAGATGCTATATCCAGATTCGATCTACACAGCCCGGATGACCGACCCACAGAAGGCCTGGTTTTATGCCGAATACGACCGTGCGCGGCGGGACGAGACGGCGGGGGTGCTGCTGGCGATCTTTCTTGGCGGCTTTGGCGTTCACCACTTCTATCTTCGCCGAACGGGTGTTGGCCTGATCTACCTTCTTTTGTCGTGGACCGGGATTCCGACGATCCTGGGCTGGGTGGAATGCTTTTTTATGCCGGGTCGGGTGCGGGAGTACAACGCGATGGAGGCGGGGATGATTTCGACGCAGATTTTGGCGCAGGCTGGGGCTTCACAGGGCGCCCCAGCC
>CAXUNW010000024.1:0-22685 GCA_964252505.1 uncultured Acidobacteriaceae bacterium
TCGGGGGATGGAGGCGCGCGTGCGGCGGCTTGCTCTGGACGTGGATGGAACAGGAAAGATCGCGAGACTGCGGCTAGAGGATCTGGACGGGTCCGCGACGGAGTTTACCTTCTCAGGGATGGTTGAGGATCGGCCGATCGCGGCGAAGATGTTTGTCTTCGCCGCGCCGCCGGGAGTGAGCGTCATGGAGGGACTTCCGCCAATCTAAACCAGTTGCTTGCTGCGCTCTTCTACGGCAATGTTGTTGGCATTGCCGGAGGTTGGCTGGCCCACGGGGATGTTGGTCTGCTGGGCGGCCTTGCCTGGCTGTCCAACTTGGATTTTTCCGGTTTCCCCAACATTGACCTGGCCCCCCGTAACGGCCGCAGCCAGATAGCGCAGTCCGCGCACGATGCTGCTCGAAGAGGCTTCCCAATACTCTGCCTCGGTCACGTCGACGGTGAGCACGGCAATGTTGGGATCGTCCTGACCAAGGGGGAACCATGCCTTGTACATCGCATTCCAAAGAACCTGGATCTTCATGCGGTCGTGGCTGACGTTGGCGAGTCCCTTAACGGTGAGATAGGTCGACTTGCCGTTCTCCGCATAAAGCAGGGAGACGTGGCTGTTTTGCTGTATCTGAGCGACCTTGCCGCTTTCGTCGCGGGTAAGCAGCCAGATGCGGCCGTCGAAGGCCTCGGGTTGCTGTGTGGCCATAGGGCGACTGTCGAGGGATCCGTCGGCGGCGACGGTGGTCAACATTGCGATCCGGATGTCCTGAATGATTTCGCCAATCTTCTGCAAACCTTCGGGGCCACTGAGTTGCTTCTGCTCGCTCATTGGGTACTTCCTCCTGAGCACTATGATGCACGCGGTGCAAGCTCATGGCGTTTGGTTGCATACACTTGTTGGATGGACTCCCCCATTTTGGAACGGGCGCATTTTAGAATCGGAAAGAGGAACTCAGGGTGCTCGTGATCCCTGAAGGACCCACGGAGGAGATAGATGACGGGGGCTCGGGCGTGGCAGCATACGGGAGAGTTCTTTGCCCAGGTGCAGGCGATCAAGCCGCAGGTTGCAGTATTCGACTGCGATGGGACACTGTGGGGCGTCGACGCTGGGTCAGGCTTTATGCATTGGACAGTGGAGAACGGCCTGGTCTCGGCAAAGGCTGCGGAATGGCTCGCCGGGCGGTATGCGGGGTACAAAGCTGGGAGGGTCTCGGAACTGGAGATCTGCGGTGAGATGGTGCAGGTGTTCGCGGGCGTGACCGAGGCGCGGATGCGCGAGGCTGCAAGGGTGTTCTTTGGCGAACGCATCGAGCAGTCGATCTTTGCCGAGATGCAGACGCTGGTGCGGATGCTGCAGCGAGAGGGAGTCGAGATATGGGCGGTGAGCTCGACGTGCGACTGGGTAATCAATGAGGGCATGAGGCGGTTTGAGATAGCGGCAGATAGGGTGCTCGCAGCGCGGGCGGCGATTGTAGAGGGCGTGGTGACAGACCAGTTGCGGGATGTGCCGACCGATGAGGGGAAGGTTGCCTCTCTGCGGCGCGCCGGCGTTGCCGCACCCGATGCAGTATTCGGGAACTCGGTGCATGACGCGGCGATGCTGGCCATGGCTCGGCACGCTTTCCCGGTGAATCCGACGGGATCGCTCGAGGAGCGAAGTGCGCGAGAGGGGTGGACCGTGTACTTTCCGGAAGCGGTCCGGGCGACCGGATAAGGCTGGCAAGGTGGATGCGCGAGAACGTTGCAGCGGAAAACGCGTCTAAACTGTTGGGAGACCGTGAAGCAGCCGATACGCAAGCTCGACGTACGTGGAGATTCGGCGGTTGGCAAACCTCTGCGCCTGGTGGTTGCGGCACTGATCCTGCGCGATCGAGCGGAGAAGTCGGGAGTTGAGGTGCTGGTATGCCAGAGGAAGCCGGACCAGCCGATGAGCCTGAAGTGGGAGTTTCCGGGAGGCAAGATCGAGCCCGGCGAGACGGCGGAACAGGCTCTGGCGCGGGAGCTGAATGAAGAGCTTGGCATAGACGCAGTCATTGGGGAGCGGGTGTCGCGGGTGCGGCACACGTATCGGAACGGGGGCGCCATTGATCTGCAGTTCTTCGCCGTTCGGGAGTTTAATGGGGCGATCGAGAATCGGATATTCAACGATATGCGGTGGTCGCCACTTGGAGAGCTTCCGCAGTACGACTTTCTGGCAGCAGACCTTGGCTTGATCCGCGATCTTTCCGAAGGGCGTTTGCTATAGCCCTGTCTGGCTCGTGTCCGTGGCATCCAGGGCAGAGGCATGGATGCTTAGGGTTCTTTGTTCGCTTGCCATTACTTGAGGTGGATCCGCTGGCGCCTGCCCCCACCGCCTTGCAGGCGCCAGCGATGTCGTGGGTACCTCTCGCAGAAGGATTATCTTCGCCTTTTCTTCGTCTATAGTGGCAGTTGCCGAAGCATGTGTAAAGGGAAAAGAAGCCAGCATTCCGATTTGCGTTTCCATATCGAGCGGACCTCCGAGCGGAACGCCTTATGACAGGGGCGAGCTACACTTAGGTTAGATATGCTTTCCACGCTGCTCCAGGATCAACTCGACCGAATTACGCAGAAGACGCGGGCGCTGGTGCAGGCGGATCGCCTGGCGATCTCGGAGGCGGCGACGGCGGAGTTGTTTCGATCGGGGATTGAAGATGGGGTTCTTCCGGTGGGGGCTTTGGCTCCGGACTTTGTGCTGGGCGATGCGCTTACGGGCAAGCAGGTGCGATTGGCGGATGTGCTGGCGCTGGGGCCTGTGGTACTGAAGTTTTTTCGGGGACGATGGTGCCCCTATTGCGTGACGGAGTTGGAGCAATGGCGGGAGCTGTATCCGGAGCTTCGGCGGCGTGGGGCCATGCTGGTGGCGATTTCGCCGCAGACGCAGCGGCAGAACGATTTTGCGGTGCAGCAGCATCGACTTTCCTTCCCCGTTCTCTCGGACCCTGGGACAGAAGTTGCCCGGCGGTATGGGCTGGCGTACACGGTGCCGGCGCAACATCGAGCCTACTTTCGCTCGATCCTGGTCAACATCCCATATGCGAACGCCGGGCTGAACTACGACAACGCAACGGAGGCGAGTTGGAGGCTGCCACTGCCGGCGACGTTTCTTGTTCGCCGTGATGGAACGATCGCGTTTGCGGAGGCAAATGCGGACTTCCATGTGCGGCCGGAACCGGCGGATGTTATGGCGGCCTTGTAAAAAGAAGACCGCCAGGGTGGGCGGCCTCTCTCCCGCATCGTCGATATCAACGACGCACAGGCGCTCGAATGGCAGCTAGTCGAGAACTCGCAGCGGGAAGACGTTCACCCATACGAAGAAGCGCAGGGCTTCCAGCGTCTACTCGACATGCCGGTTACGATGTAGGCGCATTGGTCGAGAAGTCGGGCAAGAGCGCAAGCCGCATCTACGCCCGTCTGTCCCTCTTGCAACTTATACCGGCGATTGCGGAGGCGTTCACGCAGGAGCGCATCATCGCAAGTCATGCGAACCTGCTGGCTCGTCTCCCCCAGAATGCACAGGCCACGGCCTACGAACAGTGCTGGCGCAAGGACTGGCAGGACAAAAAGCCGCATCTGCTACCCGCCAATGTTGGATCATCTGGCCGATTTCGGGGGTTCGCTCACTTTGCCGCCCGCCAAGCCTGCAAACGGTGTTCCAAGGGAAGACCTCTTGCGACGCGCTAAATGACCGCAGCCCGTTCAGCCAGGAGCTCGCGAAGTGCGATCACGGTATTTTCCAAGCCTTGCGCGTCCAGTCCGGCAAGGTACTCGTCGGGCGTCTTTGGAGGATTCTTAAGACTGACGCGATGCTTCCACAATGAGCTCCGGGAAAGCCTCCAGCAGGCAAGAACGAAATCATCGGGATGCTGCGCTTCAATGCTGAAATCTCCGAGAGCCTGGCCCGGAAAGTCTTCCAGATTGAGGGTCACGATCACATTTGCGCCGCAGCGGATCGCGGCAGACGACGTGCCGGTCGTCCCGATCCGGCAGCTCAATGGAGTCGATGAGATGCTCGTATCCAGTCTCCAGCCGCGTCCAGGAGTGCCCTTTCCATCAGGTTCCGAGTGCGCTCCAGCTTCTCGCGGCTAAGGTCAGGCCGATTCCTGAGTAGGCTGCGTGTCCATTCTTCGTGAACCTGAGCAGACCAATGAGCACGGAAGATGCCCATCGCCAGATGCATTAGGAAGTTTCGCGGGCTATGTGCCACTTCGACGACATCACGAAGCCACGAGACGAGTGCCTCTGCGGGTGAACCTATGCTTGCAAGTGCCTTGGCTCTGGCGGTTAGTCCGTCAAAACTGTTGCGGAGCAAGGCTTCTTACGTGGGAAAGTGCCGGTACAACGTGCCAAGTCCCGTGCCTGCTCTGCGCGTATGTCACGGAGCGAGGCATTCGCTCCCTGCTCGTCAAGGACGGCGCGAGCGACCGGCAAGTACATGATCGTAGTTCTCTTAAGCATCGGCGCGCATAGAACCTCTACGCTCTAATACGTACGTTTAGCCGATAAGATGCTATAGGCACAGCTTAGGATCCCTGCTGGTCGATGCGATAGTCCGTAGCCACTGGTTCCTTGGCGGCCATTCCGGAACTTGCGGGGCGACTGTCCCAGAGCTTTCTTGACAATCGTACGCTAAGACTTCTTTTGCATTTCCGAGAGGGTTTCAACAAACAATTGAGCGATGGTTTTTCCGTACGGTTGGCGTTTTTGTGCAAGGACGACAATCGCGATCCGCCATTTCGGCATGGCAGGGCCTCTCTGCGTGATTTTCAGAACATGAAGTTGACTCGCGTATCTTGAAGACCTGACAAGAGCGGCAGGCACTATGGCGACGCCCAGACCACAAGACACGAACTGCAGCAGCGTCTCCACATCGCTCACTTCGTATGTGCTGGATCGCTTTAGGCCTCTCTCCAGAAACACATGATCCAGCATGACCCTCAAGGCCCGCTTTGCAACCAGATCGACGAATTCCTCTGTGCTGATCGCTTCCAGGTTCACGCTCCGTCTCGTCGCAAGATCAGACCGCCTCGAGCAGACGGCGACGAGAACGTCATGTGCGAAGGGGATTGTCTCTAGCCCTTTCAGAGTCGTCCTCTGCCCGACGGCTTGAAAACTCAGATCCACATCACGGGAACGCACCAAGGCAGGAACCTCATCTGTGTCCACCGCACGTACTGCAAACTCCACCTGCGGATACGTCGCACGAAAGCGCTGCAACACCGCCGGGAGATCGACGTATGGCGTCAAGCTTTGGAGTATTCCGATCTTCAGCCGTCCGCGCACGATGCCATCCTGCGATCTCACGGCCACGATTCCCTCATGAAGTGAGCTAAGACTCGATCGCGCATACTCCAGAAAGCATTCTCCCGCCTCGGTCAGCGCCACGCTTCTTGTGGTTCTGTTCACCAACTTGGAGCCGATCTCCTCTTCCAACTCCTTAATCGTTACCGAAAGGCCCGATTGCACCACGTTCACGCGTCTCGCCGCTGCGGTGAACTGCTTCGTCTCAGCAAGTGCGATGAAGTGCATAAGATGGCGTAGCTCCATGATTGAGGGTCTCCCTTCATTCATCTTTCATAAGAATAACTCTTATGCAAATGTTTCGTTGGACGGATAAACAGACCGCGCGTACGGTTGGAGATAGAGCAAGGCAGCCCGCGGCTGGAAGCAGGAACATGACTGAGCAGACGGAAACAGTTCGGCTATTAGGTAT
The DNA here is from genome assembly GCA_964252505.1 of uncultured Acidobacteriaceae bacterium. Lineage (GTDB taxonomy): Bacteria > Acidobacteriota > Terriglobia > Terriglobales > Acidobacteriaceae > Edaphobacter. The sequence goes on from CAXUNW010000024.1 coordinate 5,722, forward strand.
CTCGGGCAGTCTGAGAGCAGATTCCTGCAACACCGCCATCCTCCGCGCGGTGCAAGCTCGGCTCACTCCCGGTACAGAACTGTGGCTTATGACGCTTGCGTCAGCAGGCACTCAGCCGTCGAGTGCAGGTGCTGCAATGACACGATTGCTCAAGTACATTCTCTTGGCCTTGCTGCCGGCGTGGAGCGCAGGCCATGCGCAGATGCATTCTGCCGAGCCCACGGTCAATCTCGGCGACACGAGTTTTCTCGATGCTCTCGGCGGCCCAGGTCTCCTGCTGGAGCAGATTGGCGATGCGTATCATAGCGGCAGCATCACGGATGGCCTGGGTCATACCGTCCGCAATGCGCCCGCTGTCAACAGCATCAGCGGCTTGACCCATGGTGTCGATCTTACAAAGCATCACCTTTTCGGGGCGTGGTATGGCACCGAAGCTATTCTTGTCGCCGCTCACGTCAATGCAGGCGAGCCTGGAGCCGTGGGCGGCTTTGGCGACCTTACGGTTTCACCGCTTGTTCTCCAATGGAAACAGAAGAAGATCGGCTCCACGCTTTTGAATCAGCGCTCTGTTCTTGACTTCGAAGTTCCTATCGGAGAGTACCGCCGGGATCTAGCCACCACCCTGAGCAGCCATGCTTTCACGGTGCATCCGTACTATGCCTTCACCTTCTTTCCGACGCACAGAATCGAGACAAGCTGGCGCACCCATTACCTTTACAACGGAGCGAACAACTCACCTCCCATCCAAACCAATGCTCGTTCTACCAAGGCCGGCCAAGCCGTTCACTTCAATGCAACCATCGCGTATGGGCTGCCACATGGGCTCTGGCTCGGAGCCAACGGATACTTCCTGAAGCAGATCACCGATCCGAAGGTAAACGGCGTAAACCTCAACGGATCGCCGGAGCAGGTCGGTTCCATCGGTCCAGGCCTGGTCTGGGATCGTGGGCAATATCTCTTTTACGTCAACGGGTATCACGAGATTGATGCTCTAAACCGGCCGCAGGGCAACAAGTTAGTTTTGCGCATGCAGTGGGTACCGGGCCGACATCCCGGTATCGGCAGTGGCAACTAAAAACACGTAAGTCAGTAAATGAAAGAGATGGCACATGATGACGCAAACCGTACAATCCTCAACTCTCGGCAATGGCGTTCATGCTCTCACGGCAGGTTCGGGTACGCCGGTGGTGCTGTTGCCCGGCTGGCCTGAAACCGCGGAAGCCTACAGCGAAGTGCTGCCAGCCCTTGCCGAGCGGCATCATGTGCTGGCGATTGATCCTCCCGGGTTGGGCGAATCTTCCGAGTCCACCGGCGGCTACGACACAGGCAGCATCAGTAAGCAGCTTGAGGAGGCTCTACGTTCCTTCACGCCGCAACCGATCCACCTCGTCAGCCATGATGTCGGAGCCTGGATCGCCTACGCGTGGGCGGCGCAGTTTCCGGAACGTATCCGCAGCCTGACCCTGCTCGATTCGGCACTCCCCGGTTTGGGGACACCCTTGAGCTTTCCTCTCCCGCCTGAGGTCAACGTCAAACTCTGGCAGTTCTCCTTCAATACACTGCCAGACCTGCCTGAGGTGCTGACCCAAGGCCGCGAACGGCAGCTCTTCGAGTGGCTCTTCCAACATAAGGCGCAGCATCCGGACCGGCTTTCTCAGGCCAAGCGCGACCGCTATGTCGAATGCTACTCCAGGCCGGGCGCCATGAGTCGAGGCTTCGCCTACTATCGCGCCGCCGCCAAGAGCGCGTCCCAGAATATCGAGTTCAGCAAGACCAAGCTGCAAATGCCCGTGCTCGCCCTGGGCGGAAAAAGCGGCGTAGGAGATCGTTTACGCCTGTCGATGGAGTCGCTCGCAATCCATGTCGAAGGTGGCGAAATCGAGGATTGCGGCCACTACGTCATGGAGGAGCAACCGGAGGTGGTCTCCAGCCGCCTGATCGAGTTCTGGCAACGTGTGGAGGCTGCCAGACTGTGAAAGCCTACCTGTTTTCCTTCGTTCTGGGGTGCGCAGTAGGCGTGCTGTATGCCTTGTTCCGGGTAAAAAGCCCTGCGCCACCAATCGTCGCTTTGCTTGGACTGCTCGGTATGGTGCTAGGCGAGAGCGGTTACATGTGGTTCAAAACTGTCGTTCGCTAACCACTACAAAGGAGAAGTTAAATGCAAAAGGGAATCGTTTCTGCTCGGCACGTTGACCATATCGGTATCACCGTCCCCGACCTGAGCGCAGCCATCCAATTCTTTGAAGACGCCCTTGGAGCGCAACTGCTCTGGCAAGTTGGGCCTTTCCATGAGACTCCCACGGGCGTTCCCATCAAGAGCATCCACATCGCAATGCTTCGGCTCGGACCCAATGTAAATGTGGAATTGATGGCCTTCGACGCCGTCCAGCAGCAGCAAACCATGCCAAGCAACATCGATTACGGTGCGACCCATATTGCCTTTTTTGTAGATGACATCGAGGCTGCGGCCGCATCCCTGAAGCAGCACGGAGCGGAGCTCCTCGCAGGTCCTTTGGAAGCCAAAGGTGACGTAAAAAAGGGTGAAAAGATTTGGTACTTCAAGACACCCTGGGGGGCGTTCATGGAAATCCTTTGGCGTCCAGAGCATCTTCCTTATGAAGAGAACACCCCGAATCGCCTTTTTCAAGCAAACGATAGATGGCCCGGTTAGCCACTATATGCCCCGAATGTTCATGAACGGACCACGATGCCACTTGAACACGAAGATCGCACAAACCATTTCGACGCCGAACTTGGATTCAGTCTGCTGCGATTGACGCTTGGTTTAGATTTCAACTTTCACTCTTACGACTGGTGGCGCACCCTTGGTCCGTTTGTTGAGGGTACGGTGCAAGCATTCGCTCATACGCCGTTACCTTCGTGGAGCGTGACTCCAAGACGTGCCGACCAGTGGGGATTATAATTCGGCTTGCGGCGCGCTTCCTTGTGGAAACTTTACGCTGCCTGCGTTCGGGTCGGAAGGAAACGAAACCCCGAATCGCTTCCTGAATCGGGGTATGCGGAGACTGACCTCACCCTCAAGAAACGACAAGCATCACGGAGCGTGTCAGCCTTGAATTACGCCTCGATACGTTCAACCTCTTCAATCGTGTCAACCTGACGGCTGTCGATGGCAAGTTGCAGGACACGACGTTCGGGCAGTCAACCAGCACGTATCCACAACGCAATATGCTCCTCGGCGCGCGTACCGACTTCTAAGATTTAGTGTCGGTCTGATGAGTACCATCAGATCGGTCCATCAGGAGCCCTTTTGTCCTTCCGAATCCGTTCTCTTTCCAGTCGTCGCGGTTTCCTCAAGAACGCTGTTGCTGCTTGCGCCGCGTCTTCGCTCCCGTCATCCGCGTTCGCTGCAATGGATGCAGGTTTGGACCCAAAGACTCCCGCCAGGCGGCCGCTCAGGAACGCAGAGCCGCTGGCCAGCAACGCCTTTTATCCGCTACCGCTCGGCGCGGTTCAGCCGCGAGGCTGGCTACAGCGGCAGTTGCAGATTCAGGCAGATGGTCTGAGCGGGCATCTGGATGAGGTGTGGGCGGATGTTGGACCGAACAGTGGATGGCTGGGTGGAAACGGAGAATCCTGGGAGCGCGGTCCCTATTTTCTGGACGGGCTGATTCCGCTTGCCTACCTATTGAACAACAGCGCACTCAAGGCCAAGGCACAAAAGTACATTGACTGGACCTTGGGCTCACAGAACGCCGAGGGGATGTTCGGCCCGAAGAGCAACGAGGATTGGTGGCCCCGATTCGTCATGCTTAAAGCGCTGGTCCAGTATGAGGAAGCGACCGGAGACGCTCGTGTGGTGCCTTTCATGCATCGTTACTTCCTCTATCAGCTATCCGAGTTGCCGCGACGGCCGTTGCAGGAGTGGGGCAGGTTCAGGTGGCAGGATCAGGTGCTCACCATCCTTTGGCTCTATAACCGGACCCAGGATGCAAAGCTGCTCGAGCTGGCTCGCTTGCTGAGAAGGCAGGGCTACGACTGGACGGGTGAGTTTGCTGACTTTCCCTACAAGGATCGAATGACCGCGGAGTCCCTGCATCTCGAACAGAGCGGACACCACACCGACGTCGCCCTCGCCACGCATGGCGTCAACAATGGTCAGGCAATTAAGACCGGTCCGGTCTGGTCGATCGTTTCTGGATCGCAAAAGGACCGGGAGGCTGCTTCGCATATGATCGCGCAGCTCGACCAGTATCACGGTCTGCCAAATGGAATGTTCTCCTGTGATGAACATCTTGCAGGGAGAAGTCCGTCTCAGGGATCGGAGCTTTGCACGGTCGTCGAGTCCATGTTTTCGCTGGAACAGTCTCTCGCCATTGTGGGCGATCCTGCCTTCGGCGATCGTCTTGAGAAGCTGGCGTTCAACGCTCTACCCGGCACGATGACAGATGATATGTGGGCGCATCAATATGATCAGCAGCCGAACCAGGTGGAGTGCAGTCTACATCACAAGCCCTGGACCACCAATGGTCCAGAATCAAACCTCTTTGGACTCGAACCAAACTTCGGCTGTTGCACCGCAAATTTTCACCAGGGTTGGCCAAAGTTTGCCGCTAGCCTCTACATGCTGTCGGAGGACGATGGGATCGTGGTCGCGGCCTACTCGCCAAGTGAAGCGAATATCGTCGTACGTGATACTCCAGTTCGGATCGTGCAGGAGACCAGCTATCCTTTCAGGGGGACCGTGTTACTTACAATTGAACCGGACGCCACCTGCGCCTTTCCGCTGCGACTGCGCATTCCCGCATGGGCCGCAGGAACTTTGATCAGGATCAACGGACGTGTGGAGCCGCCGCCGGCTGCAGGTACGTTTGCTCGCATTGAGAGAACCTGGAAGCGTGGGGATAAGATCGAACTCGTCTTCTCGATGCAGCCGCGCGTCTCGCGCTGGTATCAGGGGTCCATCGCGGTGGAACGTGGACCGTTGGTGTTCTCGTACAGCATCGGAGAGGATTGGCTTAAGCTGCGCGATCGTGGCATGACTGCCGACTGGCAGATCTATCCAAGTACACCTTGGAACTATGGGCTTGCGCTTGATGTTTCTAATCCCGCAAAGGATATTGCTACCTCGGAGTCGGAGGTAGGAGCGGTTCCGTTCGGCAGGAAAGGAAGTCCTGTCACACTTCGGGTATCAGCGAAGCAGTTGCCTGACTGGACGGCAGAGGATGGCTCTGCCGCGCCGCCGCCTCAAAGTCCATTGCAAAGCAAACAACCTTTGCACACGATCGAGCTCGTTCCCTATGCGGCAGCGAAGCTCAGAATTACGGCATTCCCTCTAATTAGAAACGACTGACACGGTTCGTAACGTTGCGCAGAGATGCGCCGCCAAGTTTGATCGTTCCAGGTGTAACCTGGCCGGGACCTACGGCGAGGGTCGCCTGAGAAAAAGGGCATCATGCAGACATTGCGCGTTCTCGTGATGGGTAGTTACTTCGACATGCAACACCGTATCTCTGTCCTTTCGAAATGAAACACCTTCCCATCGAGCCGCAACTGCAAAAGGAACTTCGACTAGACTAAACGGCTTCTATGTTGCCTGATCCGGCTTAGACGGATACGCAAGAGCAGTGGTAGAGTGCTGACGTTGTCATGCGGTCTGCCCTACTTCCAGGATTGCTGCCGCGAACACATCGGGAGCTTCCTGCGGCAGATTGTGGCCTACATGATCGAGCGTGGCGAGGCGGCGCAGCGCGGTGAAATGCGGCTTGATCTCTTCCGGCGCGGCTGGCCGGTCTACGCCATCGTCTGCGCCTTGGAGAACGATGGTCGGTACGGTGATTTGCGGCTCCGCCGACAGCTGCTGCTCGAGCGCTTCTAAATGCGTGTCACCTGGCACTGCACCGATCCTGTACCGATACGAGTGCAGGACCACATCAACGAAATCTACATTGTCGAACGAAGCTGCCGTTTGGGCGTATGTCATCTCGTCGAAAGCCCATGTGGGCGAGAAGTATTGCCACAAGTAACGGCAAAATCCAGCACGGTCTTCCCTGAGCGCCGCCTGGCCCCGCTCGGAATTGAGATAAAACCAGTACCAGCGCAGCCGCTCCTTTTCTGGTTTGTCAGCCTTCAGCGCTTTCTTGGAGTTTTGGAGGTTATACCCGGTACCGCAACTCACGAGGCCGCTCACTCGATCAGGCCACAACGCGGCGACCACGCAGGCGGCTCGGCCTCCCCAGTCATAGCCGGCAAGTGTCGCGTGTTGGATCGAGAGCGCATCCAGCAGCGCAAGGAGATCGGAGCCAAGTGCCGCCTGCTGACCCACACGTGGCGACTCTCTACGCAGGAAATGCGTTGGGCCGAATCCGCGAAGGTAAGGAACAATTACCCGCCGGCCAGCCGCGCTCAAGCGGCGCGCGACCAGATCATAGGTATGAACGTCATATGGAAATCCATGCAGCAGCACCACCGGGGCACCGGCAGCGGGGCCCGACTCCAAGTACGCAACATCCAGAACGCCTGCGTCGATTCTCTTCACCATTCCTCCTGATTGACTGCCCTGTTCGGGCTCCGCCCTCAGTGCACGTCCAACCCCGGTGCAGGCCGCTGCAACAGTTCCCGCCGTCAGAGAGACAAAGCTACGGCAGGCGTCGGCATCCCTGAAGCAAGGGTCTCTGCCCAAGGCTCTCCCTCGCAGATTGCTTTATCCAAACCGTTCGGATGGCTAGGGCTCGGTGTCACACCCCACGTCGCGCCTAGGCCAGTAATTTGAAGACTAAATGCATCAAGAATGTTTGGTTAAACGATGCGACTTTCCGTCTTTATGAAGAGGCCCGGTTCAGTACAACGGAACCACAAGTTTGCGAAAGTCGCGAAGATCCTTTAATCAGAAAGTCAGGTGCTTCGTAGAAGGGGAAGTGTCTTCCAAAGGACATTTCGGTGTACTGCACCACGTTGTGCGATCGTTGCGCAACCTGGCGAGGAGGCATCGGGAACACAGGATCGGGAAACGCTGCCAGCCCGGTTGGCACGTTTACCTTTTGGCCTGGTGGAAGTGTCGGGATCTCGTGCCGCTTCGCCGGGCCGTAGTTCCACGTAGCGGGCCCTTGACCAGCGTTTAGAGCTTACTGAGGTGCGATTACACGTTGCCAATGAATCTCCACGCGCACATCTTCACTTTGAAAGATCTCCAGCATGTGATCGCCGTCCACGACTTCTTTCAGTTGCTCGGCTGTTCGTTGGTCACCGATCCAGTTCGGGAACGTGCAGCCTTGTACCTCGTTGCCGGAGAAGTTTCCTTCACCATCTACAGTGTAGGTGCCAAACAGGGCTAAGTTTCCGATCACCGCGGCTTTGTTCTCTTCGGCTGTCCCAGCTTCTCGCACATTGCTCGCAAAGCGTGGGACGGTTGGGTCGGACATGAGCTCCACAAAATGCAAGCTCTCGTGAAAGCAAAGAAGCCCGGTTGGCTTTGGCCCGAAAGGCTCCATCGTCTTGCCCCCTACCGTCGCTGTAATCGTCTCTGGCCGCCACATGCCGAGTACACGGTTTTTCATGAACTCTCCTTCTGATGTCCTCGAACACCTCGCCGCAAGTATGATTCAGCCGGTGTCTCTTTGCAAGAAGGCACCTTGGCTGCGCGTAGGTACCTGGAGGTAACCATTGGTAATTGATTGGGCGGAAGCAGATGCCTTGTGCGAACAGCTCACTCCGGAGCAGGAGTTCTTCGCACGGCACACGATCAATCAGCTTGCAGACAATGGGACGTTGGCCTGACCTGCGGCTGCTTGATCTTCTAAGTCCAGAAACTTCAATCATCCAGGCACCCATGGCGACATGCCGGGACCGACACCTCACTTGTTGTTACATCGAAGTCCTGCGGCTAGGACTCTCAAAAATCTCCTCGAATTCACTGTCATCCGCACGGACGGTCTTGTCTTTGCCATCTTTGGCACGAAGTTCGTCGAATCCCAGACGCGAAATTTCGATAGAGGATCGGTTTACAGATGCCCATCCCGCAAGGTGTGCAAGCGGCTTTGTCAGAGATCGACCTAGCGTTGTGAGTTCATACTCAACCCGAGGAGGAATCTCGGCAAAAGCTGTTCGCTTCACCAGCCCGTCTCTTTCCAGCTCGCGTAACGTATGGGTCAGCATCCGGTGGGATATCCCTGGAACGGCTCTTTGCAGCGCATTGAACCGGGAGCAACCCATGGAAAGGACACCAACAACCAGAATCGTCCACTTGTCGCCAATTTGAGAAAGCACGCTGGCCAGCGCCTTGCATCCCTCATGGTCTTCGGATTTATGTCCCACAATGGCCGTGGTCTTCAGTGGAGTTTTCAAATGTTGTCCTGTCCGAACTGAGGTGGGGGGGTACGCACTAAATTGTGCGTTCTTGTTTTCTACTAACGCACCATTCTATCGTTACTCTCAGATGGTTCCTCTGTCTCGACCAGATGGTTCGAGGGGAGGGGAAGAGGGTAAAGATGCAGATGTCAGAAGCGAACGAGCCGGCAGCGGGAACTTCAGTCACAGGACTACCTGGATTTACCCACAGATATGGACCCGTAAACGGAACGTACATTCACTATGCGATTGGTGGATCACGACCCGCCCTCGTTTTGCTGCATGGATGGCCGTATACACGGGAGGTATGGCCTAAGGTGATGCCCCTGGTGGCGTCTTTGGGCTATACCGTGATTGCGCCCGACCTTTGTGGACTTGGTGATTCCGCCGTTGGAGCGGCGGGATAGTGCAAGACCAATGTGGCCGAAGATATCCATGAGCTGGTCCCTCTCTCGGCTTTGAGCACATACATCTCCTCGGCGCTGCTCGAGGATGGAAAAGAAAACCGAGAACGATTGAAGCAAAAGCTGGCGATTCCGGTCCTCGTCCTGAGCGGCGAGCGCGGCATTCGGCCAAGCCAGACGCTCGGCTGTGTTCGTCGAGTAAAGACGAAGATCGAAGCCGATATAGTTCCCAAAGCTGGGCACTGTATGCGCAGGACCAAGTAGGCTGCATGCGTTCCTTTCTCAAGATATCGGCGCGCCAGAAATCTCGGTCGTCTCGGCGATCCTGCCACAAGGAAATAGAAGGAGTCACAGATGAGAGTAGCTGTCTTCGGAGCAACAGGAAGGGTCGGAGCCCTGGTTGTCCAGGCTTTACTGGATCGCGGCCATGAAGCCGTGAGTGTCTCTCGCTCCGCCCCCGGCAAACAGTACCAGGGAAACTACGAAAGCTTCACCGGTGACATGACCGATCCGACGTTCATTCAATCCGTGATGGCAGACTGCGGTGGACTGATCTTCTGCGTCGGACAGAGGCTGAAATCGCCAAACAATCTGTTCTCCAAGAATCTCTCCCCCTCTGACATCCGCGCCCAGATCGTGAGACCGATCATGCATGTCATTGGTTCCGACCACACGAAGAGGTTCGTATACCTGAGCGCGTTTGGCGTGGGCATGGAACTCACAAAGCATGCGTTGTTGTTTCGCATGGTGCTCCGCCTCAGCAGCCTCGGAAAGTCCTACGAGGACCATAGTCAGGCGGAAGGTATCGTCCGCGCGTCCAAGACCAACTGGACCATTGTGCGGCCACCTGGATTGACTGATAAGGACAATGTGGTCCCTTTAGTCGACGCTCGGGGAAAATGGACATCGTTCATGACCGTCACGAAGAAGTCACTGGCTCAGTACCTGGTACAAACGCTGGAAAGCAACAACATGGACCGGCAAACGCTCACGGTCATAGATGAATCCACGTCTTGAACAAAGCCGCAAGCCAATTCGTCGTTATAAACGCGTCTCACACCAGTCAGCCGCCCGTCCATGCTCGAACGCGTTTGGGCCAGCACAACTCCGCTAATGCGACTTTGCAGGACTCATCGCATAACGCAGAGTTGAGACGAAGCGGACACCGCTAATCACGCGATCCCTCACGCCGCTTCCGAGACCCGGTGGCTGCTGGCGCACTCTGAGCCCGTTGTAAACCTGATGAAGATAAATCGCGTACTTGGTCAAAAGCACGCACGAGGTGTTCGTCTAGAGAACCTGAGCCGGCAATCCAGGACATAAAGGCATGAGCGAGTGCCGCCATTCCCATCTGTGCCGCTAGCGTTGCGATCGAGTTGTCAACGCCACGTTCAAGCAATGCCGATGCAAGGGCCAGAGTCAAAGATCTTTCTTTCGCGTGCGCGCGCTCCTGAAGCGCAGGACTAGCGGCAATGACACGCAGGCGGGGCTCTGAAAAGGCGCGGTTGTCGATGAACAACTGCTCCACGGATTGGAAGGCGTGAAACAACGTATCCCACGGGCCAAGTTCAGGCGCCGCGCTCCGGATCGTCCTAGTTAAAGCCTCGCGCAGCAAAGCCTCCCCATCAAAGAGCACCTCTCGTTTGTCGGAGAAGTGACGGAAGAACGTGCGTTCCGTAACCCCGACCCTACCAGCAATCTGTGCAGCCGTAGTCGCCTCGTATCCAGCTTCCTGGAACAGTTTTAACGCTGCCAGTTGGAGACGCCGACGCACTTCACTGCTGCTTCTCGGCATGGCGGCTCCTATATTGTCAGTGACTGACGATACGTGTACTATCGTTCAGCCAGCGAATTGTTGTCAGTCACTGACAATTCTACCTGACGTCCCAGCAGCCTGCACCTGTTCTCAACAACCTGAAACCGCCGCGCGACAGCCCAAGATGAGGAGAAACATCATGTCGAATCTAGATGCCCGCACGATGAAAGCACTTCGCCTGCACAGCTACGGAGCACCGTTGGAGGTACTGCAACTGGAAGACTATGCTCTCCCCAGCCCGGGCGCTGGTCAGATCCGCGTGCGAGTTCACGCCTGCGGACTCAACCCTGCAGATTGGGCCCTGTGTCAGGGCTTCATGGCAAGTTCGCTCCCACGCGGCATCGGCCTCGATGTGTCAGGGGCAGTTGATGCAGTAGGCGGCGGCGTGGCGAACGTCAGTGTGGGCGACCTGGTCTTTGGCGTCCCAGACTTCATGGGTCAGCCAAGCGCCGGAGCAGCGAACTTTGCGGTCCTTGCGGTCTGGGAGCCGGTACCTGATGGCCTCAGCTTGATCGCGGCCGCCGCGTTGCCTATGGCTGTTGAGACTGCGACCCGCACGCTCGATCTTCTCGGGCTGAAGAAGGATCAGACCATCCTGATCAACGGCGGAGGAACGATGGTAGGTTTCGCGGCCGTCCAGATCGCGATCCTGCGAGGCGCACAGGTAATCGCAACCGCCGGCGATACCTTTGCAAGCCGTTTGCGGGACCTCGGCGCGAAGGTGACATCGTACGGCGCTGGCATGGTGGATCGTGTTCGCGAGCTTGTCGCTGGAGCCCCCATCGACATGGTTCTACAAACCGCGATGGCCTCGGGCGCGCTGCCCGATCTCATCAGCCTCGTCGGGGGAGACCCGAAACGGGTGATGAGCATAGGCGATCCAGACGCGAAAGACTTCGGGGTGCGGACGTCAGGAAGCGAACCCGACCTGGTCATTCGGTATGACGTCCTCGGTCACTACGCCCGTCTGGCGGCCGAAGGACGTTTCACAATCCCGGTAGCTCGCACCTTCAGCCTGGATAATTGGCGCGAAGCCGTCGAAGAAAGCCTCAGCGGGCGAGCTCACGGCAAGCTCGTACTTCTGCCGGACCAAGCCTCATCCACACTATGATCCAGCGATGGCGGCCTTCATGTTCCGCACTTGAGGGCCGCCGACCTCCAAGACTTCCCGTGCCGTACTAGTAGTGGCGAGACGTTATGCTCCTTGTTCAGGATAGATAAATAGAAACGCCTCTGTGGGACGTTGGGCCAGATCCCGCCCTTGGCGACGTTCCGTCGCGGATCACTTCGCACGATGCGACTTGCCAGCACTCACAGCGTGTGGGAGCCCCGTAATTGCCGCGCATTGCCACTATCATCTCCATCTCATCGTGGGCCGCGTCTCGCGAATGCCGCCGGTTGCCTCTAGTGCCGCCCCCCTGAGCCATCGGGGCCGGAGAAGGCTGCTGACTGGCCCTCCGTATTGCCATCTGCTTCCAGGATGTCCATACGCGCGATCAGAACGCCTTCAATCGTGTGGATGTGCCAAAGCTCGCTATCCGAAAGAACGTCTCCTTCAAGGGTCCTAACGATCTGCCGAACCTTCACCTCAGCTCTCCCGTTCTCGCGCTCAATCACTTTAAGAACTTCGACATGAGGATCGAAGTTCGCCCATTGGCGCCGCCAATACCGGCCGATTTCCTCCTTCCCGGTCACGCGGCCGCCCTCTGACGCTTTCGGCCAACTGACCGTCTCCGTCATCAGAGCAAGCGTGCCTTCGACATCTCTCCGATTGAAGGCCGCGTACGCCTCATTGATAAGAGTTTGCGTATTCATGATGGATTCCTCCGGGCAGAGCCTCGCCCTGCCTTGCTGCTAGGATTGCAGTATACATAGGGGCCTATGTATATGACAGGCGCGTCGATGAAGAAAAAACACCCCAGTGAGATGAAGGTCTTATCAACGCCAGGACATCTGATCAGCCTGGCTGCCCGCGGGTTTGCGCGCTTGAGCGAGGCGCGCCTGAAGCCGCTGGGCTTCGGCCTGGGCTACGTTCCGGTGCTCGTCGCGCTCAAGAACGGGCAGGCTCTCACGCAGCGCAATCTGGCCCGCTTCGCCAAAATTGAGCAGCCCTCAATGGCCCAGATGCTGATGCGCATGGAGCGAGATGGACTGATCCGGCGGGTGCCTGACCCCACCGATGGCCGGAGCAGCCTCGTCTCCTTGACGGAGAGTGCGGAGGCGCGTCTTCCCGAGGCCTGCAACGTCGTGTTACAGGGCAACCGCGAGGCGCTCGGCGACTTCACACGCGAAGAAGCCGGACATCTCGCGACCCTTCTGATGCGGCTGCTTGCCAACCTTGATCGGATCGCCGGTGCCGAGGAGAGCGGATGACTCATCCGGTCAGGCAGGTCCATCTTGCGTCGACGATTGCCGAACCAACCCGCTGACACCCGCTCGTGAGATCAACTGGCCCACCCTGCGAAGCCCGGATACACTAGGGAGGTCGCCCTGTTGCATCCCGGCCTGCATCTCCGTCGCGTCCGCAGTGTCTTCCTGCGCACAATCGACTCTCTGTAAGGTCCAGGGAGCGATGCCGATCCAGCCGGGCATAGCGCAGGAACCGGACCTCCTCCAACGTGTCGGAGAGGCTATGCGGGACGTCCACTCGCTTTCATACGAAGAGGTTTATGTTCCCCTACATCCATCTCGGGCCGCTTCAACTCGGAACGTTCGGCCTTCTTCTCTGGCTTGCCGCCGTCGCCGCCACCATCGTGCTGCACAAGAACTTCGTGCGCAACGGCGTGGACGCCGACGCCCTCAGCGTTGTCGCTCTCGTCACCGTAGCCGGCATCGTAGGCGCCAAGGTCTGGCATGAGCTCCAGGACGTTCACGCGCTGGTCGAGTCCATGCGCCAGATCGCCCTGCCCGGCTGGCATCACCCCGCCGAGGTCCTCGTCGGCTTCCTCCGCTACTTCCAGGCCGGCTTCGCCTGGTTCGGAGGCCTGCTCGCCGGCATCCTCACCCTTGCCTGGCAGGGTAGGGAGGCGCGGCCCGACGGCCTCTCTCCGGGCTGGTCCGCCGTGCGCATGCTGGACCTTGCCGCGCCCGCCGCAGCCCTCGGCTATGGCATCGGCCGCATCGGCTGCCTCACCTCGGGCGATGGAGACTACGGCATCAACACCACGCTGCCCTGGGGCGTCCACATGGCCAAGGATGCTCTCGTCCCGCCCACACCGCCTACCGCGCTCGTTCAGCCCACCCCGGTTTATGAGCTCCTCTTCGCATTGGCCGTCTTCTGGATTCTGTGGCGGCTCGGCCGCCGCGTGCTGCCCCTTGGCCTGCTGACCGGCCTCTACCTGGTCCTCAGCGGCACGGGCCGCTTCCTGGTGGAGTTTGTCCGCATCAACCCAAAGCTCTACTGGGGCATGAGCAACGCCCAGACCGCCGCTCTCGCCAGCGTCTTCGTCGGCTTGGCTGTCATCCTCTGGTCCCGCGCACGCAGCGTCACGGTGCCCGCGCCCCTCTCGCCGCAGGCCGAGGTCGCCGACGCGCCCGCTGTCGGCACCTAGCTGCTAGAGCAGCTTTAAGTAGGCCTTGGCCTTATCCAGCTCCGGAAACAGCCTCTCTTCCGCCTGGAACTCGCGCGAGTGGACGCACCGGCGCCCCGCCTTCACTCGCACCGGATGCTTCAGGTGCAGCATCTCGTGGTACAGCAGATACTCCACCGCGCACCGCGGCGTATCTGCCCGGTCGAAGACCCGGCTCACCACAATGGTATTGTGCGCCGCGTCGTAATGCCCCAGCATTCGCCGCGCCTGCTGGGTCGACCACGTCAACACCGGCCGCCCCATCAGCCCATGAAAGAAGCGCGCGTTCAGGCTCTCGAAGACGTCGTTCAGGTCGTAAAAGTGTCCCTCTGCCGTGGTAATCCGCTTCCGCCCCCGCGTCTGCCGGATATGTTCCGCCTGCCGGGACACTGTTTCCGAGGACACATGCCTCCGGTACCGGTCCGCATGCGTCGGCGCAATGGGCTTCCGGTAGAGCTTGGCCAGCAGGATGTGCGCGATCGCGCGATGCACCGTCTCCGGCGCATGCTCCAGAAGATCCGAAAGCCGCACATGCAGGTTTCCCTGGCGCAGCCGGATCGTTGTATTCAGAGAGGTGAATCGGCGAAACCGTATGTCCAGGGGAGGCATCGGAGCGGTCGGGCGCAGCTGCCGATACTGCTCTTCAAAGATGTGGACGAGAGGCTCGGGCACGGCTGTGGTCAGCTTAACACGGGCTCGTCGCGCAGGCGTTACCGGGCTGCGCACCGCGGTTGGTGCGGCTGGTTCATCTCCAAACCAGCGCCGTAGCCATCCCGACATCCGCATCTTCAGCGCGGCCGCCGCTCGCCTGCAGTCGGCGCCTCATCCTTCGCGGGTGGGTGCGCCAGGAACCAAGCCTTTTGCTCCTCCAGCAGGTGCGTTGAGGCTTCGCGCAGGTCCCGCACAGCCTCCAGCGCCAGCTTCCGGCTTACGCTGTACGCTTCGTTCTCTGCCGGCGTCTTCAGCGCCGTGTTCCAACGGTCGGTCGCCGCCAGCAGCTTTGGCAGGGCCTTGCGCAGGTCGCGATGCCGCGGTCCATAGTCGTCGAGGTTGTCGTCGAGCTCATCCGCAATCGCCGTAAACTGTTCACACCGGTCGTGGATGTCCTGCTCTCGCCCGGGTTTACGCGGCTTGGTCGCCAGCTCCTGGATCGCGTTACTCCGCTCATCCAGGAACTTCACAAACGAGAGGACGCGGTCCGACGCCGCATACGCCGTGTCTCGCAGCGTCTCGACCTCCGCCTCCGATAGCGCCGACTCATGACGCTGTCCATGAAGCAGGGGCAGACCCACGACCCATACCGCCACCAGAAGCGCCAGCCGTTGCAGTCTTACAGACATCGCAGCCTTGCGTCCTGGGCTAATGGTTGAACACCTGGTCCAGCAGTTCCGTTTGCACTGTGTCCAACTGCTTCAGCGTCGCCTCAAGCGTCGCTTTATCCTCACTGGACGCCACATGCAGGTACCCTGCCAGCCGGTACGTTGTCTTGTGCATCATCATCTCGGCATTCTTCAGCCGCTTTGTGTCCTTCGCCAGCCCGAGGTGGATCAGGTTCGCGTAGTGTTCCACCCGCTTCAGCGTCAGGCTCGCATGCTCAGCGTCTCCTTCGAGCATCTGCTTCCCCGCCACCTCTGTCATGTGGTGGACCAGCTCGGTGTACAGAAAGCATTGCTCGCGCGGGTTTGCCTGCGCCGCACGACTCTCCAGCAGCGCAATGCCCTGCGCATCGAGCACAACGCCGTCCGCACCCGACGCACGGCCCATCGGGGTGAAAAGCATAAAGACAATCATCGGAACAACGGCGGCAAGTCGGAACGGAACTCGCATGAAGCACCTCGAAGGGCTGCGAACGTTAAGATCGGCGCGGCTTGGACGGTCATCCAGACCCGGAAACCGTGATACAGAAAAGTAGCGTACTGCCGTGCAGAACCAGACGAGCGAACGGCTCTAGGCTGGAAGGATGGATCTGGTGCTAGTGCCTCTTCTCAATCGCGATCAGGCGATGGCGGGCTTCAAACTCTTCGTCCGGAAACTTGCCGCTGGCCGCCGCAAGGAACTCCCTGTAAGTATCGGCGGCCCGTTTGTAATCATGAAGCTTGTCGTATGCAGTCGCCTTCAGAAACATGGCAGAGGGAGACTGTGGCAGGACTGTAGCACGTAGCTCCAGCGCACGCAAGACCGTCCTCGGATCATTGTTGTTCGAGGCCGCAAACGCAAGATGCGCCGCGGCCATCCCGTAGTCCTCGCGCGTCGGAAAAGCCGCCGCATCCGCGACCGCTTTCTCCAGCAGCGTCTGCGCCTCCGCATAGCGCCGCAGCTTGATCAGCGCGTCCGCACGGTCGTCCAGCAGCATCGCGTCCGGAGTCGCCGCCAGCAGCGCAGCAAACAGCGGCTCTGCCTTCGCCGGCTGTCCCGATTCGGCGTACAGGTGCGCCAGCAGCCGTGTCACGTTCGCATCCGCGGGGTTCGCCGCATGCATCGTCTCGGCGAGCGGCACCGCCTGCGCGAAGTCGCCCCGCGCTCCATAAACCGACGCAAGCTGCGCCGACAGCACCGCATCCCCCGGATGCGCGGCCAGCGCCGCGCTCAGCATCGTCTCCGCTTCGGCGGGATTGTCCCGCGCCATCAAATGTGCCAGCCCCGCACTCGCCGCAGGATCGTTCGGCGTCGCCGCCAGCACCCGCCGGTACTCCTTCTCCGCCGCGGCCGGATCCTTGGCCGTCTCCGCCAGCTCCGCCGCCATCAGCCCGTCGTCCGCCGTCTCCGGAGAGAGCTTCAGCGCCGCCAACAACTCCTCCCGCGCCGCCTCCGGCCGCGGCGGAGTCGCCAACATGTCCAGCCGCGCCATCGCCCGGTACGCTCGCGCAC
>CAXUNW010000025.1:0-11057 GCA_964252505.1 uncultured Acidobacteriaceae bacterium
GTTCTGCACGCCGTCGGGCAGCGCGGCAAGGCTCACCGGGATGGTGTGGGGCAGCGGCCGGAAGTCCTCAAAGCCGGTATTCATGGCGTTGAGGGTGGCGCCTATCGAAAAGACGCTGATAATGACGCCGATCATGATCGCGAGCTGCTGCTTCCAGGGGGTGGCCCCGATAAGGTAGCCGGTCTTGAGGTCCTGGGCGGTGTCCCCCGCGTTCGAGGCGGCAATGCAGACGATGCCGCCGATCGTGATGGCAAGGGCTCCAAACGCGGGTGCGGTCCAGCCCTTGACGAGGAAGATGGCGGAGGTGGCCATAAGGGTCGCAATGGTCATGCCGGAGACCGGCGAGGCGGAGCTGCCGACAATGCCGACGATGCGGGCCGAGACCGTGACGAACAGGAAGCCGAAGAGCACGACGAGGAAGCTGGCGGCGAGGTTGGCGAACGGTCCCACCTGCGCGCCGGGGACGGGGTGAAACTGGAGGAAGAGGAACATGAGCAGGATGAGGGCCGCGGAGCCGCCCAGGACGAAGACTGGGGGTAGGTCGTGCGTGGTGCGGGTTTGGACGGCTTTTTGCGTGGTGCCCTTGTTTTTGCCGATGCCTTTAAGGCCTTCGGAGAGGGCGGAGACAATGGTGGGAGCAGTGCGCAGCAGGGTGATGACGCCGGCGGTGGCGACGGCGCCCGCGCCCATGGGCCGGACGTAGGTACGCCATAGGTCAGAGGGGCTCATGTCGCGGATGAGCGTGGTGCCCGGATACAGCGGATGAGCAAGCTGGGAGCCGAAGAAGTAGATGGCGGGAAGCAGCAGGAGCCAGGAAAAGGCTCCGCCGGCCAGCATGACAGCGGAGACGCGTAGGCCGATGATATAGCCGACGCCGAGGTATTCCGGCGTGACGTCGGCGCGGATGGCGGCACCTTTGAGGACCTGCTGATTCCCAAAGCTGGGCTGCCAGTTGGGCGTGGAAGGCCAGAGAGAAAAGATGTTCTCGTTCTGGAAGAGGGTGTAGAGGGCGCCCAGGCCAAGGCCGAAGAAGACGCGGGAGGCGAAGCTGCCGCCGCGCTCGCCGGCCATCAGGACGTCGGCGCAGGCGGTACCCTCGGGGTAGATAAGAGTGTCGTGCTCCTCAACGATCAGCTGGCGGCGCAGCGGAATCATGAAGAGTACCCCAAGCCACCCGCCAAAGAGGGCAAGGGCAAAGATGCGGGTGGATTCAAGGTCGAAGCCGAGAAAGATAAGCGCGGGCAGCGTAAAGATGACGCCGGACGCGATCGACTGCCCGGCGTTTCCGGTGGTCTGGACGATGTTGTTTTCAAGGATGCTGGCGCGGCCGAAGGCGCGGAGGATAGAGATCGAAAGGACGGAGATCGGGATGGAGGCGGCGACCGTAAGGCCGGCGCGCAGCCCGACGTAAACCGTAACAGCGCCGAAGATGACGCCGAACACGGCGCCGATGAGCAGCGCGCGGATAGAAAGCTCAGGCCGGGAGGCGGTGTCCGGGATGAATGGCTGGAAGGCTTTGGAGCTGGGTTGGGGCGCGGCCATGTGCGTGGGGTCTCCCGGAGGGGCTTGTGGGCTTGGTGTGGAGTGTACCAGCGCGAGATGGGGGTGGCGGCGAAGCGGCGGTATCGATATACTGCGGCCATCGGCGCTTCGCAGACTGCGAATGGCGCGCCGGCTTGAGTGAGGTGTGTCTTCAGCGAGAGCTCGAAGGTTCTTGCGCTCGGGGGTCATGGGGAGGTTCCGCCAGGCAGGGTGCCGGGTGGAACGGTAGCGTGGCGCGCGGTGGTGCGCGTGCTCCGAAGTCCGATCGGTGCGGCAAAGGATGTGTTGACGGCGATGTTTCCTGGGGACTGCCGCGTGTGCGGCGGTCCTTTGTTGTTTGAACCTGGCCGGGGCATCCAGCCTGTATGTCCGACGTGCGTGGGGCGGGTGACCGCGCAGCGCGGGGCTCTGTGCGCCTGCTGCGGCGAGGCGATGGGGATGGAGAGCGAGCGGTTTGCGGGGGGGCGCTCGGACGCGATCCTCTGTACGCCCTGCCGGGTGACGCCCCCGGGGTTTGCGCGGGCTGTGGCCTATGCGGTGTATGCGGACGAGCTGCGGGAGATGCTGCACCTGATGAAGTATGACGGCGTGCGTTCGGTGGCGCCGGTGCTGGGCGGGATGCTGGCGGAGGCCGCGATGCGCCTGCCGCTGGCATCCGGAACGCTGGTGGTTGCGGTTCCACTGTTCAGCGCAAGGCTGCGCGGGCGCGGGTATAACCAGGCGGCGATCCTGGCCGACGAGGCCATCCAGGTGCTGCGCAAACAAAGACCCGATCGGCGGCTGGCAGCGGCCCACCGGGTGCTGCGGCGGGTGCGGGATACCGAGCCGTTGTTCGCCATGACGCCGCATATGCGTCGAGAGAACCTGCGCGGCGCGTTCCAGGTAAACGACCCGAAACGGGTGGCCGGGAACGATGTGCTGCTGGTTGACGACATCTACACGACCGGGGCCACTACACGGGAGTGTGCTCGCGTGCTGCGCGCGGCCGGAGCCAGAACCGTCTGGGTGGCGACGCTCGCCCGGGCGCAAACCGAGGGCGTGGCGCTGTGGGACGGGACCCTGCGGCCGCCAGAGACGATGGGCTGGAACTGAGGACGTTTGGGCGAGCGATCAACAAGAAGCGAAACCGGAGGGATGTGCTCATGCAGTCTGGGAAGGCGCGCAAGCAACGGGGATCGGGTAAATTTCACCACGGCAATGGGAACGGCCATGCGACCGCACACACGTCTGGAAGGCTGACGACAGAGTTGGATGTGCGGACGGCGGTGGTGCGGCCGCAATCCATGCAGACGCCGGTGCTGGTGCTGAATGCAAGCTATGAGCCGATCAACATCTGCGGGGCCAAACGGGCGCTGGTGCTGGTCCTCAAGGGGGTAGCCCGGACGGAGGAGGAGCAGGGCCACATCCTGCATGCGGCCCGGGTGCGGGTGGCCATGCCGTCGGTCATCCGGCTGCTGGAGTACCGGCGGATTCCGCACCAGACGCGGGCTCTCTCGCGCAAGAATATCCTGCTGCGGGACCGGAACTGCTGCCAGTACTGTTCGGTCGTGCTGACGGCGGGCGAGCTGACGCTTGACCATGTGGTTCCGCGTTCTCGGGGCGGCCTTTCAACGTGGGAGAACCTGGTGGCCTGCTGCCCGACCTGCAACCGGCGCAAGGGCAACCAGCTGCTGCACGAGTTGACGGAGATGAAGCTGCTGCGCGAGCCCAAGCCGTTCTCGCTGCACACCTCGCGGCACATCATGCGGATGATCGGCTCGGCGGACCCGAGCTGGCGACGCTATCTGTACTTCGAAAGCGGGGAGGCCGCATAGCGATGTGCTCCTGGAGTGGTGTTCTCCTGCTGACTCTCGTGAGCGGCTGCGCGCTTGGCCAGGTGGAGGCTTCCGACAACCCGGTCTGCATCAAGGCCTCCGCCTTTCGGGTGCCGCCCCGGGATCAGCCATCGCCGGCCGAACAAGCCCGGCTGAAGGGGTGCTCCGCGCTCGATCTCTTCTATGGGGTTGGGCAGCCGCCGGACTTCCGCAAGGCACGCGCCTGTGCCTATGCCGTGCGTGGGGCGGAGCCGGAGAAGAACGAACAGAGCGGACCGGACGGCATCGAGGCCCCGGCGGTGCTTGCCATGATCTATGCGGGCGGCAACGGTGTCGCGCCGAACCTTCAACTGGCGGAGAAGTTTGCCTGCGAGGTGCGCGCCGGCTGGGACGACGGCACGGGGACCGCGGTACGGTTGAACGAGTTGCGCGCACAAGGCAACCGGAGTGCCGCTTTGGACTTCTGCAAAGACGTTTCGGGCCGGTGGATGAACTACTACTGCATTACACGGGACCAGGCGTGGGTCGATGCGGCCTTGAAACGCGAAGAACGGCTTGCGCGAAGCTCAGGCCAGCCGGGGGCTCGCGCCGCTTTCGTCCGGCTCGCGGCCGCACGCCGCGCCTATCTCGACGCGCACATCGCGGAGCAGCCGAGTGGCACGACAGGCTCCGCGCAAATGGTTCTGCGGGACGATGTGGATGAAGCGCAGCACTGGCTGGCCATGCTCCGCGAGGTTCGATCCGGCACGCCGCCCAGCTTGGACGAATCCGCCTTCCATAAGGCCGACCGAGCCTTGAACGCCGCCTATCGCCAGTCGATCTCCCTGTCTCATTGGAGCTCGGGCCAGTATGGCGATGCGACGGAGGAGCAGTTGAGAATCGCGGAACGTGCCTGGATGCGCTTCCGCGAGGCCTGGGTGGGGTATGCCCGCCTCCGTTTGCCGAAGGTTCCGGCGGATCGCTGGCGCGCTGAACTGACCCTTCAGCGAATCGGTATGCTCGGCGGCGCGTAGCCGCCTACTTCCTCTTGGAAAGGGTAGACGCTGCACGAGCTCACGGGGATGAAGCTGCTGCGGGAGCCAAAGCCAGGGGCAACTACCCTCGGCTTCCGAGACCTATTTAGCGCTCTCCGGTAAGGCCGGGGCAATGCGCGGCGTAGCGTTGACCTGCTGTTTCAGCAGCGCTCCATAGTCCGTGATCTGGGTGGCGTCGAGAGCGATAGCGACGTCGTTCAGCGCGGCCATCTCGTCGTCGACCCGGTGAACGAAAGCGTCCGGAGTCTTATCGGCGATCGCATAGGAAGTGCCGGTCGCGCAATAGGTCAGGATGCGATTGCGCAGAGAAATATTGCCGAGATAAAGCGTCTTATTTGCCGCAATATTGTCTTGTTGCTTATAGAGGGCGATGCTTGAAAAGAAGAACGCACCAATCACGGTCGAGATGACGAAGGTGGTAATGACATAGTTGCTTGCGTTGGTCCACCCCTTGTTGGCGATATAGAAGATGCACACACCAGAGACGGCGCCCAGCAGCGAAGACATGATGATGGCCCGATAGTAGTTCGCGTAGAAGTAGATCATCACTTCAAGGTGGTGCTGGATACGCCCCTGGACCTCGCGGGCGTCGCTCTCCAGGCGTCGGGTCGAGCCGCTCGGAGGTTGACCGGGCGGCATGCAGAAGCTTGTGGAGACGGCCTGCTTTGAGGGTTCGTCCGCCTGAAGCGATGCGATCCACCTGCTGGCAAGGTGGTTGGCGTGCCAGTACGAGCCCGACGACACCGACATGCTGGCCGCAATGAGGACGACGGCGATGGCTGCGTGCCGGCCCAGTTCCGTGTTGAGAAATCCAGTTGCAAGAGCGGTCAGGCGCATCATGCGATAAGGCTGGCGCATGGGCCGGGCGGTGTCAATCAAGAAAATTGCGGCGCATCTGACGCGGACGCTTGGGATCAAGGCGCAACCCTAGACGCAGTCAGCACACCGAACGAGCATGGCGTCTCACGGCCTGGTTGCCACGGTTGTCCCCCACAGGACGTTATCGTCGACCAAAGGCGGCTACTACTTCTTCTTCGGCGGGGCGGGCGGCGTTGTCTCCGGTGCGTCGTTTTGGACGTCACCGGTGGAGATAATCCGCGCCGAGCCGCGGAAGCGTTTGTAATCCGTGTAGCGGACGATGGTTTTCATGTGGACCTCCTGCGACATGGCGCCGTTCTGCGCGGCGAAGTGCAGGGTGCCCTCGGCTTTGGTATAGGTGGGGAACCAGAACTGGCCGTCGATCTGCTCGTAGTAGGTGGTAAACGGCGGAGACAGATCTTCGTGGCCTTTACGCCGATCGTCGGGGACGTTCTTGCCGTTCACGAGGACAATCTGGAAGTCCTGCTGGTCGACCCAAACCTTGCCCTGGTAGTAGCGTTTGCCTTTTTCCATCACCTTCGGCTTGGCGTCGAAGACGTAGGTATCGAGCTCATCGACCTTCTGCCGGCCGAGATAGGTAATGTCATACAGGGGCAGCTCGGCGGTCGTCAGGACGAAGGGCAGACGATGCTCGATGTCGTTGAAGTCGGCCGGCGACATCATGACGCGCTCAAGCGTGTTCTGCGGCGCGAAGACGACATGCTCTTCGCGGCGGCCGGCAGGCGAGATGCTGATGTCGGTCACCTGCTGGTACTCACCGTCGACCTTGCCGTTATCGTCGTTGATCGTGTCCACCTTGACGGTCTGGCGGAAGAGGTAGTTGCGGCGGGCCTGGTCGAAGACCGT
The DNA here is from genome assembly GCA_964252505.1 of uncultured Acidobacteriaceae bacterium. GTDB lineage: Bacteria > Acidobacteriota > Terriglobia > Terriglobales > Acidobacteriaceae > Edaphobacter. The sequence goes on from CAXUNW010000025.1 coordinate 6,116, forward strand.
CTCGCGGGCGCCGAACTTCTCGATGATCTGCTCCGGGGTGAGGCCGCTGGCCGGGGGCGAAGGATCGAGCGGGCCAAAGCCGTCGGGATTCTGCGCCGCCGCGGCGGTTACCTCCGGGATGCCGCGAGACAGGGCAAGGCTGCGGGCCGAGGCCGTCGACGCCGATAGCGCATACAGACACAGGATAAGAAGGCTGCGAACGGGCGCTGGGTGTTTCGGCGAACTGGGTGTGGCAGCGGTGGCGGGCATGGGCGGTTTGGTCTCCGGGCGGATCGGCGAGCGCACGGTCGGGCCTCGACTCCAATTAGACGCCAAATGCGAGATGACGGGAAGCGAACGGGGAGAATGCGCGTGGATGTCGGGCTGGTTGTGATGTCGCAGTGGAACACGCTGGGTGACCTTGCCGGCGTGCGGATGGCCGGGGCCGCGCTGGTGGCGGCCAGGCACTGGGCGTTGGTGGAGCATCCGCTATGTCTGATCGCGATCGGCGGACTGACGCTTGCGCTGCGCAGAATGTGGCGGCTGGTGCAGTTCCACGCCGCAGGGCGGCAGCGGGAGCGCGCCATGCGGGAGGAGCTGGAGGCATATGCGCGGCTCGATGCATCGATTGACCCGGGTGGCGATGCCAAGCAGCTGGCACGTCGTGTCTGCCGGGCCGTGATCGAGAAGAGCGCGTTCCGCCGGGTCGCGATGCTGGTCCGCAGCGCGGAAGGCAAGCTGTTTGTGGCAGGCAGCGCCGGCATGGACGACCTCGCCGTCGGCGCGCTGCAGGCATGGGGCCAGGCCGTCATGCGGGAGGAGCGGGGCCTTGGCGAGACAGGACCGGCGCAGGCGCCGCGGCGAGAGCGGATGGGCACAAGCAGCTTCGTGCTGGAGCTTGCGGTCGGCGACGCTCCGGGCCAGGTGGCGCACTCCGGCTGCCGCCGCGCCATCGTGACCCAGATGCGCACGCAGGGAGGCGGCTTGCTGGGGGCGCTGGTGGTCTGCATGGACGAGCTCGCTGATGGTTGGACGGGCAACCTGGACGATGCAATGCCCCCGATCGAGGCGTTGGTCATCAAGCTCGCGCAGACGCTTGATCATGCCGCGATGACCGACCGGCTGATGCGGGTGGAGCGGCTGGCAGGGCTGGGACAACTGGCCGGCGGCGTCGCGCACGAGCTGAACAATCCCCTGACGGCTGTGCTTGGCTTTGCCGAGCTGATGGCCGAGACCTCCGGCGAGCCGCGCGTGCAGCAGGATGCCCGCACGATCATCCGCGAGGCGTTGCAGATGAAGCAGACGGTGGAAAATTTAGTGCACTTCTGGCGGCCCGTCGCCCTGGCCAACCATCCGCTGGACCTGCCTGCAATGCTGAGCCGGCTGGCGGCGGAGTGCGAGCCGAAGCTGCAGGAGCGCGGTGTCGCCCTGCTGCTGCAGGTGCCCGAAGATGTGCCCGAGGTGCGCGGGGATGTCGAACGGCTGTGCCAGGTGGTGCAGCATCTGCTGAACAACGCGGCGCAAGCCATCGCAAACTCCAAGGAGCACCGCCGCCAGGACGACCGGCTGAACTCCGGTCTGCCGCGCGGCGCCGATGACGGCGACCGCTTCCCGACGATCCGGGTAACGGTAAGCCACGACGCCCGCACGCTGCACTTGATCGTCAGCGATACAGGTCCGGGCTTTCCGGAGCCGGGTCGGGTCTTCGATCCCTTCTACACGACACGCGCACCGGGTGGCGGCACCGGGCTTGGTCTCTCCATCTGCTACGGGATCGTACGCGAGCATGGCGGCGAGATCTCCGCGTTCAACCTGCATCCGCATGGCGCGGCCGTCGTGGTGGAGCTGCCGCTCGACCGCACCATCAGTGAGGAGACCGAGACGGAGGTTGCCGTGCGAACCTTCCCGAGCGAGTTCGGCATCGAGCCGACGCACGACCGCAGGCGCAAACGGATCGTCTCCAGCGTGCGCTAGTGGGCCGCGCCCAGCCTCGAACGGGACGTTCGCGCTCAACCCGGCTTCGCAGCCACGCTCGCCCCGGGTTCCGGCACGCGAGGAGCGTGGCGACGAGATGCCGGTGCAGTTGATCTACACTGTGGCGATGGGGCGGAGCGCGGCAAAGGGCGGGCGATGATGGCGTTCGCGCGGCCGAAGCCGCGAGAGCCCGCGGGCGAGGCAGGGCTCTTCGAGTACGCCGTGGGGGCGCTCTCGCGCAAGATGCGGACCGAGCGCGACCTGCGCCGGCTGATGAAGCCGCGCGCCTTTCCCGGCGAAGACGGCGAGCGCGCCATAACGGCCGTGGTGGCGCGGCTGGTGGAGCTGAAATACCTCTCGGACACACGGTTCGCGGCGGACTACACGCGGATGCGCAAGGAAAATCAAGGCTTCGGGCGGCGTCGCGTTCAGCAGGATCTGCAGGTGAAGGGCATCGGCAAGGAGCTTGCCGACACCGCGCTCGGCGCCGCCTACGACGAGACGGACGAGGTCGCGCTCGCCCGGGCCTACTGTGAGCGCAAGCGCATCCAGAAGCCGAAAGACCAGAAAGAAACCGTCCGGGTCATGAACCGTCTGGTGCGCGCCGGATACTCGGCCGCAGCGATCTTCAAGATGTTGCGTAACTGGGAGGTGGCCGCCGAGGTCCTGCCTGAGCCCGGCGGCGACTCGGACTCCTACGAGGCCGAATGACGATGGAGCGCGTGGTGGCCGTGGATTGGTCCGGCGACAAAGGACCGGGCCAGCGCAGGAAGATCTGGGCCGGCGTTTGGACGGCCGCGGCCAAAGGCAAAACGATGGGCGGCACGGTCACCCTGGAAGGCGGGCGCACCCGGGAGGAGCTGTGTGCGTGGCTGATCGAGCTGGCCCGTGAAACACCGCGCATGGTGGTCGGCTTCGACTTCATCTTCAGCTATCCGAACTGGTTTCTGGCCGAGCTTGGCCTGGGCTCGACCATCGAGCTATGGCGCCATGTGTCCGCCGGCCAGGGTGAGCTCTGGCTCCATCCCGAATGCGCAGACGACCGCTTCTGGGGCAAACCAAAGAAGAAGCCGGCGCAGTTTGCCGGCGACCAGATGCACCGCATGATGCGCCGAACGGATCGCGAGTTGAAGATGGCAGCCTGGATGTCCGACACCGCAGCGGCGCGCATGGTGGGGATTGCTCCCAAGTCGCCGTTCCAGATTGGCGGCTCCGGCAGCGTCGGCACCGGCTCGCTGCGCGGGATGCCTTACCTGCTGCGGCTGCAGGAGGCAGGCTTCTCCGTCTGGCCGTTCGATCCGCCCACCTTCCCGATGGTGGTCGAAATGTACACGCGCCTGCTGACCGGGCCGGTCCACAAAAGCTCAGGGCCGGCGCGGACAGCGTACTTGAAGCGCCGAGCGGATGAGCCCGCGTTTACAGGGCTTTCCCGCGCGGTGATCGCCAAGGCCCGGGCGAGCGAGGATGCCTTCGACGCCTTAGTCAGCTGCCTCATCATGGCCCAGCATGGCGCGGAGTTCGCCCGCCTGCGCCAGGCGACCGACCCGGTCTACGCCGTCGAAGGCCAGACATGGACCCCTGGCGTGGGCCTGTGAGCATGCGCCGGGCTATTCCGTGGGCGATGGTGTGGCTGCGGGTGGCGCTTTGCCCGGTGATCGTGACGGTTGCGGCGCGCGGCTGGGATGGGCCGTGGCTCGGCGGCATTGTCCTGGTGGCGCTGGTCGACGACATTCTGGATGGGGTGCTCGCCCGCCGCTGGCAGTGCGACACCGCGTCGCTCCGGCTGGCGGATTCGATGGCGGACACCTTCTTCTACCTGGCGTAGCGTGGGCGCTCTGGATCCGGGAGGCGCAGGTGCTGCGCGGCAACTGGCATCTGCTTGCGGTACTGGGCGGGCTGGAGGTAGCACGATTCGGCCTGGACTTGATCAAGTTCGGCAAGGCAGCCAGCTATCACTCGTATCTGGCCAAAACATGGGGGCTGGTGATGGGGGGCGGCGTCATCGCGCTGCTCAGCTTTGGCGGACCGCGTTGGCTCATCTGGCTCTCCCTGATGGTCGGGATCGCCGCCGACTGCGAGGGTCTGGCGATGAGCCTCGTGCTGCCCCGCTGGACGCGCGATGTCAAAGGCCTGGGGGCGGCACTCACGTCGCGGCGCGCGATGCTGGCGTCGACGATCCCGCCGGCGGGGTGACGCCTCGGTATCGGCGGGGCAGGTAAACTGGTTGAGGGGGTAGCGATGGATGTGCCGGACGATCTTGAGGTGCAGCTGATCAGCCGGGTGGAGACGCTTGCCGCGGCCAAGGGCTTGGCGCACCAGCCGATCACGCGAGAGACGACCTTCACCGCGCTGCAGATGGATTCCCTCGACAAGATCAACCTCACCTTCGACGTGGAGGAGGCGTTCGGGATCGAGATTCCAGACGCCTCTATCGGATCCATCAACACGGTCGGTGACATGATCGACGGGGTGCGGGCGCTTATCGATGCGCGCGCGGCCTGATGCATCGGGTTGTTGTGACCGGGATGGGCTGCGTGACTCCCATCGGACTCAGCGTGCGCGAGTTTCGGCTGGCGCTCTTCGCCGGGCGCTCGGGTATCGCGGAGCACGTCTTTACCGACCTGCCTGAGGGTCGGGCCAGCGGCCTGAAGTTCACCCGGACCGCCCAGGTGCGAGGCTTTGACGCCGCGCTGCATCTGACACCCAGCCAGATCACCGCGACCGACCGAACGGCGCAGCTTGCCCTCGCCGCCGCCGCCGAGGCAATGCAGCAGGCGCCCCTCGCCGCCCTCTACGGCGGCGCGCGCGTGGCCTGCATCATGGGCTGCTCCACCGGCGGCCGCGGCGCGGAGGAGGCGGAGACCGCGAAACTCTACACCGCCAACGCCCGGGTGCATCCCCTCACCGTGGTGCGCTCCATGGCGTCCGCCGGAGTGAGCCAGATCGCTATTGCCCACGGCATCACTGGCCCGGCGTTGAATCTTTCAAC
>CAXUNW010000025.1:11067-22242 GCA_964252505.1 uncultured Acidobacteriaceae bacterium
GTTGGGGGGGGGCAGGCGGCGCCGCTTACCTTCGGCTGCCGGCGCGCTTGGGATACCAGGCGCGTCGTCTCGCCCACCCAGTGCCGTCCCTTCGCCCGTGACCGCGACGGCATGACGCTCGGCGAAGGCGCGGCGATGCTCTGCCTGGAGACCCTCGAGGCCGCAGCGGCGCGCGGCGCGGCGGTCTTCGGTGAGATCGCCGGCTTTGGCATGTCCTGCGACGCGGGCCACATCACGCAGCCGGACCCAGCCGGCGCTGCCTCTGCCATGACGGCGGCGCTCGCCGATGCCGGCCTGGCCCCCGCCGAAGTCGGCTACCTGAACGCGCACGGCACCGGCACCGAGGTGAACGATCGCGTGGAGGCGGAGGCGATCCGCCGGGTCTTCAGCGGCCGGACGCCCGCGGTCAGCTCCACCAAAGGCCTGCACGGCCACGCCATCGGGGCTACCGGAGCCATTGAGGCGCTGGCAACCCTCCTTGCGCTCGACGCAGGCCGTCTGCCCGGCATGAACGCTGGAGACGACGCCCTGGGGCTGGACCTTGTACTCGGCGAGGCCCGCCCCGCCGAGGCCGCGGCGGCCCTGTCGAACTCGCTCGCCTTCGGTGGCATAAACGCCGTACTCGCCTTCCGCCGCTCTCCCGGGTGACCTCCGGCTGGTGGGCGAAGCCTGGGCAGCTACAATCTCTCCATGTGCGGAATCGTCGGATACATCGGACCCAAGGCTCCTGTTCCCATCATTATTGAAGGTCTGCGACGGCTGGAGTACCGCGGCTACGACTCGGCCGGCATCGCCGTGGCAGGCGGCCCCTCCCAGGCCGACGGTTCGTCGCTGCTGCTGCGCCGGGCGCCTGGCAAGCTCAAGAATCTCGAGGCTGTCATCGCCGAGCGCCCGATCGCGGGCACCTATGGGATCGGCCACACCCGCTGGGCCACCCATGGCCGGCCGACCGAAGAGAACGCCCACCCGCACCGCGACGGAACCGGAACCCTGGTCGTCGTGCACAACGGCATCGTCGAAAATTACCTGACGCTCAAGTCGGCCCTCATCGCCAAGGGTCATCGCTTCGTCTCCGAAACCGACACCGAGATCATCGCGCACCTCATCCAGGATGAGCTTGAGCGGGCCAGTCTGACACCGCACCGGAAGGAGTCGACCGAAGAGGCCAACGAGTCCATCGCCGTGGTCGGCGACCAGACCAAACCCACCCTGCCCCTGGAAGAAGCCGTACGCCGCGCCGTCAAGCGCGTCACCGGGGCCTTTGCCATCGGCGTCATGAGCGCGCACGAGCCGGATAAGCTGGTCGCCGCCCGCATGGGTCCGCCCGCCGTCATCGGCCTCGGCGAAGGCGAGTACTTCATCGCCTCCGACGTCCCCGGCATTCTGCACCACACCCGCACCATGCACTTCTTGCAGGATGGCGAGATCGCCGTCCTCACCCCCTCCGGCGTCGCGCTCACCGGCTTCGACGGCCAGCCCCTGCCGCTCAAGATCCAGCGCATCGCTTGGGACCCCATCCAGGCCGAAAAAGCCGGCTACAAGCACTTCATGCTCAAAGAGATCAACGAGCAGCCACGAGCCATCCGCGACACCACGCTCGGGCGCATCTCGCTCGAAACCGGCAAGGTCTTCCTGGCCGAGATGCAGATCTCCGAGGCCGAGTTCAGGGACGCTACGCAGATCACCATCGCCGCTTGCGGCACCAGCTGGCACGCCGGGCTGGCCGGCAAATTCATGATCGAGCGGCTCGCCCGGCTGCCCGTCGACGTCGACTACGCCAGCGAGTACCGCTACCGCGACCCCATCGCCGACCCGCGCGGCCTTGGCCTGCTCATCACCCAATCCGGAGAAACCGCCGACACCATCGCCGCCCAGAAAGAGCTCATCGCCAAAGGCTCAAAGACGCTCGCCATCTGCAACGTCGTCGGCGCTGCGGTCACCCGCGAGGCCCAGGGCACCATCACCACCAACGCCGGCCCGGAGATCGGCGTCGCCTCCACCAAGGCCTTCACCGCGCAGCTTACCGCGCTCTTCCTCTTTGCCCTCTACCTCGCACAGGTGCGCGGCACCATCACTGCCGAGCAGTTGCAGCAGCTCGTCGATGAGCTCTCGAAGATCCCCGGCAAGGTCGAGGAGATCCTCCGCTCGGTCGACGACCAGTGCTGCACGCTCGCCAAAAGCTTCTCCACCGCCCGCGACTTTCTCTTCCTGGGCCGCGGCATCCACTACCCCATCGCGCTCGAAGGAGCCCTCAAGCTCAAGGAGATCTCCTACATCCACGCCGAGGGCTACCCGGCCGGCGAGATGAAGCATGGCCCAAACGCGCTGATCGACGAGACCCTCCCCGTCGTCTGCATCGCCACCAAAGACCCCAACGACGCCTCCTCGGTCCTCAAGTACGAGAAGACGCTCTCGAACATTCAGGAGGTCACGGCGCGCTCCGGAAGAGTCATCGCCGTGGCCATTCAGGGCGACCACGAGATCTCCCAGCTTGTCGAGCACACCATCTGCATCCCCCAGGCGCCGGAGCTTCTGCTGCCTATCCTGGAGGTCGTTCCACTGCAACTGCTTGCCTATCACATCGCCGTGCGGCGCGGCTGCGATGTCGACCAGCCGAGAAACCTCGCCAAGTCGGTTACAGTCGAGTAACCGCGTTTTTTGCCGCGCGCCGTCAACGCGGGGTTCTATCAGCCGTCTCAAACACGCAGAGGAAGAACAAGAATGACCAAGAGATGGGCGAGCGCACGGGCCGGTTGGTTGCTCACCGGCCTGGCAGCATTAGCTTCAAGCACGGCAGCATGGGGTCAGGCCAGGCCCACCGCGACCAAGGCGATCGACATCTCCTTCTTTGGCGCAGGCACGGGAACCTACACCGAGCTCGATAGCGGACGCAACCTCGGCATCACGGCCGGCGCGGACATCACCTTGCGGGAGCTGTACTTCCACGTGCGGCCCGGGCTTGAATTCCGCGGAACCTACGCCGTCGATCAAGGCAGCGTCGACGGCCAGAACAGCGCCATGGTCGGCCCACGCTTCTCTCGTGAGTTTGGCCGCTTCAGCCCCTATGTCGACGGCTTCTACGGGCGTGGCGCGCTGAGCTACCCGAACGGCATCGTCATCGGCAACTACCGCTACGATCGCACCACCTCAAACGTCTTTGCCGGCGGCGGCGGAGTCGACCTCCGCGTCACCCGCCACTTCGACGCCAAGGCCGACATCCTGTTCGAGCGCTGGACGACCCCGGTCATCCCAACCGGCATCATCTACCCCATTCCCATCAGCCTGGGTGTGGTCTATCACCTCGACTTTGACCGCCGCTCCCATAAGACCAAACGCGAAAAACGGAAGAAGGGCGCGCCGGATCAACCGACCGTCGCCCCCTAGCCCCCTCACAGTCCCGCCGCTTACTGCGGCGTAGGCCCGCGCACCACCTGTACCAGCTGATCGGTGCGGATGGCCCGCGCAAACGCCGCCTGCACCTGCTCAGCCGTCAGGTCGATGTACTTCTGGGCCGCGCGTGCCGGCTCGTCCAGCGGCAGGCCAATCTCGGCCCGCGCCAGCATGCCGCCCGCCACCGCGTCCTCGCTCGATTCGCCCAGCGGAAGCTGCCGCAGCAGCAGCGCCTTCGCCTGGTGCAGCTCCGCGTCAGATACCTTCTCCGTCTTCATCTGGTTCAGGTCGCGCTCGATCAGCGCCCGCGCCTTGGACACGTTCGCCGGGTCGCACCCATAGCTCACCGTGTACCGCGCCCGGGTCTTCGAGGCGCCCAGATTCACATCCACCGTATACACATACCCCGCTACCTGCCGCAGGTCGTGGTACAGCCGCGTCGCGTAGAAGCCTCCGCCCAGCACATGCGTGCCCAGCTGCAGGGGGTAGTAGTCGGGGTCGAAGCGGTTGATCGCAAGCTGCTCCGCGAGCACCACGGAGTCCTGTACCTGCTCGGAGTCCGCCACGTTCTGCGCCGCCGCCTTATTCAGGGGAACCGCCGGCAGCGTCGTCTCCGGCTTCTGCCCGGACGCCTTCCAGTCCCCGAACGTCTTCAACACCACAGCCTTGGCCTCGACCGGAGTCACGTCGCCGACAATGACGATCGTCGTCAGGTCCGGCCGGATCGTCGTCGCATGGTACTGCTTTACCTGCTCAAGCGTCAGCTTCGCGATCGTCTCCGGCGTTGCCTCGCGCAGGGAGGGGTCGCTGGGCGGCAGCAGGCTGGTTGCCAGGGCACGACTCGTCCGGTAGCCCGGGCTCTTTAGGTTGCCCGCCACAAACTGCGCCGTCTGCTGCTGCGTCACCTTAAAGGCATCGGCCGGCAACGCCGGGTGCAGCTCGTTGTCCGCCAGTAGCTCCATGCCGCGCGCAAAGTTCTCCTTCAGCACCGAAAGCGAAAACCGCGGCCCGGCGTTCGCGTTCGCCGCAATGTCGTCGAGCGCCTTCTGATACGCCAGCCGGTCCAGCGTCGTCGTTCCATAGGAATAAAGCCCGTCCAGAACATCCGCCACGCCATCCTGGCCAGGCGGCGTCTGCAGGTCGTCGTTGTGGCGAACGGAGCCGGTCACCGTCACCGTCGGGCTGGTCGTATCCGTTCGGACGATCAGCCGAATGCCATTCGGCAGCATCTCGTCGGATGGCTTGGGCGTCGGCGCGGGCAGTTTCAATTGGTACAGCTTCGCGGCAGCCCACCCGGGCAGCACCACCGGCTTGGTCGGCGCCGCCGTCAGCTTCTCGCCTCCGCCAAACCCCGCCGCCGCCGTCGGCTGCCCGTTTGGCACAGGCTTCAGGGTCGCCGTAATCGTGTTTACGTTCAGCAGATATTGCTTCGCCACACGGTTCACGTCCGCCACCGTCACCTTGCGAATCGCATCCAGATCCTCCTGCGGCGAGTTCCGCCCTTCTGCCGCCAAAGCGGCGGACCACACGTTCGCTAGTCCGGGAATCGAGTTGCGCTGAAACTCCGCCTGCGCCACCTCCGCCCGCTTGGACGCAAGCACCAGATCCTCCGGCACACCCTTTTCGGCATAGCTGGTCAGGATCTGTCGCATCTCCGCAAGCGGCGCTGCCGGGTCCGCCCCTGCGGGCAGCGCCACCAGGCCATAGCCCACGCTTGCCTTCGGGTAGGTCTCCGCCACCCCGAACTGCGCCGCCAGCGCTTTACCCGCCGGAACCATCCCGTACAGGTCTCCCCTCTGGCTGCCCAGCACGTCCGCCAGAATCTGGCTCGCCGCGTAGTCCGAGGAGTCCGTCCCCGGCAGACGGTACGCCAGAAACGACAGAACATACGGCAGGTTGCTGTCGAGCGTGAAGGTCTCCTGCTTCACCGGCTGCAGCGTCACCTCCGGATGCGGCGGAATCGTGTGCCGCGGCAGAGTCCCGAACAACTGCTTGATCTTCGCCAGTGTCGCCACCGGCTCGACGTCACCGACCAGCACCAGGATCGAGTTCGAAGGCGTGTACCAGGTCTTGTAGAAGTCCTGCAGCATCGCCGCCGTCGTAGCGTCAAAGGAGGTCTTGGTCCCCAGCGGATCGTGCGCATAAGGTGTCCCGGCGAACATATCCTCGTTCAACCGGCTGATGAACTTATACGTGGGGTTCGAAAGATCGCGCGAGACCTCCTGCTCGATCGCGCCGCGCTCCTGGTCCCACTCCGCCTGCGTGTTGTCCACTCCGCGCAGGCACGCCGCTTGCGCCTCCAGCGCAATATCCAGGTCCGCCGCCGGAACGGTCGCATAATACTGCGTGATGTTCTGCTGGGTATCTGCGTTGTTCTGCCCGCCAAGCTGCGCGTAGATCGCCGCCGTCTGGTCCGCCGACATGCCCGTGCAGCCACGGAAGGCCATATGTTCGAGGGCGTGGGCCATACCCGGAAAGCCCGCCGGGGTCTCGTTGCCGCCCACCAGGAAGTTGGCCTCGATCGTCACCACCGGGGCGAGTGCATTGCGCAGGATCACCACACGCATCCCGTTTTCGAGCGTGGCCCGCGTCACGGAAGTGCGCTCCGGGGTCTGCGCGAGAGAAAGCGTGGCGGCGGCGAGAAGAAGAGGAAGGGTTTGGATCAGCTTCAAAAGGGAGAACTCCTTGGCTGGCCGACCCTGGCTGGCCCGGACCGGTGCACGTATTGGACGAGCCGCAAAGCAAGAAGCGTCGGTTCCGGCTCGCAGCCCAAACCGCCGCTTGGAACGCTGCGTCAGTCTGCTCTATGATTGTGACATGCGGGTACACACCTCGGCCGATTGCATGGAAATGCATCCGCCGCGGGCGTGCGTCTCACGAACGCAACATGGTTGGCCGCGCAGCAACCACCGCTCTGCGAACCTCCGGGCCGGCCTCGCGCATTGGCTTACCCTGCTTTGTCTCGCCCTGGTCTTCCTCTCCGGAACCATCCAGGCCGAGCACGTCCATCCCGCAGCCCCTGGCAGCCCTGACACCCACGCCGCCTGCTCGCTTTGCGTCACCGCGCACGTCGGCTTCGCATCCACCGCGCCGCCGCTGCTGCACCGTGTCGCAAAGGTCATCGGTCAGGCCGAGCCGCGCCCGGCGGACCGCATCTACGCCGCCCCGAAGTTCTTCCACCTCTACACCCGGCCTCCCCCCACTGAGCCGACCCTCGCCTGAAACGCTTCATCTCATTCAAGGTCGATCAACCTCTCTTGGGGGTAATCCATGTCTCTCCTCTCTCCTCGCACATGCCTCGTGGCATGTGCCCTCGCATCATCCCTCCCGCTGGCTTTGGCGCAGTCAGCCGGCAGCGCCGGTACGCTGACCGGTCTCGTCACTGATCCCAGCGGCGCCATCATCCCCAACGCAACCGTCACCCTCGTCAACCCGATCAGCGGCTATAACCGCAGCAGCGTCACCGACAGCGCCGGTCGCTACCACTTCAACAACATCCCGCTCAACCCCTACCACCTCACCGTCACCGGCGCAGGCTTCGCCTCGCTCGCCGCCGATGTCGCCATCCGCTCCACCGTCCCCATCACCCTCAACGAGACCCTCACCCTCGGAGCCTCCTCCACCAGCATCACCGTTGAGGCCGCCGACCTCGTCGAAGCCAGCTCCACCTTCCACACCGACATCGATCGCGGAGCGTTTGAAAAACTTCCCCTCGAAAGCGCCTCCTCCGGCCTCAGCTCTCTGGTTACTCTTTCCTCGCCCGGCGTCACTGCGGATTCAAACGGCCTCTTCCACGGTCTCGGCGATCACGCCTCCAACTCCTTCTCGCTCGACGGCCAGCCCGTCTCCGACCAGCAAAGTAAGGTCTTCTCCAACCAGATTCCCTCCAACTCCATCCAGTCCATCGAGGTCATCTCCGGCGCGCCCCCAGCCGAGTACGGCGACAAGACCAGCCTCATCATCAACGTCACCACCCGCTCCGGCGAGGGCGTCACCAAGCCCACCGGCAGCTTCACCACCTCCTACGGCACCTTCGGGACAACAACGGGCTCGTTCGACCTAGCCTACGGCAACGCCCGTGGCGGAAACTTCATCGAGATCGACGGCCTCAACACTGGCCGCTTTCTCGATCCAGGCGAGTTTTCCGTCTTCCACGCCAAGGGCAACGAGCAGAACGTCTTCGACCGCATCGACCGCCAGTTCTCCGCCCAGAACTCCGCCCACCTCAACCTCACCTACTCCCGCTCCTGGTTCCAGACCCCCAACGCCTACGACAACCTCGGCATCCAGAACGTCGTCGCCGCCGGCGCCACCCCAAACCCCGTCTTCGCTCCCGTCGGCAACACCGACCAGCACTCCAAGATCGGCACCTTCAATATCGCGCCCACCTTTACCAGCATCTTCGGCGCGAACACCGTCTTCAACTTCGCCCCCTACGTCCGCCACGACCAGTACGACTACTACGCCAGCCGCAATCCCCTCGCCGACCTCAGCCCCCTCGGCACCGAATCCATCGCCCAGCAGCGTCTGCTCACCAACGCCGGCATCCACTCCGACCTCTCCTACTCGCACGGCGTTAATAACATCAAGCTAGGCGGCGTCTACTCGCATACCTTCCTGCGCGAGCACGACAACCTCGGCCTCGTCGACTCCACGTTCAACGCCCCCTGCGTCGATGCCAACGGCAACAGTCTGCCCGGCTTTGGCGATCCCTCGCAATGCGCGGCCGCCGCCCTTGCCCCAAACCCCGCCTTCAACCCAGACCTGGCCCCCTTCGACCTTACCCGCGGCGGCGGCCTCTTCCGCTACTTCGGCCACGCCGACATCAAAGAGCTCTCCCTCTACATCCAGGACCAGATCAAGGCCGGCAACTGGAACTTTAACGTCGGCATCCGCGGAGACCTCTACAACGGCCTCACCACCACCCGCCAGGCAGAGCCGCGCCTCGGCGCCGCCTACAGCATCAAGCGAACCGGCACCGTCCTGCGGGCCTCCTACGCCCGTACCCTCGAAACCCCTTTCAACGAAAACCTCGTCATCTCCAGCCAGGGGTGCGGCAGCCCCGTCCTTGCGCCTCTGCTGCAATGCACCCCCGGCGTCGCCACCACCCTCGCCCCCGGCTTCCGCAACGAGTTCCACGCCGGCCTCCAGCAGGCCTTCGGCAAAAACCTCGTCTTCAGCGGAGACTATATCTGGAAGTACACCCACAACGCCTTCGACTTCTCCGTCGTCGGCAACACCCCCATCACCTTCCCCATCGACTGGCACAACTCCAAAATACCCGGCTTCGCCCTCCGCGCCGACGTCCCCAACTTCCACAACCTCACCGCCTTCGTCGTCATGTCCTCGGTCGCGGCTCGCTTCTTCCCGCCGCAGAGCGCCGGAGCCGGAGCCACCGTCGGCCAGAGCGGCTATCCCTTCCGCATTGATCACGACGAACGCTTCAACCAGACCACCCACCTGCAGTACCAGCCGAAGAAGAACCTTCCCTTCCTCGGCTTTAACTGGCGCTTTGACTCAGGTCTCACCGCCGGCTCCGTCCCATGCTTCAACCCCACCGGTGCCAACAGCCCCTGCGGCGGCGTGGTCCTGAACGGCATCAACTACATCGATCTCAGCGGGCTCACTCCGGACCAGCAGTTCCAGGCCGGTCTCACCTGCAACGGCGTCCGGGCCACCCCGTTCGCTGGCCTCCCCAACCTCTGCCAAGCCAACCAGCTCACCTCCAACCTGGTCTCCATCCCCGCCCCCAACACCGAAGATGACGACCGCAATCCCCCACGCATCGCGCAGCGCAACCTCTTCGACCTCTCCCTCGGCGACGACAACCTCTTCCACGGCGACAAGCACCGCATCAGCGCCCGCCTCACCGCCGTCAACGTCACCAACAAATACGCTCTCTACAACTTCCTCTCCACCTTCAGCGGAACCCACTACGTCACCCCCCGCGCCCTCACCGCGGAGGTCGGCTTCCACTTCTAAGCGCCTCTAACGGTCCACGATCTGCGGGATCCCCCTCGTCCAGCGAGGGGGATTCCTCTTTCACGCATAGAAATCCAACATCGTCTTCCCGCAGCCGCGTCATTTACCTCCCCTCGTCCACTTCCCGGGCCTTCTCGTCTGTCACCCCAAGGCAAACTGCCGTTGCATTTTGCCCACGCCATTGCACTTGCACTTGCTGTTTGTCTCTCCCTGTTGCACACTCGCAGTACCGAAACCCTTGTCGTCAGCCTGATCCACTCTGCCGGTCGCCCCCGCAAAGACCCCGCATCGTCTTTGCCTTGCCATCCTTTCTTTTGCAGCCCTGCACCAACCCACCTCCCCAGGAGCCTCCATGCCCTGCCGCCGCGCCCTTCTCCTTACGCTTGCGCTTTTCCCTCTCGCCGCCCTAGCCCAGCAACCGGCACCCAGCCTCTACGCCGGCCTCCGCTGGCGGCAGATCGGCCCCTTCCGCGCGGGCCGCGTCTCCGCCGTCGCCGGCATCCCCGGCAACCCCGCCACCTTCTATATGGGCTCGCCCGGCGGCGGCGTCTGGAAGACCGTCGATGGCGGAACCGTCTGGAACCCCATCTTCGATGCTATCCACGTCGCCAGCATCGGCTCCATCATCGTCTCGCCCTCCAACCCCGACACCCTCTACGTCGGTACCGGTGACGTCTCCCTCGTCGGGGCCGCCGTCAACATGGGCAACGGCGTCTACAAATCCTCCGACGCCGGCCACACCTGGACCCATACCGGCCTCGACGAAACCGAGCACATCGGCACGATGTGGATCGACCCCAAAAACCCCGACATCGTCTTCGCCGCCGCCCTCGGCCGAACCTACGCCAAATCCACCGAGCGCGGCGTCTTCAAAACCACCGACGGCGGCAAAACCTGGCGCAAGACCCTCGCCGGCCCCGACGACGAAACCGGAGCCATCGACCTCACCTTCGACGCCACCGACACCCGCATCGGCTACGCCGCCCTCTGGCACCACTACGTCTCCCCCGGCAACACCCAGGACGCCATCAACGGCACCAAGGGCGGAGCCATCTACAAAACCACCGACGCCGGCGAAACCTGGACCCCGCTCACCGGCAATGGCCTCCCCACGCACGAGATGAGCCGCATCGGCCTCGCCACCTCCATGTCCGGCAAGCGCGTCTACGCCGTTATCGCCGCCCAGGGCGGAGACGCCGGCCTCTACCTCTCCGACGACGCCGGAGCCACCTGGGCCAAGTCCACCCCCGACCCCCGCGTCACCGGCAGCGGCTACTTCAGCCGCGTCTTCGTCGACCCCAATAACCCCGATGTCGTCTACGTCGCCCAGACCTCTCTCTACCGCTCCACCGACGGGGGCCACACCTTCATCTCCTACAAGGGCGCCCCCGGCGGAGACGACAACCACGCCCTCTGGATCGACCCCAAAGACTCCTCCCGCCTCATCATGGCCTCCGACCAGGGCGCCACCATCTCCATGGACACCGGCAAAAGCTGGACCACCTGGTACAACCAGCCCACCGGCCAGATCTACCACATGTCCACCGACAACCGTTTTCCCTACTGGGTCTACGGCACCCAGCAGGACTCCGGCTCCGTCGCCGTCCTCTCCCGCGGCGACTACGGCGCCATCACCTTCCTCGATTGGGACCCCGTCGCCGCCTACGAGTTCGGCTACATCGTCCCCTCGCCCGCCGACCCCAACATGGTCTTCGCCGGCGGCCCCGGCCGCGGCCTCGTCCTGCTCAACCGCGCCAACCGCCAGGTCGAGACCATCTCCCCCAACCTCTCGCGCGACGGCGA
>CAXUNW010000026.1:0-21834 GCA_964252505.1 uncultured Acidobacteriaceae bacterium
CCCCCGAAGAACTCCAGATGACCTCCCAGCCCGAGGTTCTTGGAGCCCCCGCCGTCTACCTCTACCGCGAAGAAATCACCGACGATCTCAATCACTTCCACTCCTTTGCCTTCCGCATCAAGGTCCTCACCGAACGCGGCAAGGAGTACGGCACCGTTGAACTCCCCTACGAGGCTGGTGGTCACGCCGGGATCCAGATCGCCCAGATCGCCGGCCGCACCATCCATCCCGACGGAACCATCATCCCCTTCACCGGCAAGCCGTTTGAAAAGCTCATCCAGAAGTCCGGCGATACCAGGGTCATGGCCAAGGTCTTTTCTCTGCCCGATGTTCAGGTCGGCAGCATCCTCGAGTATCGCTACGCGGTCCGCTATGACGACACAACGGTCATCGCGCCAGACTGGTACATCCAGTCCAACCTCTTCACCCGCAAGGCCCACTACCAGTGGAAACCCACCGGTCGCGACGTCATCACCAACGACGATCGCGGAACCATCTCCAACACGGTCGCCTGGTTCCCCATCCTTCCAGCGGGTGCCGCCGTCAAGCTCACCACCACGCCTGCCATCGGCAACAATCCGTCGCAGAACCTCATGACGCTTGACATCGCCGATGTCCCGCCCATCCCGGATGAAGAGTATCTTCCTCCCGTCGCCTCTCTCAGCTACCGTGTGCTCTTCTACTACACCCCATACCGCACGCAGGAGCAGTACTGGAGCGACGAAGGTAAGCATTGGAGCAAGCAGCTCGACCGCTTCATCGGACCCGGCCCCGCCGTCCGCGCCGCCGCGGAGCAGATCGCACCCGCCGCCGACCCGCCCCAGGAACGGCTCAAAAAGCTCTATGCCGCCGTCATGAAGCTTGAGAACACCGACTACACCCGCAGCCGCACCACCGCCGAAGAACGCGCTGGCGGCGCACGGGAGATACGCACCACCGATGACATCCTCACCCGCAAACGCGGCTCCGGCGTTCAGCTCACCGAGCTCTTCGTCGCCCTGGCTCGCGCCGCCGGCTTCAAAGCCTATCTCGGCGGCGTCTGCGACCGCGATCGCCACTTCTTCCTCAAGGGCTACCTCACCTTCAGTCAGTTCGATGGCTACCTGGCCATCGTTAACCTCGACGGGAAGGACATCATCCTTGATCCCGGCGAGCGCTACATGCCCTACGGTCAGGTCGCCTGGCCGCACACCCTGACCGAAGGCGTGCGCCAGGTCGAGAAGGGTGCCGCCTTCTTCAGTGTCCCGGGCGAGTCCTATCGGAACGCCAAGGTCGAACGCATCGCCATCCTCACCCTTGCCCCCAACGGCGAATCCACCGGAACGGTCCGCATCACGCACACCGGGGTGACCGCCGTCCACCTCCGCCAGCGTGCTATCGAAGGGGATCGCACCAGCCTCGACCGGGAACTGGTCACCTCCTGCGAGCGCCTCCTCGGCAAAGGTATGGAGATCAAGCTGGACTCCGTCGAGCACCTGGAGGACTTCGACCAGCCCCTTACCGTCAAGTTCTCCGTCAAAGGCGCCTTGGCCGCCAGCGCTGGCCGCCGCCTCCTCATCCCGGCCGACCTCTTCGAGGCCCAGGCCCCCACCACCTTTACCAGCAAGACTCGAACCCTCGGCGTCTTCTTTGACTACCCCCACATGACCCAGGACGTCATCCGCATCAACTTCCCAGCCGATCTCACCGTCGAATCCCTGCCGAAGACCGGCCAGACCGTCTACAAAAAACAAGCTCTCTACAGCCTTAAGGCAGAGAAAACCGCAACCAGCTACACCATCCGTCGTGACTTCCTCATGGGAGAGATCAGCTACCCTGTCGCCGAGTACCCAGAGCTGCGCACCTTCTACAACACCTTCGAAACCGAGGATCGTGAACCCGTCGTCCTCAAGCCTGCCGCACCGGCCGGAAGCTGACCGGGTCTCGAAGGGCCGCGGACACCGCGTGCTGAAGGGAAAACGACTGGTTTGAAGAGCATGGGTCAGGGTCGGCGCTGGGCCGCGGGCTTCGCGCTTGTGCTCTCATCGTTCGCGGTGCTCGGCTACCATCCTTACGCTGAGGATGGCGGCCTCTACCTGGCCGAGTTGAAGCATAGCCTCGACCCCGGCCTGTACCCGCAAGCGACGCAGTTTGTCACCGGGCATCTCGGAATCGCAACCTTCGGTTTCCTTGTGGCCTCGCTCACACGCATCACGCATCTGCACCTCGATGTCGTGCTGTTGTTGCTACAGTTGCTGTCCATCGCCGGTGTGCTGCTCGGTATAGCGCTGCTCGCCCGGCGCTGCTACGCCGAGCCGCAAGCGCAGGCAGGCGCCGTCGGCCTGGTCGCACTGGCCATGGGTATGCCCGTCGCCGGAACGTCGCTGATGCTGATGGATCCCTACGTCACCGCACGCAGCGTCGTAACCGCACTGGTTGTCCTTGCTCTCGCCTGCCTCGTGTCGAACCGGCAGATCAGGGCGGCCCTCATTTTTTTACTCGCACTTGTAATACACCCGCTCATGGGCGGTCTTGGCGCTGCATCGGCTCTGGTTTTACTCTGCTTTTTGGATCGTCGGCGCTCTGTGCGCTCCGCAGGCATCATCGCCATCTTCCTGCTGGCAGTCCTCGCCGCGTGCATCGCCCAGAGCGTGGCTCCCGCCGAGTCGCGTGACTATGAACGCATCGTCGCCACGCGATACTACTGGTTCCTAGCCGAGTGGCATTGGTACGAGTGGCTTGGTCTCGCCGCTCCAGGAGCGATCCTGGCCTGGATCGCATATCGCGGGAAGGGAACTGAGCGAGACCTCGCCCGCATGTCGGTTGCTTTGGGTGGTGGTGCTGTTCTCCTTGCCGCTCTGTTTGCCCGCGAAGCTGCCCGCGTTCACGCCGTTGCGCGCGTGCAGCCGCTGCGATGCTTCCAGGTCGTGTATCTGGTCTTGCTTCTGGTGCTTGGTGCGAGACTTGGAGTTGCCGTTCTTCGCCGCTCCGTCCTGCGCTGGACCTTGGCGGCCGCGGCGCTTGCCGGAGGAATGTTCGTGGTGCAACGACAGACCTATCCAGCCTCAGACCACCTTGAGCTGCCCGGTCAGCCGCCGCGCAACCAGTGGGAACAGGCGTTTGTCTGGATCAGGCAGCAGACGCCCGAAGACGCTCTGTTTGCCCTCGATGCAGATTACGTCCATCGCTCCGGCGAGGATGTCCAGATCTTCCGTGCCCTCGCCGAGCGCAGCGCGCTGCCGGACTACTCGAAGGATGGCGGCCAGGCCTCGATCCGGCCGGAGCTGACTGGCCTCTGGATAGCAGGCCAGCAAGTTCAAGCTCGCCTGAGTGAGGAAACTGACGCTGAGAGGCTCGCGGCGGTCCAGGGCACGGCTGTATCCTGGGTGGTCCTGAGCCGTGAAGCAGTCACCAGCTTCAGTTGTCCGTACACCAATCAGGCAGTCAGGGTGTGCCGGGTTCCAGCGCAGTCGGACGCCAGCGATCACCGGGAACGTTACAATAGACCGTAACGATGCCGCCCGCTAAAACCAACGTCCTTCGTTCGCCGCTCCTAACCCGGCCGGCGGTCGACGCATGATCAGCACGAACACGCGCAAACTTCTAAAAACAATTCCGGGATTTGCCATCAGCGGCTTTTTTCTCTGGTACACCTTTTGGCCGCGCGATGAGGGCAAAAAGGGCATATCTTGGCCACAGATTCACGCGATCCGGCTTGTCAGCCCCGGCTGGATTCTCGGACTCATTGGCTTCGGGATCGTCAGCTACACCCTTCGCGGCGTTCGTTGGCACCGCATGCTCCGCTCGACGGGAGCAAGCCTGCTTACCTGCTCGCGGATCCTCATGACTTCGCTTGCCGCCAACAATATCCTTCCTTTTCGCATTGGCGACATCATGCGCATGTTCACCTACGCGCCTGACCTCAACACCACACCTTCCGTTATTCTCTCCACGCTGCTTCTTGAGAAGCTGCTGGACATCTTCGTTCTCGTCTCCTTCTTCACCGCCTTTCTGGGCCCAAGCGCATCGCATCACGAGCGCCTCCTTTCGCACATCCTCCTGACCATCTCTGTGGTTGGTCTTGCAGTTCTGCTTCTTGGCGCGCGCCTTCTCGAAGCTCCTCTTGGTCGTCTCTTCGCTCGTCTACCAAGAAAGCCTGCAGTCCTCAAGCTGGAACATTGGATCACTCTAGCTCTCGAATGCATCCGCGGGATCGGAATCGCCGGATCGCTCACCCTCCTTGTCGAATCGGTTGCCATTTGGTGTTGTGAAGGCCTTCAGTTCGTCTCCTTCGCCCGCATCCTCGGTCTTCAGTCAGCTCCAGGCGGTCCATGGCAGGCTGTCGCTTATGCCAATTTGTCCTTCCTTATACCAAGTTCGCCGGGCGGAATCGGACCCTTCGAGCTAGCTACCAAGACCGCTCTCGTCCGCCACGGAGCGGATCCAGCGCAGGCTACCATTTATGCCTTGGGCCTTCACATGTGGATGCTTGTCGTGATCACGGGCGTTGGAGGAGCCATGTTTCTTGCGCATCGCATTCGCCGCGCTGCTCGTCAATCACTCCTCAAGGAGATCGAGACTCTCCCTGTTCATCTGCCATAGATGATCCTCGGGCGCCAAAGAGCTCTGGTGCGATTCGACGGTAGACTAAAGCTACATGTACCGCACAATCCAGCAACTGCTTAAGACCCGCATTGATGACGTTCTGAGGACCCGCTACGACATTGTCCTTGCCCAGCTTGCCGTGGAGCAGCCGCCCAATATCGCCTTTGGTGAGCTTGCAACGCCAGTCGCCTTCGAGCTTTCTAAGCGCCTCCGTAAGGCGCCTCGCGCTATAGCTACCGAATTGGCGGCGGCACTCAACGCAGGTCTGACCTTCCTCCCTGGTGTCCTTGAGGTTGAGGTCGCTGGCGCCGGCTACCTCAACATACGGCTTGACAGAGCTGCTCTCATCCGTGGCGTCGCGGCCGATGAACATGCCGACCTGGGCGGGCCCGGCTTTCGACTCGTTGAACACACGAGCATCAATCCCAATAAGGCCGCTCACATCGGCCACCTGCGTAACGCCATTCTGGGAGACACGTTTCAGCGGCTTCTTCGTCCAGATAGCTTCAAGTCCGGCTTTCAGGTCGGAGTGCAAAACTACGTTGACAATACGGGAGTTCAAGTAGCGGATGTCGTTGTAGGGCTGGTCCATCTCGAAGGCAAGAATCTCAGCCAGGTCCGCGAGTTGCTCACCGAGTGCCTGGAGACTAATCGACGGATCGACTTCTACTGTTGGGATCTCTACTCCCGCGTCTCACAGTGGTACGTTGAGGCTGGTATCGACGCGCTGACCTTGGCGGCTCGCAAGCAGCTACGATCGGAAACGCTCCACGCTCTCGAGGAGGGAGGCAATGACATCGCACAAATTGCGGACCTCGTGTCTACCGAGGTGCTTCGCAGGCACCTCGAGACGATGTTCCGCCTAGGCATCGAGTATGACTTCCTGCCTCGCGAGTCTGAGATACTCTCGCTTCACTTCTGGGATTCAGCGCGCGCGCTGATGATGGAGCGTGGAGTTCTCTACGAAGAGACTTCCGGCAAAAACAAAGGATGTCTGGTGATGCGTCGTTCTGGAACGCCGGCAGAAGAGCAGGGAAGCGACGAGACGGACGAAGATGCCAAGGTTATCGTTCGATCAAACGGCACGGTGACCTACGTTGGCAAGGACATTGCATACCATCTTTGGAAGTTTGGCCTTTTGCAGGGGAAGGATTTTGGCTACCAGCAATTTTTTGCATATCCCGATCATCCTTGCTGGGTTTCCACTTCAGGGTTGAGCGCACCGGGGGCCCCCACCTTTGGCCGGGCCGATACGATCTACAACGTGATCGACGCCCGGCAGAACGATCCCCAGGCGGTCGTGCAGGAGGCGCTTCGGGCTATGGGGTTCAGCGATGCAGCCTCACGGTACACCCACTTTTCGTACGCGATGGTCGCGATGACCACGCGCACCGCCGTCTCGCTGGGGTACACAATACCCGAGGAGGACCAAGCGAAGCCGTTCGTGGAGGTATCCGGCCGCAAGGGTCTGGGGGTGAAGGCCGACGATCTGATCGACAAGCTGATCGAAGCGGCTCAGGTGCAGGTTGACGCGCGCCATCCTGAACTGGATGCTTCCGAGCGACTTACGATCGCGACGCAGATAGCAGTTGGAGCGCTTCGTTTTTTCATGCTCCGGTTTACTCGTAACACAATCATCGCCTTTGATTTTGAAGAGGCTTTGAGCTTTGAAGGTGAGACGGGTCCCTACATCCAGTATGCAATTGTCCGTGCCGCGAATATCCTTCGCAAGAGCGGGGTACAGCCCGAGGATGCCCTGCGCGCGCTGGCGTTACAGGACGGGCTCGACCGGATCCTCGCGAGCGAGGAAGGGACCAGCCTGTGGGAGACCTGGCTTGCTATCTCTCGCTTTACCACGGTGCTCGATCAAAGCATTGCGAGTGCGGAGCCCGCTTACCTGGCGAAGTACGCCTTTACTCTGGCTCAACAGTTCAACAACTTCTATCACCGCCACCATGTGCTGCATGAAACCGACTTGGCGCGGCGAGCCTTGTTGCTGGGCACCGCTGCCGCGGCTCATCGTGAGATGATCCGGGCGCTCGGGTACCTGGGGATCCAAGCGCCACCTCTCATGTAAGGGCACTGGAACCTCCGCCGGACTCTTCAGACTCGTTTACGACCCCCTCCCCCCCCCACCTCCGGGTCTAAACCTTTTGGAATGAGTAACCTAGCAATCATTAGCTAATATAAAGTATTGAAACGACGCGAGTTAGGTGCAAAGTCGTCAAAACAAACAAGATACGAGTCCTGCGAACAACGTCCGATCGTACAGGTCTGTACATTGCTCTCTGTATCTATTGTAGACGCTTCGCTTATCTTCTACGCCACGCCTAAACCGATGATTCGACGTAAGTTGCGCGATTAAGCCCTTGACAACGGCAAAGGCCGGGTTCGGAGCAGATCTTCGCCCGGGTGGACGGCGCGAGCGGACACCTGCACCAGATTCCAGCTGCCGCCCAAGAACAGAAGCACCAGTAGAGGTCCGTCGATCAGTTTACGAAGCTCCCAGCTATAAAGCGCGAAGACGTTGGTTACCAAAAAGAAGCCGGCGGCAAGGAGGATCGCGGTGCGGCGGGTGGTGATTGAGCGGAGGAACCGGTGAGCGATCAGGGCGAGGGGAAGGGTGAGCGGCGCGACGTCGTACTCGATGAGGCGAGGGTTCAGGAGGATGGCGCCAACAAGCAATACAGGCACCCATTGCGTGAGGGATAAGGCGTGTTGCAGAAATCTACGCGAGAGATAAAAGAGAAGGGCAAGCAGAGGCACAGCGTAGCAGATGTAGACGATGTAGGTGGAGGGCGCGTAGGGGATGCCGCGATCGAAGAGGAAGCCGCTGAAGAGTCCGGCAGGACTGCAGCCGAAGTCGCGGTTGTAGCTGAATTGCAGCTCGACGGCCTGGAGGTAGTGCTTGAAGAGGGAAGGCCACAGGACGGGTTGCAGGGCAAAACAGGCTGCGCCCGCAGCGACGGTGAGGCCGGCGGGGAGCCACTGGCGGCGCGCGGAGAAGACGGGGATGACGACGAGACTCAGCATGGGAGCCTTGACGCAGGAGGCGGCAAGCGTCACGAGGTAGAACCAGCGCCATGAGCCACCACGCCAGCCGACTACGGCAGAGAGCAGGATCGCGGCGTAAAGGAGATAGGCGATGTTGCCGCTGAGCACGATGCCGTTGGCGAGGAGCCCTGGGAAGAAGGCAGCAACGGGCGCCAGGTAGAGAATGGCGCGCCGCTCTGCGTGGTCCGCGGCCCAGACGCCGACCCAGATCTGCGCGAGGACGGCGAGGGCATAGATGCACCAGTAGAGGGTTCCACTCAGCAGGGCAGGCAGCCTGCCGACGAGCCGCAACAAAGGAAGCGTCAGCGGGGAGTAGACATAGCTGTAGGGCGGATCGGTTTTGCCGTGGAGCGCCACCTGCTGGTGAAACAGTTGTTGAACGGCAATGGCATCCGCATACGGATCGTGACCGGCGGCCAGGGCGTGGATCGCGTTGTGGTAGATCGCGACATCCCATCCGGGGGGATCAAAGGCGACCCAGACGGGCATTGCCGCCACAACGAGTATCCAGAAGACCAGCAAGAAGGGATTGCGGCGCAGAAAAGCTGGAAAGCCGGGCCGACGGGCCATTTGCTCTACGTTCAACGAAAGACCTCAACGACATCTCCATAAGAATCTTCGATCTTGCCGGTGGATGCAAGGCGTCGGGGTATGGGCCAGGTGAAGAAGCTGCTGATGGAGAGATTCCAGACGGAGCCGAGGACGATGCCTGCAAGGCCGGCGAGATACCACCGCGCGTCAGCCTGCCAGAGGGCGCGGGCAAAGATGATGTTTGCCCAGGCCCCGAAGGAACAGGCAAGGATGAACCGGATGATGCCGGGAACGATGCGGGCTCCGCGCAGACGGCGATCGCGGAAGGTGATGAAGTTATTGAGTAAGAAGTTTTCCATCATGGCGATGAAGGTGGCGATCAACTGCGCCGCCACGAAGGGGACATGGTAGACGCCCATAAGCAGCAGCAGGGAGGTGAGATGGGTGATGAGGCCGACGCCTCCGACGAGGAGATAGAGCGTGAGGGCCACGGGAATGATGCCGCCGAGAAGCTTGTTGACGATGAGAAAGAGATATTCGATGCCGATTACCACATCGAGCTTGCTTTCGCCGTTGATGCGGGCGCGGAAGGTGTAACCGACCTCGCCGAGATGCACCTGCCGGTGAGCGGAGGCGAGCAGGTCCACCAGGATTTTGAAGCCGCCGCCCTGAAGGTCATGGACGACATCGAGTAGAAAGCTGCGGCGGAGCATGAAGAAGCCGCTCATCGGATCGGTGACGTCGCACCGGCAGACTGAGCTGCTGACGGCTTTGCCGAGGCGGCTGAGGAGAACGCGGCGGGTGGCGAAGGCTCCCATGCTGCCCCCTTCTCCGAGACGGGTGCCGACCACGACATCGAGCGACTGGTGCTGGAGCTGACGGAGCATGGTGGGCAGGATGGTCTCATCGTGCTGCAGGTCAGCATCCATGACGGCGATGCAGGGCGCCTGGGTCGCCAGCATGCCTTCGATACAGGCTGAGGCGAGACCACGGCGGCCGACGCGATGGAGCAGCCGGATGTTGGAGGCGCATCGGGCATGGGTGGCGATGACATCGGCTGTGCCATCGGGTGAATCGTCATCGACGAAGATGGCCTCCCAGGGAATACCCTGGAGGGCGGCGGTGAGCCGAGCCAGCACAAGCGATATGTTTTCCCGCTCGTTGAAGGTGGGAAGCACGACGGCAAGATGGGGCACGGTGGGCGGCTGAGCGGATATCGCGGGGGAGCCGACGAGGCCTGGAACGATGAGTCGAGCTTCGATATCGGCCAAGTGGGTAGGATCCTTGTCGCGGAACGGGGAGGCTCCGCGGGTACAAATGCGGTGCGGAACGGATACGATGCTGACGGGCAAACAGCGGAGGATGTTTACGTCACGTTGACTAGAATAACGATGGAGTAGCGATAACCCAAAGGCGAACAAAAAGTCGCGCACCAAGCGATGTTCTTGCAGCTTTATTCTTTGGGCGGCCGCCTGTACAAGCACGTGAGTCGACGCCAGGCGTGTCCGCAGCGATCTGTACGGCTCTCGTTCAGGCTCCGGTGGCGCGGGTCGATGGGCCCGTACGGAAAGCTGTGTTCGGCTATACAGAACATTCGTTATCGGACGTAGAGGCGTACGGGAGGATTATTTCTTGATCTCTTTGACTATGTCGATGTTCTGGCGGCGGAGGGTGTTGGCCGTGGCGCGGTCCAGGTCGGCCTGTGCTTCGCCCCTCTCCGCGGTTGCGCGGATTTCGCGTAGGCGGGCGTTGGTCAGCTCGATCTGACGTTGCAAGACAAGGTAAACACTTGAGACTCCAGCCTGGAACTGTCTTTGTTCCCCTTCGTATTGCTGGACAGCGAGCTGTGCGGCGCGGTGCGCGGCATCGAGAAGGGCGCTTGCGTCTAGGACCCGCTGGAGACTGTTGCGAACCTCGCTGACGACGCTGATTTCAAGTTGCTGCTGTTGGGCGATGGTCTGCTTCCTGCTTGCGTCCGCGATCTGGGCTTCGGCCCGTGCGGTTCGATTGCCGACAGGCAGCGAGACCTGAATGCCGATCTGGACCGTCGGAAAGCGAAGATCCTTGAGGGTTGCGAGCGACTGGCCGTAGCCTCCGACGAAGAAGTCAGGAACACTGTTGGTGCTTGCGAGGCCGGAGGTGTCCAAGGGCGGAAGCCCGGCGAGGGCGGAGAGATCGTTGACACGCGTGAACAGAGGCGTGAAGAGGGTTCCGAAGATGTCGGTTGATTGAGCGACGGTTCTGCCGGCAAGTCCCTGCGCGCTGAGCCTTGCGGTGAGGTTGACTTGCGGCCTGGCCTGCTCTCGCGCGAGCCGTGCTGCGAGTTCGCTGATCTGGACGCCAAGCTGATCGGCTTTGATCTCGGGGCGGTCCGCGATGGCGTCGCGGAGTGCCTCCTCGAGGGTGGGCACCGCGGCGGACTCAGGCGGCATCGGCACGGTCTGGATGGCAAGGTTCCAACGAGGATCGTTGCGATCGGGCAGCATCAACCGCTTGACCGCGTTCTCGGCTTCGGTGAGCTGTTGTTGCGCATTGAAGACGTTCTGGTGGTAGATGGAGATCTGCGTCTGGGTCTGGATGAGATCGATGGGAGCCTGCATTCCCTGCTCCACTTGATGTCGATTACTTGCATCCTGCTGCTCGGCGAGCCGGACGGCAGCAAGCTGAACGTCCAGGTTTCGCAGGGCGTAGTCGAGCTCCCAGTAGGCTCGGACGGCTTGGGTGGTCACGTCCGTGACGCGCTGCCTGAATTGTTCTTCAGTTTGGGTCAGATCTTTTCTTGCTACAGAGAGCCGCTCCCGATTGAGGTCGAAGAGGAGGCCTCCCCAAAGGGGCTGGGTAAGATTGAGGGTCGCCGCGGTGGGATAGGTGGGATTGAGAGTGTTGAAGGTGTTGTTGTTGTCGATCCGCGAGGAGGCGAAGTCGAGCTTGTAGGTTGTTCCGAGCCATGGGGAGTTGCCGCTTATCTGCGGGTCTGCGAACACCTCCTTTTGGGTGACGGCACCGTTGATCGCGCCGCCCAGGGAGGAAGCCTCCGGACTTACCTGTCTGAGAGCGTAGCCACTTCCACCGATGACGGGGTCAAAGTGACCCTTGGCGGCGCGGACATTGAAGTCGGCCTTCTGGTGGCTCAGGGTTGCTACGAGGATTTCGCGATTATTCGTGAGCACGGCTTGAATGACGTCAGCAAGAGCGAGCTGCACGTCGCCTACGATGCCGACGCGTGGTTGAAGGGTGAGGACCGCGGCGGGTGGAACAGGTGGCGGCGGCGGTTCGGACAACGTTACAGGGGGTGACTGAGCCAAGGCGCTTGCAGAGGCGAACAGCGAGTAGATGACCAGGTTCTTCATGTTGTTAAGCCTCGCGGACCGGGCAGAGCTCTGCACCAGGCTGCGGAGGCAAAGCACGTTCACCATGGGCATAAAGATAAAGTGCGCGCAGCCCCACCCTCTACGCGCGCCTCTCAGGGAAATTTGGCGCATCTGTACCGCATGAGAGTATCAGGAAATTATCGCAATAAGACCTGTCTTATCGATGTTTGCAGAGGCGGTCGCTGAGGCAGTAAAGACGGGATGAGGAGATAGATGACCGAGGCCTTTGTGACGCCGCCCGCCCTTGCGGTAGAGGAAGGGGATCGAAAGGACTCAGCAGACCCATTGCCTGAGACGGAGTGAATGGTATGGCTTCCGCTCAGAGGCTGACGGAGGGGTTCTGCGCAAAAGAATCGCTTGCACACCTCGGACACGGGCGCCGCTGTAGCTCGCGAAATACGAAGTAGAGCAGGATACCGAGTCCATTCGGGATAAGGATGGAGACGGTGACCCAAAGCCCGGGACTCATCCGATTGCGCCGTGCATCGCGGTTGATGTAGCCAATCAGCAGCCAAAAGGCTGCGAGAACGGTGCCCAGCATGGTGCCAAAAAGCAGGCATTGCGGCTTTGTAAAGCTGTCATCCTGCTGCGGAACGACGATGTTGAAGAAGTACTCTGCTATGGCGAAGCCGATGCCTGCAAGGACCCAGCCCCAGACGGGGATGATGCGAAGATGAGAGCGAAAGCCGGTTTCAGGTGCTGCCAGGTTGTTCATTGTCTTGCCTCCATAGGAACGGGATGTGTGCCGGTCATCTGACCACTGCCGACGACGATGGCGACGCCGGCGGCGATGCTGGGGATGAGCCAGAAGTAGGTAAACGAACCCTGGATCGCGGCAGGCCGGAGACCGAAGCGGAGACCAACGTAAGCCAGCACAATCCAGGAAAACCGAAGCGTCAGGGCGATGAAGAAGAGCATGCCGAGCGACGACCACTGCAGCCACCGGAGGCGGGCACGCCGCCGCCGCCACGCGTTGGCTTCGTGCCGCACGCTTTGCCGAGTGCGATCGAGAAGGGCGGAGTCGACCGGCTGGGAGCGCCGACGCAGTTCGGACGCGGCCTGACCGACGGCCGTTGCGTAGCATTGGCATTCATGACACTCGGCCAGATGGGCATACAACCAGCGCTGTTCGGCGATGGGAACGGCGTCCGTGCCTAAGACAACGAGGTTTCGTGCGAGTTCGTGGGTGGTCTGTTTCATGCTTTTGCGCCTTTTAGTCGAATCATCAGAAGATCGACGCCCCGATAGAGCCGAGACTTTACGGTACTTAGGGGTGATGAGGTGATCCGAGCGATCTCCTCAAGCAGAAGTCCTTCTTGGAAGCGGAGCATCACCACCTCACGAATGTCAGTTGGCATCTCCGCGAAGGCACAATGCAACAAGCCAAGCTGCTCCTGCTGCAGCACGAAGTCGGAGGCGGAAGGGTTTGGATCAACCGGTTCATAGCCGGCTGCCTGCGGGCTATTCATCAGTTCATCAAGGCTGAGAAAGCGCCGCTTGCGATGCTGATCCATGACGAGATTGCGGGCCACGCGGAAGAGCCATGTGCCGAACTCTCGTTCTCCGTCGTACTGATGACCACGCTCCAGAAGGCGCATCCAGGTTTCCTGGAACATGTCTTCGGCCATGTGCTTTTCACCAAGCAGGCAGACCAGGTAGCGGAGGAGACGGTGCTGGTACTGCTCGATGAGCAACTCAAGCACGTCGGGGTCTCGAGCCCGTAGTCCACGAGCGATGGCATCTGGCTGCATGGTCACTCTGTTCACCGCGGTGCAGGTCATGTTTATCACTCCGCGGGCAAATACGGAGGGCGTTGAAGAAAAGACCGACACACCTCGACTTTATTTGCCCGGTACCCTTACCGGGGATCTGTATTGGGCGCTTCTTGACTCTATGGGGGGTGTGACCATTATGATCGGCGCACTGCATGGACATCCGCCTATGAGTCTTGCTCCCTCCTCGATGATCGCGGTTGACAACAAAGAGCTGGTGCGCAAGATCTTTGCCGGCCTGGCGCATGGGAATCCACATCTGTTTGTCGAGTGTATGTCGGAGAACTTCCGCTGGCGGATCTCCGGGAGTAGCCGGTGGTCGCGTACTTTCGAAGGGAAACAGGCTGTGCTGCATGAGTTGTTCGGCCTGTTGCGTTCCAAGATTGTCGACCGGCCGCGCATGATCGCCGAGCATCTGTTCGCAGACGGCGACGTGGTGGTGGTGGAGGCGCGCGGGGACAACATCAGTAAGACCGGAGCGAAGTACGACAACAGCTACTGCTTCGTCGTCCGCCTGCACAAGGGCAAGCTTCTTGAGATTACCGAGTACTGCGACACCGATCTGGCCCTGCGCGCGCTAGGCGCCCCGGATATCTGAGGTCAGCCGAAGAGGGTTTGGGTGTGTTGCGACGTCAGGTTACGCGATTGAGCATGGTCGTAATGATTTTGCCTGCGTGGCCGGGGAAAAGACGCTGAACTTTGTCCAGCCCGTGCGCGTGACGACCGATCATCACGCGTGACTTTCCCTTCTGGATGCCGTGAACGATGCGCCGCGCCGCGTATTCCGCAGTGATGACGTTCAGGTGTGAGAAGAGCTTTTTGATCTCGGTTGCGGTGTGGGGGTCGGTGGAGGCTGCAACCCGGGCGTGTGAGACGAGGTGGGTGCGGACGCCGGCTGGATAGACTGATGTAACCCGAACCCTGGTCGGGAGCAACTCCTGCTGAAGCGCCTCGGTGAATCCCCGGACGGCAAACTTGCTTGCCGCGTAGTGAGTCTGCCCGGGGAGCCCCAAAAGCGCTGAAAGACTGCACATGTTGACGATGTGCGCGCGGGGCGCTGCCTGGAGCAGAGGCAGGAGGTACTTGCAACAGTACACCAGACCCCAGAAATTGATGGAGAAGAGCCATTCCATCTCCGCCAGCGTGGTGTCTGCGAAGTTGCCGATCATAGCGACGCCCGCGTTGTTGACGAGGATGGCCGCAGACCCGAAGTCGCGCTCGATGGCACCGGCAAGGGTTTCCACCTCTGATCTTTCTGCCACATTAACCTGGTAGCAGCGGGCCTCTCCGGAGATCAAGGCGCGCGTTTCTTCCAAGCCATGAGGATTGACGTCGACCAGAGCCAGCCGGGCGCCGTGCCGGCCAATCTGCTGGGCGACGGCACGGCCAATGCCTGAACCTGCTCCTGTAACGACTGCGACTGTACCGTCAAGCTGCCACATCCAGAGACACCTGCCTCTTCGATCTGCCGTCTTCAGCGTACAGGCAGGCGGAACCGTGCTTCTTTGCTGCCTTATACGAGAAAGCGCTGTATGCCGAGTTTACGCAACACACTCGTAGTGGCGCTTGAACTCCTTGATTTCGGTGAGAAAGACGGTTTTATCGCCATGCACCCTGCGGGCCTGGGGAATGAGGTCCTTATCCAGGATGACGTTGCGTGTGCCGAATTTAACCGCGTTGTTGCTGACGAGAAGATTGTCGTACTCCGTCATGGACAGCTCGTAGCGGCTATCGAGTTGCTGCCCAATTTTCATTGAGCGGACCCGATCCTGGCCTTCCTGGCTGACGACGCCGCTGAAGAACTCGGAGCAGCAGCCGGAACCGTAGGAAAAGCAGCCGATGCGCTGAGGTTCGCTAAAGCTTCCATTGTCGATGGTACTCAGCAGCGCAAGGAGCATGGTGGCGCCCATGATGTTGCCCACACGCTGGCAGTAGAGGAGACCAGGGCCGATGCGGCGCTCAAAGTCGGCTTCAATCTGCTTTGGATTGGCCTTAACCATCTTCCGCATGAGGTCGCGATGGGCGCCTTTGACCATGCCCCCGAACGGGGTATGAAAGGCGAGATAGCCGAAGGTCTCGGCGAAGTTGACGTCCTCCACCCGCTTTTTGTATTCCACGAAGGCATTTTCGCAACAATCGAGATAGGAGAGCAGCGAGAGGTCGGCGTCGCCAGCCTCCGTATCGGGGACGGGACGGCACGTATCCATGACTTCGAAGCCGTAGTAGCCATTGGCACCTACATCCACCTGAAAGACATGGGGCTGGTCGCTGACGATCATGGCCACGGCGCCCGCACCGGCGCTGGGCTCAAAGAAGGACCAGTCCTGCGTGAGTGCTTCCCCGCCCTGCAGCATGGTGAAGCGAGAGATATCAGTGGCTACCACAAGGGCTTTGGCGCCAGGCGATGCCTGGGAGAGCACGAAGTTGACCGCGGTCTGCAAACCGGCCACCCCGGAGTAGCAGGCGTTTTTCATCTCGAAGAGCCTGCAGTTTCGGTTGAGGCCGAGGAGACGGTGGAGATAGGTACTCATGGATTTGCCGAAGTCGAAGGCAGACTCCGTGCAGGTGATGACCATTTCGATGCGGTCTCTTTGTTCCGGGGTCATGGCTTCAACCAGCGGTCGCGCTGCATTGAGGGCGAAGGTGACCGGATCCTCATAGGGAAGAGCGATGGTCTTTTCCTTCAGAAGTAGGTTTGCGAAGCGGGTTGTATCCAGCTTTCGGTGGTTGGCAAGCTTCTCGACGTTGAGAAAAGCATTGCCCAAAAATGCATTCATGGCTTCGATTCCGACAACACTCATGTTTTCTCCCAGGGGTTGGCTACAACGGGTTAGCGACTTTCTAGCTGAACTGGAACATGCGGGCCAGATTCTGGCCACTGCGCAAGCGAAATGCGGTGAACGCCTCCCTGCTGTTGAATTGCAGGTAGATGTTTTCATGGAGCAGGGTTGAGAAAGGTTGGCCGGGGGGGACGCCATAGGAGTGCCCGGGAAAGATACGTGTCGTGCGGGTGAGCCGGCGCTTGAGCGTCTCCAGGCTACTGAACATGGCGTGTGCCTCGGCGACCCCGGAGCACATGCCGCAGCCTTCGGCGAACAGTGTGTCGCCGGAGAAGAGGTTTGCGCCGATCAGGAAGCAGACACAACCGGCTGTATGCCCGGGTGTGAGGATGGCGTCTACGTGCAGCTGGCCGATCGATATGCGGGAGTTATCCACGGGACGAGCATGGTTTGATGGGCTGGGCAGCTGAGCAATGGCAGCGGCGGAGGCTAAAATCGGGCAACTATATTGCTCGGCGAAGGTGGACGCCAGGTCGGTATGGTCGGGGTGGGCATGGGTCACGAGGACGGCCGCGAGGGTTACGCCTGTCCGCGCAAGCTCGCCCTGGATTTTCTCGAACTCCCAAGCGGGATCAATAAGGACGGCAAGGCTGGTGCGGGGGTCTGACACCAGATAGGTAAAGTTTTTCAAAGGCCCACGACGGACATCGATCACGATGACGCCTGGGACCGCGAGAGCAGAATGCTGTCCGGCCGAGCCGGAGGGCATAGGCTGGATTTGGAGGTCCTGGGTCATTAACTTCCCTTCCCTTGCGCGGCATTCACCAGTGAACGGCTGTCGAGGTTTGGCTGATCGGGTTCATGTGCCTGTTCGGCCGGATCGAGGGCACGGACAAAAAGATTCTTGAAGTCAAGCAGCAACTCGCCGCTGTCGCTGAACAGTTGCAGGTTGAACTTATGCAGGGTCGAGAGGCCCTGATCCCTTGTGTCGGCGAAGGTGGCAAGGCTGTAGCATCGCCTGGGCAAGGGTTTATGCAACCGGATTTCATCGAGGGCGAACGGCACATGCGGCGTAGCGGGTTGTCCTGCGGCAAGCAGGCCGGCCGCAGTCTGCAGGGTGCCATCCACCAACGCCGGATGCAGAAGATACTGATCGAAATCGTGCTCGTGTTCCTTCGGGAGCTGCAGGCGGGCCAGTGCAAAGCCCGGGCCGAAGTGCATCTCGCGAACAGCCTGAAACGCTGGTCCATAGGTAAACCCGCGAGCGGCGAACTCACGATAGAACTGCTCGCCGGACTGTGACGACGTGCACGAAGAGAGACGCTCGTTGAGGGTTATCTGCGATTGAGCGGCCTGGCCTGCAGGTGCGTTCTCGCGAAAGAACAAGCGACCTTCGGAGTGGATGGTCGTCTCTCCAAGTTCATCCAGGGTGGAGATGACGTACTCCACGCCTTCGCCCGCCGGGTGTAGAGACGTGCGGGCTAATGCGGGGGATCCTTGGAAGACCAAGGGCTGAATCCAGACGATGTCACGAAGAGCGAAGACACGATCTTCTCCGGCGAGGGTTCCTGCCACGCACGCCATCTCGAGCAAGGCTGCTCCCGGCAGAACCTCGGCGGCATGGATGCGGTGATCTGAGCCAAGATAGCTGCGGTCCGACAGCACGGAGGTAAAGCTGATCTCGCGCATGGTGGATGAGTTGTAGGCAATGAGGGGGTGGAGCGAAGTCTGCATGACCTCAGGCTCGGCAGGGATCGCGGTGGACGTGAACCAGTACCGTTGTTTGTCAAACGGGTAGGTTGGAAGCGAGACGATCGCAGGACGAGAGGTGTAGAGCGCCTGCCAATCGACGCTGCCGCCTGAGACCCAGCGCACGGCAAGTTCGGAGGGCTCTCCTCGATCTTCCGTCAAGCGGAGCCTGGTGCGGGGACGGGGGACGCTGCCTTGAAGAGCACCGGGAACAATGCGTCCTGCGAGCCACTCCGCAAGCTGGCCTGTGAGCTCGAGCACATTGGGGGCGGTGAAGGTGAGCCGCTCCTGCATCGACTCGCGTCCCGTCTGCAGGGTGAAGCAAAGGCTGTCCCAACTGATTGTTGGATACTGCCGAAGATGATGCAACAGCTGAGCTGCTGTGGCGCGAAGGGCCAGCTCGGTTCGGGCAGAGAGCACCGCAACGTTGATCTTCTCCTCCGGCGCAGAGTGCATCGGTGTCGCGGCAGCATCGCGGTACTCTTCGAGCAGGACACAGGCGTTGACGCCGCCCGCGCCAAAGGCATTGACCAATGCGCGACGCACCTGCCCGTTCGCGGGCTGCCAAGGCGCACGCTCCTGCTGAAGGTTAAACGGAGCCTTCGCGAAGTCGATGCCGGGGTTGATCTCTGCCGCATGAAGCGTGGGGACAAGCTCCCGGTGCTTGATCTGCAGCAGAACCTTCGCGATGCCGGCGATGCCGGCGGCTGCCTCGGTGTGCCCAATGTTGGTCTTAACCGAACCAAGAGAGCATGAGAGTGGTGGGTTGCCGCCGGTGACAAAAGCCTCAGTCAAGGCGGCTACTTCAAGACTGTCGCCCATCTGGGTTCCCGTGCCATGCCCCTCTACGTAGCTGATCGAGGCCGGCGAAACGTGCGCGCTTTCGAGGACACGCTGGATTAAGCGCGACTGCGCGACGGGATTGGGAGCGGTGTATCCATGCGCCCGTCCGGCGTGATCGTGGCCGCTCCCGGTAATGACGGCGTGGATGCGATCTCCCTGCTGGATCGCATCGCCAAGCCGTTTGAGGACAAGTGTGCCTACAGCCTCACCAGGCACAAAACCATCATCACCGGCGCCATAGCTCCGGCAGCGGCCATGACTTGCAAGCATTTGGCGCGCGCATAGCTGCTGGTACTTTTCCGGATGCAGATAGAGATTGACGCCGCCCGCAATCGACACAGCACAATCGCGGTTGCGCAGGCTTTCACACGCAAGATGCACGGCCACCAGGGAGGAGGAGCATGCGGTGTCTACGGGGATGCTGGGGCCGCTGAAGTCAAAGAAATAGGAGACGCGGTTGGCGATGGACCAGGGCAAGGAACTCGCGGCCGCCATGCTTCCCTTCCCTCTTTGCTCCGCCGCATGGAGCTGATAGGTGCTGTTGGTGACGCCGACGAAGACGCCCACAGCGGCGCTGCGGTCGCTAGGATACAGCATCTGGAGACGCTCCCGCGTGTAGCCAGCATCTTCCAGGGCCGCCCAAACGGATTGCAGGAAGATTCGCTCCTGCGGGTCCATACTGCAGGCCTCCTCAGAGGAGATCCGGAAGAAGGGCGCGTCGAACTGGTCTGCACCCTCCAGGAAACCTCCCCATTTGCAGTAGATCTTGCCGTGAGACGCAGCGTCCTGGTCTGAATCAAACAGAGCTTCGGCGTTCCAGCGTGCTTCCGGCACTAGACTCACAAGATCTCTGCCGGCACGAAGGTGGTCCCAGTAGGCTTCAAGATTAGGCGCCTGCGGAAAGGCTCCATGCAGCCCGACGATCGCGACAGGCTCGGCAGCAGGCGCGGGCGCGACGGGCACCGACCTGTTGGTACCAGTGGTCGGCGATTCAGTGTGCCCTGGCGGCGCAGGCGCATGAGCCGACTTGTTGAACCACAACTCCACCTCCACCTGCCGCTCGTCCAGAAGGAAGCGTGCTACCTCCAGCAGCGTTCCGCGCTCGTAGAAGAGCGTCGGCGGAAGTTCGCCTAAGTCTTCCGAGAGCACGTGATGAATGTTCTGGAGGGCAATGGACTCCATTCCGAGAGATTCAAGACGCTCTTCCGGGTCAATCTGATGGGGATCAAGCCTAATCTCTGCGCCGACAACAAGTCGCAGGTGATCCAGAATGGCTGGTAACCATGCCGAGGAGGCAGACGCTCCAGGTGTACGTGGCCGGGACTCTTCCATCGCCGGAACGGAAGGAAGCGCTGCGAGACCTGACTCCTGGGGGGCGGCAAGCCAGGCGGGCGAGAGCCAGTACCGTTCACGGGCGAATGGATAGAGCGGCAGAGCAACCTTTCGGGGGAGGCCCTCGCGCGGCAATTTAGACCAGTCGACGCGTGAGCCCACAATCCAGGCTGCGGCGAGCTTTGCCAGATCCGCACTCGCGAGAGATGCCGCGATGGAGTCCTCGTGCGCGTTCTCGGCGGCTTCGAAGGAGGGTGTCGCCGTGACGCGCCGACTGTCGCCAAAAAAGATGCGCGGGATGCTGACTCCAGGAGTGATGCCCTGGGCGCGATCAGACACAAGCCACGCTCCAAGCAGTTCATCGAGCTGGCTGAGACGCGAGGTAAGGATGGCCAAGCGCACAGGTAGGGCGGTTCGACCGAGTTGAGAGGTGTAGACCAGGTCGGCAAATGGAGGCGCATCGGGTTGTCTGCACAAGCTGCGCCAGCTTTCGGCAAGACGGACCAGAGCCTCGAGATCGTGTGCTGACAGCAACAGAAGCTGTTGAGGCGGGGCGCTGTCATGGACAAGCGGCGAAGAGGCGGGGAGGGCCGCGCGGAACTCCTCCACGACCAGATGCGCGTTGGAGCCTCCAGCACCGAACGAGCTGACACCTGCCCGCCTCGGCTGATCGTCAATGGTGGTCCAAGCTGCAAGTTCGGTTTGCACATGGAGAGGCGCATGCTCCCAGTCGATGTGCGGATTCAAGGACTCGGCATGAAGCGAAGGAACAAGCTCGCGATGTTGTAGCTGCAGCACCGTCTTGGTCAAGGCTGCCACACCGGCGGCAGCTTCAAGGTGTCCGATGTTTGACTTGACCGATCCCAGCGCACAGGTTCCGGTCGATTCGCCGGCAGGCGCGAGGGCCATGGTGAGGCCGGTCATCTCGATCGGGTCGCCGAGCGAGGTTCCGGTGCCGTGCGCTTCGAGATAGCCGATGGTGGACGGCTCAACCTGGGCCTGGCGAAGGACGTCTCGGATGAGGGCACCCTGAGCCACGGGATTTGGCACGGTGTATCCATTGGTCTTCCCTCCATGGTTGACGCTGCTTGCCCGAATGATGGCGTGAACGCGATCACCGTCCCGCAGCGCATCGTCGAGAGGCTTGAGCAGGACAGCGCCAACTCCTTCGCCCGGAACATACCCGTCTCCGCCGCTGCCAAAGCTTCTGCACCGGCCGTCGCTCGCCATGAATTGCCCCTGGCTTAAGCTGAGGTACTTGTACGGGTGGAGCGTAAGGTTGACTCCGCCTGCGAGGGCCGCTTCCACGGTGCCCTGCCGAAGAGCTTCGCAGGCGAGATGGATGGCGGTGAGGGAGGAGGAACACATGGTGTCGAGAGCAAGACTTGGGCCGTGGAGGTCGAGAAAGTAGGAGACGCGGTTTGCGATGGAGGCATGTGACGAGCTTGGAACACCGGAGCCGCCATGGCCCAGCGCTTCGGCACCAAGGACCTCGTAGTGGCTCCACATGACGCCGACATACACGCCGATGCTCCGACCCGCCATCTCCTCTTTGCGGTAACCGGCGTCCTCCATGGTGTGCCATGCCGTTTGCAGAAACAAGCGCTCCTGCGGGTCGATCAACTCTGCCTCTTTAGGGGTTATCTTGAAGAACCGCGCATCGAACGCGTCGACATCGTCCAGAAAGCCGCCCCAGCGGCTATAGGTCTTGGCGGGTTGGCGGCGGTCGGCAGCGAAATAGGGGGCATGGTTCCAACGATCGTCAGGAATCTCGGTGATGCAATCGCGGCCGCCGCGAAGATTCGCCCAGAAGGACGC
>CAXUNW010000027.1:0-21735 GCA_964252505.1 uncultured Acidobacteriaceae bacterium
GTGCGGGGTGGGGGAGCGAATCGCGTATATGTTGAAGCTGACGACGACGGATAAGCTGCTGACGGTGGATGCGGATCGGGCGGCGAGTCTCGCGGCGCTGGGGTAGAGCATGGGCTTGGAGGCGGAATGCATCCTGATCTGGAGAAGTTGATTGTGCTGCAGCGGCATGACCTGGAGACGAAGCGGCTGCGCGATGAGATCGCGGCGCTGCCGAAGCACGTGGCAGGCCTGGCGGCCAAGCTGGTGGCGGTGGAAGGGCAGCGGGCGGTGGTGGTCGACCTGCTGAGCAAGGAGGAGGCGCTGCGGCGTCGGCAGGAGTCCGATGTCAAGGATTTTCGGGCGAAGATTGAGAAAGGCCGCAAGAAGATCGACGGGGCGACGACGGCGACGATGGTGACGGCGTTCGAGCATGAGATTGAGTTCGCGGAAGGCAAGATAGCGGAGTTGGAGGAGGCTGAGCTGGAGTCGATGATGCGCACCGAAGAGATGGAGGTGCAGCGCAGGTTGGCCGACGAGGCGGTTGTAGCGGCAAAGGCGACACTCTCAAGCGAGCGCGCGCGGGCCGTGGCCACGATGGACAAGGACAAGGTGATGCTGGCGGAGGTGGAGCGGCTGCGGGCTGCGCTGCGGCCGGAGATCGGCGAGGCGTTGCTGGCGAACTACGACCGGATTGCGAAGGGCAAGGGGTCCGGGCTTGCGGAGGCGCTGAATCAGAAGTGCATGGCCTGCCAGATGATGCTGCGGCCGCAGCGGTGGAACGACATTCGCGACCGGAGCAACCAGGAGGAGACGATGACGTGCGAGAGCTGCGGGCGCATGCTGTACTACGACCCGGCGCGGGACTCGCCGCAGCGCAAGCCGGTGGCGGTGGAGAGTATTGCGGCGCAGATTGTGCGGTCGCTGTAGCGGCTGAGCGGGCCGCGCGGGGGAACCTTCGTCCAGGATTTCCGGTATGGTGGACCTGTGAATGGGATGAAGCGGATCGCGATCGACATGGACGAGGTGATGGCGGATGCGGTGAGCGAGCATCTGGCACGGTACAACCGGGAGCATGGCGAGACGCTGACCAAGGACGACCTGAAAGGCAGATGGCTCTGGGACGTGGTCTCGGTGGATCGGCATGCGGCGCTGGAATCGTATCTGCGCTCGGACGATTTTTTTGATGTGCTGGAGGTGATGCCGGAGGCGCAGCGGGTGATCCAGGCGCTTCAGGACCGGTATGAGGTCTTCATCGCCACGGCCGCGATGGAGGTTCCGACGTCATTCATGTCGAAGTTTCGCTGGCTGGAGAAGAACTTCGGTTTTATTCCGGCGTCGCATATTGTGTTCTGCGGAAATAAGGGGATCCTGCGAGCGGACTACCTGATCGACGACAATCCCCGACAGTTGAAGCGGTTCGAGGGAGAGGGGATCTTGTATACGTCGCAGCACAACATCCATGTGAAGGGCTATCGAAGGGTGAACGACTGGCTGGATGTGGAGAGGCTGTTTCTGGGGTAACAGGGAACGTCGCTAGGCATAGAGGCTGGCTTCAAAGTGCTGCAGGGCGGCTTCAGACCAGGCGTGAGTGCTGCGGTTCCAGCCGCCTTTGCCTTCGTCAAGGTAGTTCGGGAAGTCGGTGCGGGCGAAGCCCCGCTGGGCGGCAAAGTCGAAGAGAGCCTGCGCGGTTCCGTCGAGGTAGAGGACGGCCTGCTGGCCGCTTGGGGACCACTGGACGGACGCGAGGCGCTGGGTGGTCTGGTCGCGCAGAGCGCCGACGTTGTAGATCAGGACAGCGTCGAGGATGGACTCTTCCTGAGTCTCCTGGGAGCGATCGCAGGCGTAGCAGTAGGCGGCGAGGCCTTCATCCTCGAAGACGACGGTCCAGGGCACGGCT
This sequence comes from uncultured Acidobacteriaceae bacterium, assembly GCA_964252505.1. Taxonomy (GTDB): domain Bacteria; phylum Acidobacteriota; class Terriglobia; order Terriglobales; family Acidobacteriaceae; genus Edaphobacter. The sequence goes on from CAXUNW010000027.1 coordinate 1,877, forward strand.
GTGGAGTTGACGGAGAGGAAGGCCTTGCCGGGGGTAAAGAGGAGCGATTGCATCTATCTCCACGATACACTTGGAGATATGCCGGTTGGTAGGTTCGGAATGTGCGGGTGGGTAGGACGATGAGGCTTCCGCGATTTCGGATGGGCCGGCCGCAGCAGCTGGCGGCGTTCCTTTTGGTGGGGTTCCTGCTGCAATGTCTATGGGTGATCGGTCATCAGCGGCTGACAACCGAGGACTACCGGTATGCCGAGTGTGGGCGCGAGATGTGGGAGCGCCCCTCGCCGCTAGCCGGCTACTTCACTACATGCGGGAATCTGCATGGAGACGGCACACTGGCCTATCGTCTGGCAGGATTTCCGCTGACGGCGGAGCGGCTGCTGATGCTGGGGACAGACCGTCTGCGAAGGCCGGAAAACCGTCTGTATGCGGGCAGTTCGCTGCATGGCTCGATGTGGGAGGCCCGGCACCAGATGACCAGCGTCATTTACCTGATGCATCTGCCTTTCGTGCTGTTTGCCATATGGCTGGGCGCGGGGATGTGGTGGGTGGCGCGGAGGCTGTTCGGCAATGAAGGAGCGTTTCTTGCGTTGGGGCTTTACTGTTTTTGCCCGGCGGTGGTGCGGTTTGCGGTGGTTCCAAACAATGACGTCCTGGCGATGTGGGGGCTGTATGGGCTGACCTATACGGCGATTGGAGTAGCGCATGCGATGCAGGGACCGCGGCGCAGGTGGCGTCCCCGTATTGTTCTGCTCACGGTGGCCCTGGGATTGACAGCGGCGGCGCACCTGGTGGCGGCGATGGCGGGGTTTCTGGCGGCGACCGTGCTGATGCTGTACCTTGCCGAGCGGCGGCGAAGCCCAGTGCTGCAGATTCTGATCTTTTCGGCGCTGGGAGCGTTGGCGATTGTGTTTGCGTCGTTCGCGTTTCGGCCCGCGCCGTTCTCCTATATCTTTACGGGCGGTGGCGGGCGCTTCTGGTTTTCGCTTGATGGCGTGAAGTACTTTTTCGGATCGTTTGCAGAGGCTCCGATCGGGGTGGCAAGCGTGGTCGCCCTGCTGCTGTGGGCGACGGTGCGGCGGAGCCGGTATTTCGGCAATACGGCGCCACTTGTGCTGTTCGCGGCGGTCGCGGTGCTGATGACGACGCAGGTGGTGTCGTCGCCGTGGCTGTGGGCTTTGCCCTTTGTGTTGACGTTTGTGGGGGGCGTGTTTGCGGACGCGCTTGAGACCAGGCAGCGGCGGCTGTTCCTGGCGCTGACCGGCAGTTTGCTGGCGGTGCAGGCGCTGGCGTGTCTGGGTACTCTTGGGGAGATTGCACGCTAGAGGATCAGGGAAGCGGGACTGCTGTGCATCCTACGGTGTACGCTGCACTGAACAGGGATGAAGAGGACGGAAACGAAAGATGGCTTTAGGCTTAGCTGCGGATGGGAAGCGTTGGGCGTCAAAACGGCGGATGACAGGCGTTGCGGTGTGCGGACTGTTGGTGATGCTGGGTCCGCTGGGGTGCAAACGGCACCGGAAGACCCGTTCCGCGCCGAACTCGGATGCATATTCCAGCAAGATTCAGCCGCTGGTGCAATCAAACCGGCTGCCGTTCATGAAGGTTCCTGACGTTGGCCAGTATAGCCTGCCTGTGCAGACGTTCTACGACGACCGCAACCTGGAGATTGCGTGGACGCGCGCTGGAAAGCCGACGGCCCAGGCTGCGGCGTTCACCCGGCAGTTTGAGGATGCAGCGACCAAGGGCCTGAACCCGGAGGACTATGACGCCTCGCGGTGGGCCGACCGTGTCAAGGCTCTGGGATCGGGTTCTGACGACGCCGTGGCTGAGTACGACGTCGCGATGACGGTCGCGGTGATGCGGTATGTGTCGGACCTGCGCACGGGGCGAGTGAACCCGCAGCACTTTAACTTCGACATCAACGCGCAGGAGAAGAAGTACGATCTTCCTGAGTTTGTGTCGGACAACGCGGTGGATGCGGACGATGTTCCGAAGCTGGTAACGTCTGTCGAGCCCGACAATCCACAGTATCGAGCAACGGAAGAGGCGCTGAGCAAATATTTGGCCCTGGCAAAGCAGCAGGCGGCTTCTGGCATGCTGCCGCTGCCGACGGTTGCGAAGCCGGTGAGCGTGAATGGAAGCTATCCGGCGGTGCCGGCCCTGGCGACGAGGCTTGCGCTTGAGGGCGACCTGGAAGGCGGGGCAACGGCGGATGGCGGCGCGGGCGCTGCCTACACGGCGTCGCTGGCAAGTGGGGTCGAGAGCTTCCAGCGGCGGCATGGGATCACGCCCGACGGCAAGCTGACGGCGCAGACGATCGCCTCCATGAACGTTCCCTTGTCGGAGCGGGTGTGGCAGCTTACCTGCTCGCTTGAGCGGTGGCGCTGGCTGCCCAATGAGTATGTGAACCCGAAGCTGATGGTGAACCTGCCGGAGTTTGTGCTGCGCGGCTTCAGCGACACCACCCCGAATCGCCAGATCGACTTCACGATGAAGGTGGTGGTCGGCAAGATGGTAGGCGAGCATCAGACGCCGGTGTTTACCCACATGATGAAGTACCTCATCTTTCGGCCTTACTGGAACGTTCCGACCGACATCGCCAAGAAGGAACTGGTGCCGCACATGGAGGCGAGTAAAGGGTATCTGGCCGCGAAGAACTATGAGGTGGTGAACGCGAAGGGCGAGGTGCTGAACGACTACAGCGTGCAGCAGGTGGCGCATGGCGGCGTGATGGTGCGGGAGAAGCCTGGACCGAAGAACTCGCTGGGGCTGGTGAAGTTCATGTTCCCCAACGAGTACGACATTTATCTACACTCCACGCCGGCGACCGAACTGTTCAACCGGACTCGCCGCGACTTCAGCCATGGATGCGTGAGGGTGCAGAAGCCGGACGATCTGGCGGCTTGGGTGCTGAAGGGTCAGCAGGATAAAGACGGCGAGTGGGATCTGGAGCGGGTGCAGGAGGCCATGAACAATGGCGACGATAACAAGCAGGTCAACTTGAAGACGCCGATCCCGATCGTCATCTTCTACCTGACCGCGACGGTGGGGGACGACGCCAAAGTCGATTTCTTCGACGACATCTACCGCTATGACGCGGACATGCGGGCCATCCTGGAAAAAGGGCCGCCGTACCCGGTGTATCAGGAGCCGGTGAAACCCAAAGCTGCGGGCGACACGGTCTAGGCGACGACTCATCTTCTTGGCCGATCCGGGTGACCTCGGCGCTGATCGAGTACTTGTGCCGCTGGCGCCGACGGCGACGTATCGCGCAACCAAAGCGGCGCGATCCGCGGGCGATGCCGCTCGATGCGTTTATCGCGGAGGTGGTGGAGGCGCTGGGCGCCGACGGCGACAAGGCTCTGGTGGAGCGGGTGAAGAGGATGCGGAACAGCCCAGGGCCGCCTTTGTGGAAAGGTTGAACGAGATGATGGCGGCGGACGCGCACTGAAGTTTTGCTCGATGCGCCCCCGCGCCTGGCTTATGGACCGGAGACGCGGGCAAAGCGAGTGCGGAGGCGGTGGGGTGAATTGCGGCGGGTAAGCGCCGGAACTGGAAGTACGAGGCAGGTGGCTGGGGCCGCGCGAGCTAGAGGCCTGGTTCTCCCGATATGAAAGAGGACTGACCATTGCTCAAAGGAAAACAGGTCTTCCGTTGACATTCAGAGTTTGGGCTCACTATATTCACGTCGCGCGCCAAACTTCATGGTTCCGGTTGTGAACGGAAGATGGCATCGTCGCGCAGTCTCGCAGGGGAGCCACACACATCATGTTGCGTTACGCCTTTTCAGTCCTTGGCGGTTCGGTTGCCGGTTGTCTCACATCTATTTCGGTTGGGTTGTTGCTTTCCATTGCCGCGGTGGCGCAGGTAGCGGGAACAGGCAATATCCAAGGCGTCGTCACCGATCCGACGGGGGCAGTGATTGCGAATGCGCAAGTCACGCTGACCTCCGCGACGACGCAGGTGACGCATACCGCAAACACGGATGGCGCGGGTGTGTACACGTTCCCGAATATCGAGCCGGGTACTTACTCATTGGGCGCCGTGGCGGGAGGGTTTCAGTCGTTTACCAGCACGGGCAACGTACTTGAGGTAGGCAGCAGCATCTCGATCAATGTGAAGATGACGGTGGGGTCGTCGGACCAAAAGATCGAGGTGCACTCCGAGGGGCTTGCCTTGCAGACGGAGGATATTTCCTTCAAGCAGACGATCGACTCGCAGGCGCTGACGGAGATGCCGTTGAACGGACGGCAAATGACTTCGCTCATCACGCTTTCGGGTGGCTCGACCCCGGCGCCGTCGGGCGACTTCACCGGCAGCAAATACTCCTATCAGACGATCGCGGTCTCGATCGCCGGCAGCGGAGGCAACACGACGCAGTGGAAGCTTGACGGCGGCGACAACAATGACTACATGGCGAACGGCAACCTCCCGTTTCCCTTTCCGGATGCGGTAAGCCAGTTTTCCGTCGAGTCAACCGCGCTGGGGGCGCAGGAGGGCGAGCACTCGGGTGGTCTGGTGAATGTGGTCACTCGCTCGGGCACCAATCGGTATCACGGCTCCGCATTCGAGTTCCTGCGCAACAACTATTTGAACGCTACGGGCTTCTTTTCCACCTGCAAGCCGGTAGCTCCGGCGACCACCTGCAGCGCCAAAGACAGTCTGCATCAGAACCAGTTCGGCGGTACCTTCGGGGGCAAAATCCTAAAAGATAAGCTGTTTGCCTTCGCGGGCTACCAGCGCACCCAGAACAAGCAGTCCCAGGCGGCGACCAGCGCGAACATTCCTTCGCAGGCCAACCTGGCCGGCGATTTTTCGGCAAGCGACCCCTCGATCCAACTGGTAAATCCGCTAACCGGCGCGAAGCTGGTGAACAATCAGATCAACCCGTCCCTGTTCAGCGCGCAGGCGCTTGCCCTGGTGAAGTATCTGCCAGTGACCACCGACGCGGCGGGGTTTATCAGCTATCAGATTCCATCGCAGGTGAGCGATAACGAGTTCGTGACGCGAGTGGATTACACCATCAACCCGAAGAACAATTTGTATGGGCGTTACTTTATCGACGGGTACCAAGCCCCCCCGTTCTTCCAGCCGAACAATATCCTGGTGACCTCGCAGTCGGGAAATTTTCAACGGGTGCAGAGCCTGACGGTGGGCGAGGACTATGCGTTAAGCTCGAAGGTGGTGAACTCGGCGCATCTGACGCTGTCCCGCCGCCGCAACAACCGCGGGTTCGCGGCCAACGACATCAACGCAAACACGCTTGGGGTGACCGACTTCCAGTATGTTCCGAACGGTCTTTACCTCACCGTCTCCAACAAATTCACGGTTGGCGGCGGAACCAATTCGGTCTCGCACTTCAACGACAACTTCATTGCCATCGAGGACGATGTCACGCTGCTGCGGGGCAAGCACCAGATCGTGTTCGGCGGCGAGATCGTCCACAACCAGCTGAACATCTCGAATGCTTACGAGACGAATGGCAACTTCACCTTTGGAGGCAACTACAGCGCCAACGGCCCGGCGGGGGGTAAGCTTACGGGGGACAACAACCTGGACTTCTTGATGGGCGCGATGAGCGCCTTCCAGCAGAGCAAGTACCAGGGAAATGCGCTGCGCGGCAATGTTCCGAGTCTCTACTTACAGGACACCTATCACGCGACCAAACAGCTAACCATCGTAGCTGGAATCCGCTGGGCGCCGGAGTTCATTCCGACCGACAACTTCAACCGTGGTACGACCTTCAGCATGAGCGCGTTCCTGGCCAATCAGACCAGTACCGTGTATCCGAGTGCTCCGGCGGGAACCTTCTTTTACGGCGACCCCGGGGTACAGCGGCAGTTCACGAAGAACTCGCCGTGGCAGTTCTCGCCGAACTTCGGGGTAGCGTACGACCTGACGGGCGACGGGAAGACGGTCCTTCGTGCGGGCGCGAGCTTCATCTACGACGAGGTGAACTTCTTTACCGGGCAGCGCACCCAGCAGAACCCGCCCTTCGCCACGGCCATCAGCCAGACCCAGACGACAACCTCTGGCCCGCTTAGCTTTGCGTCTCCCTGGTCGGTCGGCTCGATTACGACCGATCCATTCCCGCAGCCGGCGGTTCCCGCTCCGGCGACCGCGCAGTTTTTCGCACAGTCGCAGTACATTGTGCTGCCGACGCAGTTCAAGCCCTCAAGCACAACCCAGTGGACTGCCAGCATCCAGCACCAGTTCAGCCACGGCTGGCAGGTGCAGGTGGATTACATCGGCAACAAGACGAGCCATGTGCCGCTGGGGCTGCCGCTTAGCCCAGCGACCTTCGTTCCCGGGGTATGGGGCGCGAACGGCACGGGTTGCGCGGGGGTGGTGCTCACGGGCCCTGCCGGCAAAGCGCCAGGCGCGGCGGGAACCCCATGCTCCACGGTGGCGAACCAATCGCAGCGCTTCTACCTGACCGAGCAGAATCCGGCGCAGGGCAATCAGTACTCGGGCGGCGGCGGCGGCTCGGTCCTGGTGGGCGACGAAGGAACCGGTAACTACAACGGCCTGGTGACAACGGTGCAGCATCGTCTGTCGTCCAGCTTCAGCCTGTTGTTCAACCATACGTGGTCCAAGTGTCTGAACGAAGAGGATGCCCAGGGCGATCTCGCGGGCACGACGGTCGAAAATCCGAACAATCCGGCTTTGGACTATGCGCCATGCGGCTCCGACTACCGCAATGTCGAAAACGTCGTATTGATCGTCAAGAGCAACTTCTCGCTCGCCAATCGGTTGGTGAAGACGGCAGTGAACGGCTGGGAACTGGCGCCGCTGACCCACATCCTGAGCGGTGCGCCGTTCACGGTGACGGCAGGTGTGGACAACTCATTGACGGATATCGGCAACGACCGGCCAAGCCTCATTCCCGGGATGTCTCCCTACCTGTCCGGGCCGATCCGGTCGGGCTCGGGTGCGGCCAACCGCGGCTTTCTCAACCCCGCGGCGTTCTGCTCGGCGGCCTGTGTGACTCCGGGAACATACGGTACGCTGGGGAGGAATGCCTTCCGCGGCCCTACCTCGTACCAGTTCGACGCACAGGTCTCACGCATCTTCCCGGTGCGTGAGCGGTTCAATACGACGTTTCGGCTCGAGGCATTCAACGTCCTGAACCACCCCAACCTGAGTACACCGACTTCGAGCTTTGCGTCTTCGACCTTTGGGCAGATCTCCAGTGCCAGCGCTGCCCGCATCTTTCAGGCATCCCTAAAGTTCGACTTTTAGCCTCCGCGAAAACGGTCTAGCTTCGTGTCGCGGATCATTTTCATCTATCGTTGTAGCCGAGGAGAGTTCCATGGAAGTTTCAAAAAGCAATCGCAGAGAGTTCTTGAAGACCTCTGGAGCAATGGCCGCGGGTGCCACATTGACCGGGTGGACTGCAAGCAGCTATGCGGCCATCGCCGGCTCAAACGACCGAGTGCGGACGGCGATCGTCGGCTGCGGCGACCGGATGAAGCAGGCTCTGGTGCCGGCGTTCATGCAGCACTGCTCAGCGCAGAACTTTCAGTTTGTCGCAGTGTCGGACATCTGGAACATGCGTCGGGACCAGGGCGCGGCGATGCTGACCGAGAAGAGCGGGAACAAGGTCGATGCGGTACGCAACAACGATGAACTCTACGCGCGCAAGGACGTAGACGCCGTGTTGATCGCGACCGCGGACTTCCAGCACGCGCAGCATGGCGTTGAGGCCGTCAACGCAGGGCGCGACGCCTATGTCGAGAAGCCGACGGCGCACACCATGGCCGACGCCCGCGCCTTTCGCGAAGCGGTGCATCGGACCGGCAAGATTGTCCAGGTGGGCACGCAGCGCAGAAGCACGCCGAGCTACCAGAAGGCCTACGAGTACATCCAGAGCGGCCAGTTCGGTGACCTTGTCTCCGTGGAGCTGGTTTGGAACGTAAATCAGCCCGGCCGCTGGCGGCGACCGGACCAGGTGCCGCTGCTGAAGGAGCAGGACACAGACTGGAAGCGCTACCTGCTGAACGAGCCGTATGAGGCCTTCGACGCACGCAAGTACCTTGAGTTCCGGCTGTTCTGGCCGTACTCCTCGGGGCTGCCGGATCAATGGCTGGTGCACCAGATCGACACCGTCCACTGGTTTACCGGGCTCCCACACCCGCGCAGCGTGGTCGCCAATGGCGGGATTTACGCCTGGAAAGATGGGCGCCGCAACTGGGACACGATGACGGCCGTCTTCGACTACGGTCCCCTGGACGACGCGTCCAAAGGCTTCCAGGTGGTCTTCTCGTCGCGTCAAAACAACGCCGCCGACGGCGTGAAGGAGCTGTATTACTCGACCGGCGGCATGCTGGATATGGACAAACAGATGGTGACGCCGGAAGGCGGGCTGAACGCGAAGTACGCGGCCGAGATGAAGATGCAGCCGAAGCTGCTGAAGAGCTTCTCGCTGGTGGAGAACGCCGAGCACATCTCAACCGACGCGAACACCGGCAAGACGGACCCGCAGACCTCAGCGAACATGTTGAACTGGATGGAATGCGTGCGGTCCCGGAAGACGCCGAACGCCAGCATTGAAGCCGGCTACAGCCACTCGGTTGCGTTGTGCATGTGCATCGCGGCCATGCAGACGGGGACACGGGTAACCTTCGACGATAGGACGCAGCAGGTGGTTGCCGGCGGAAAACATGTCTAGGCTCGGCATGGCGGGCGCGGTCCTTGCGCTCTGCGCAATCGCGCCCTTCGTTGCCGCGGCACCCCTACCCACGCGGGGCGTGCAGGTGGTCGCCAGGGAAAGTGAGCGGCGTGTCGATATCACCATCGACGGACAGCCGTTTACCTCCTATCTCTGGCCCACTTCGTTGAAGAAGCCTGTGCTCTACCCGCTGGTGGCTGCGGATGGCGTCACGGTCACACGGGGGTACCCGCTGGAGCCGCGGCCCGGCGAGCGCGTGGATCATCCGCACCATGCCGGAATGTGGTTCAACTACGGCAACGTAAACGGATTCGACTTCTGGAACAACTCGGACGCCATACCGGCGGCTGATCGGGAGAAGATGGGATCGATCCGGCAGCAGCGGATCGTCTCGATGAAGAGCGGCAAAGACAGCGGTGAGCTGGTCGTGGAGACGATCTGGACCAACGGCAAGGGAGTGGACGCGCTGAGCGAGCGAACGCGGCTGGTCTTTTCTGCACGCGGCGATGCGCGGATCATCGATCGGGTGACCACCCTGAAGGCGCTGGATCGAACCGTCTTCCACGACGACAAGGAAGGTTTGCTCGGCATACGGGTAGCGCACTTTCTTGAGTCTCCGACTGAAAAGGGCGGCATCTTCGCGGACGCGAGCGGACGGCCGACCAAGGTGGACAGCGTGGATACCTCGGGGGCTACGGGCGTCTATCGAACCAGCGAGGGGAAGGTGGGCGATGCGGTCTGGTCGACACGCGGACGGTGGTGCTCGCTGACCGGGACAACCGAAGGCAAGACGCTGACGGTCGGGATTCTGGATCATCGGGGCAATCCGGGCTATCCGACCTACTGGCATGCGCGGGGCTATGGGCTGTTTGCGGCGAATCCGCTGGGAGACAGTATTTTCGATTCCAAGGCCACGCCTCACAATTACACGCTTGAGAAGGATCAGACCGCTACCTTCAAGTATCGGGTGCTGATCTTGGCGCACGACGCCTCCGCGGCAGAGATGAATCGTGAAAGCGACGCCTACGACGCCGAGTACAAGTAAACGTGAGGGTCAGGCAAGACGGCGCTGGAAATCCAGAAAGAGAAGCGCGGCTGGGGAGTAGCCGCCTGGATCGTTCTGGGTGAAGACGCCAGTTTGCGGATCCATCTGCTGGCGGAACTCCGTACCCGGGGCGCCCTGGGCATGCGCCCGGGCGATAGCCTCAACCCACCGACGCATCAGGTGCTGGAGTTCCGCCTCTTTGCCGTAGAAAGGCATCCAGCGTGGCGTGCGGAGCGCCGTCAGAGCCTGGCTGGCACCTCCCCAGGAGTTGCGGGGGATGGGCCGGACAAAGGTCGGATCGTTCTGCGCGATGCTCGGCAGCGGATAGGGCGCCCAGAAGGCAGCCGGGTTGTGGATCTGGCGTGTCCAGACCGCATCGAAGAGTTGCCGGTCCGCGCGCTGGGAGAGATCGAGCACATGCTGGCCAAGTACACGTGAGAGGACGTCGGAGCGGACGCGGACGAACTGTCCCTGTGCGTCGCGGTCGTAGAAGGCAGCATCTTCCGGGCTGTAGAGCTGGGTGAGGATCAGGCGGCGCAGGCGCTCGGCGTCTGCAAGCCATCGGCTGTGTTCGTCAGGACGTCCAAGGGCCTTTGCCATGGCGGCAAGGGCGATGCGCCCGCCGAAAACGGTAACCGAAAGATCAGGGCAAAGGCGGGGCAGGGAGGCGATCGCTGGACATTTGCGAGCGTCGGCGTCCGGGCAGCGGTTGGGAACGCCGGCCCAGCGCGGACTGTTGTCGTGGTCGGTGTCGTAGGTGCAGAAGCCTTCCACAAGACCCGTCCGGCGGGTGTCGCGGTAGCGACGCAGCCATGCATCCCAACGGCTGCAGGCGTGGTAGGCGGTCTCGAGAAACTCCTGCGCGCCGGGCATGCCAGGGGCCTGGGCGAGCTCCCACGCGGTCGCCGCGATGGGGACGACCATCTGAATCTGGCCGAAGCCCGTCTCCGTGGTCTTGACCGAGGCAGGGAGCTGGCCGTCCTCGCGTTGCGAGGCAAAGAAGGCCATGTGATTGTTGCGCGCAACCTGCATCGAGGTGGGTCCACGCGACGGCTCGGCACCCAGGCCGGCCCAGACCAGGGCCTCGTGTGGGCCGCATTCCTGCCAGACGCCGGCATAGGTGCTGCCCTCAAGGAGCACCGGCTCCCCGTACCCCCCAGGCCGTGCCGGCAAGGTACGGATGTTGCCGGTAAGGGTGGCGAGTGCGCTTTCGTGGATGGGTCGCAGGTTGTCCAGCCCAGCCACCGCGCCATGCAGTCTGCCCGGAATGACCGCCGCCGCCGCGCTCAGCGCGGAGCTCTCGAGGAACGCGCGCCGGGTCCAGTGCAGGTCTGGCCGTTTGTTCATGAGGGCGGACACCTCAGCAGTGTAGTGTAGGCGGTCGATAGGTGATCTGTGTGTGCTCGATAGAATGGGCCTATGAGCCTTGAACGAAACCCGGCGGCCACGCAGCCTGAAAGCCTGGATGCGCGGCGCTTTCGTAGACTGCTGCGCGAGTGGTACCGGGCCCATGCACGGGTGCTGCCATGGCGGGGAAACGTCGATCCCTATCGCACCTGGGTCTCGGAGATCATGCTGCAGCAGACCCGGGTTGCCGCCGTTATCGAACATTACACGGCTTTCATCAAGCGTTTTCCGACTGTGGTGGCGCTTGCGCTGGCGTCGGAGGCGGAGGTTCTCGCCGCATGGTCCGGCCTGGGGTACTACCGGCGCGTTCGGATGCTGCACAAGGCTGCTCAGTTTGTGACCCTTGAGCTGGGTGGTGTGCTGCCGCATACAGCCGTGGCCTTGCGCACGCTGCCCGGCATCGGGGAGTACACCTGCGCCGCGATTGCAAGCATCGCCTTCGGGCAAAGCATCGCCGTGGTCGACGGCAACGTGGAGCGCGTCATCCTGCGGCTCTGCGGGCGGCCGGAGGATACGACGGCCGCGGGCCGAGCGTTCGTGCGCGAAATTGCGGCCTTGTTGATGCCTGTTCAGACGGTATCCAGCCTTGAGAACTCCGCGGCCGGAACGAGGCGGTCCGGCAAAGGGCGTCGGAACGTGGCCGGTGATCATAACCAGGCCATGATGGAGTTGGGCGCGACTATCTGCCTGCCGCGTGCGCCGCTCTGCCTGAACTGCCCGGTCTACGATCTTTGCCGCACCCGTGGCGAGCATGTCACGGCGCCCCGTGCGCGTCCCACCAGTCGGCCGGCCGCGCATCTGCTGGCGCTTCGCAAGGATGGTACCCAGACCGAGGTGCTGCTGGAGCGGCGGTCTGCCCAGGTGAGCCTGATGCCGGGCATGCTGGAGCTTCCTCCGCTCCCGCTCGACGCAGTCGAGGGCTTTGAGCCTCTGCTGCGGGTTCGTCACTCTATCACCGACACCAACTACTACGTGCAGGTGTACGCGGACGCGCCGCAGCTGCGTGCAGCAATCGTCGCCGCGGAAGGCGACCTGCTCTGGCGCCGCACAGGCATGCTGCAGGAGACGCCGCTGACGGGTCTGGCGCGCAAGGTGTTGCGCCGGCTCGGTGTGGCGGCGGTGACGCAGCCCACGAGCACCGTCACGGGATAGACTGGAAGCCTGTAACGACCAGACCGCCGACAGGGGATGACCGAATGAGGCACAAGAAGTATGGATGGGCCGCGGGCGCGGCGCTGGCGATCCTAGGATCGACGCTGCTGGCGCAGGCGGTTCCGCCGGCTGTTAAGGCCGCCGAGGCCGGGATAGACGGCGAGAAGATTCGCGCCCATGTCCGCTTTCTCGCCGACGACCTGCTGGAAGGACGAGGACCCGGCCTGCGCGGCGCGGACCTTGCGGCCCAGTACATCGCTACGCAGTTCGCCCTCTCGGGGCTGAAACCCGCAGGCGACGACGGCACCTATCTGCAGCAGGTAAACTTCGTCGGCGTTCGGGCTGTTCGCGACACCATGAAGGTCTCGCTCGTGCCGGCGCAGGGCGCGCCCATGCCGCTGCGCTTCGGCCCGGACATGGTGGTGACGAACCAGCAGCATACGCCCTTGGTCGAGATCGATGCGCCGATCGTCTTTGTCGGCTATGGAGTCACGGCTCCAGAGTTTGGCTGGGACGACTACAAGGGCGTCGACGTCAAAGGCAAAGTCGTGCTGTTGATCGTGGGCGATCCCCCATCCGACGATCCAAAATTCTTCGGCGGCAAGGCGCTCACCTACTACGGCCGGTGGACCTACAAATACGAGCAGGCGGCGCGCATGGGCGCGGTGGGGGCCCTGCTCATCCATCGCACGGACCTGGCAAGCTACGGCTGGGGTGTGGTTGAAAACTCCGGCTCCGGCGAGAAGACCTACCTGCGTGATGACCGCAAGCCCCTGCTGCAGGCGGCCAGTTGGATCCAACTGGCCGTGGCGGGCAGGATCTTCGCCGCCGCGGGCCGGAATCCGGATGCCGGCGTGGCCATCGCGGAGGCGGGCCGTCGCGGCTTCAAGGCCTACGAGCTTCCCGTGCGCTACCGGGCGCATATCGAAAGCGTCATCCGGCCCTTCAAAAGCCCGAATGTGGTGGGCTCCATCGCAGGAGTGATGCCTGGTAAGCAGGCCGTGCTCTACTCTGCGCACTATGACCATCTCGGCTTCGTGCCCGGCATGGCGGGCGATAACGTCTATAACGGCGCAGTCGATAACGCCACAGGCTGCGGCGTTCTGCTGGAGCTTGCCCGGGCCTGGGCCGCAATGGGCGCGCAGCCCCCGCACGACGTCTTCTTCGCGGCGGTGACCGCGGAGGAGCAGGGTCTACTGGGCAGCGAATACCTGGGCCAGCATCCTCCCATCCCAGCCGGTGATCTCTCGCTCAACCTGAACTACGACGCACTGCAGCCGGTGGGCGAACCGCAGGAGGTGGAGGCGGCCGGGGTAGAACGGACCAGCTTCAACCGGACCTTCGAAGCGACGGCGCAGGCCTTCCACCTCGCCATTGTGCCGGACGCCCACCCGGAGGCCGGCCACTTCTATCGCTCCGACCACTTCAGCATGGCGCGTGTCGGCGTACCGGCATTCTCAATCGGGGAAGGCACCCTCTTCGCGGGCCACGATAAAGCTTGGGGCCTGGCGCAGCAGGAAGACTATACGGCCAACCGTTACCATAACTTCTCCGACAACTACACGCCGCAGATGGATTTTCGCGGACTCGCCACCATGGCGCGCTTCGGGATGGATCTAGGATGGCAGGCGCTTGCAGCACCTGGATCAGTAACGTGGCAGCCGGGCGATGAGTTTGAGGCAGCCCGGAAACGGAGTTCCGGGCAGTAAAGGAGGCTCCGATGGAACTCTCCAAGAGGCGAGAGGCCTTCGTGGACGGAGACCTCTCGCCACAGAGGCCCGACTAGCTCTTCGGCGTTGCAACCTTCTCCTGCTGCTGCTGCGCTTTATCGGCATCTTTCTTCGCTTTTGCTGAGCTCTTCGCCGCCTTCGCCGTAGCGTTGGCGGACTTCTCCTCCTGCTTCTGCTGCTTACGCTGCGCCTTTAGCTCCCCCTTGCTCATCGGCGTCCCGGTTGCCGCGGTCGATTGGCCCGATGTGGTTGGGGTCGTTTCGGGCAGCGTCGTGGTTGGCGGAGTTGTTGTCGTCTGTTGGCTGGACGCCGGCAGGCTGACCATCATTAGTGCGGCTAAAGCAAAAGGGGCAACGAATCGAACCTTGGGATACATAATTTTCCTACCTTACCCGCAGGCCTTTCTGGCGCACGCGGCTTTCTTTACCCCATTGGACGGCGAGGTGCATTAAATGGAGGCTTGCTGACTCGGTTCCGGCCCGTGTTCGCGGTAGATAGACTGGAAGAGAGTCGGAGATGAGAGTTCCGGGAAGAGGGGCCAGGCCATGCGAGTGATCGTTGCGGAGAAGCCGTCGGTAGCACGCGACATCGCGCGTGTGCTGGGCTGCAACCGCCGCGAGGAAGGGTTCTTCGAGGGCAATCGCGTCATCGTGACCTATGCGGTCGGCCATCTGGTGAACTTGCCCATGCCCGAGACGCTGAACCCCGCATGGGCCGGCGCATGGACACGCCAGAAGCTGCCGATGATCCCGGAGAGATGGCAGTATGTGGTCAACCCGAAGACCGCCGACCAGTTCGCCGTCGTCAAGCGGCTGCTGAACGCACCGGCCACCACGGAGGTGGTGAACGCGGCGGACGCTGGGCGCGAGGGCGAGGCCATCTTCCGCCGCATTTACACCATGGCCGGGTGTCGGAAGCCCGTACTCCGCTTCTGGGCCAGTTCGCTTACGGAAGAGGCAATTCGCGAGAGCCTCGCGCGGCTGCGGCCTGCGTCGGACTACGATGCGCTTGGCGACTCCGCCCAGACCCGCGCCGAGATCGACTGGCTCTGGGGGATGAATTACACCCGCGCCTACACCATCACCAATGGGGTGCTCTGCACGGTCGGCCGCGTGCAGACGCCGACACTTGCGCTCATCGTCCTGCGTGAAGAGCAGATCACCGGCTTCGTCAAGACCTTCTTCTACCAGCTTCACGCACAGCTTCCCGGCTTTGTCGCCAAGGCGCTGAACCCCGCCGCCACAGAGGGCAATGCGCGCTTTGATTTCGAGAGCAAACCCGAGGCGGAGGCCATCCAACGGGCTATTCCGGCCGGCGCGCAGGCGCTGATTGAGACGGTAGACGTGAAGCAGGTCCGCCGGCAGCCACCGCAGCTCTACAACCTGGGAGCGCTGCAGAAAGACGCAAACAGGCGTTTCGGCTACACCGCGGCCCGCACTTTAGAGCTCGCGCAGACCCTGTACGAAACGCACAAGGTGCTTACCTATCCCCGCACCAGCTCGCGCTACATCGGTACCGATATGGTTGCGGGCCTTGCCGGAACGCTGCGGGCTGTCCGCTTCCAGGCCCCGGCCCACCTGGTTGAGGCCGCCATCGACCGCGCCGAACATGGACCTCCCCTTGGCAGGAACTACGTCGATGACGCCAGGCTCAGCGATCACCATGCCATCCTGCCGACACGCTCCTCAGCCGCCGGGCTGAACCAGGATGAGCGTAACGTCTACCATCTCGTCGCCACGCGCTTCCTCGTGATCTTCCTGCCGGAGAAGCGCACCGAGGAGACCCGAGCCGGTATCGACATCGCGGGAAAGAAGTTCGCGGCCAACGGCTCCCGGGTCCTCGACCCGGGTTGGACAGCGGCATATGGCGGCGAGGCCGGCGATACCGAGAAAGAGGAGGGCGAACCCATTGGCACATTGCCCCTGCTGAAGCCTGGCGAGCGCTACCCGGTGGATTCCCTCGAGCTGAAGACCAGGGAGCGGAAGCCGCCCAGCCGCTACACCGATGCCACCCTCATCGCCGCCATGGAGACTGCCGGCAAGGCCATCGACGATGACGATCTGCGCGCCATCATGAAGGGCAAAGGCCTCGGAACGGAGTCCACCCGGGCCGCCATCATCCAGCGCCTGGAGCAGACGGAGTACGTCAGCCGCGAGGGCAAGTTCTTTGCGCCCACGGACAAGGGCAGATCGCTCATCGCACAGGTCGGCGAGCGCATCGCCAGCCCATCGCTCACCGCGGCGATGGAAGAGAAGCTCGCGGGCATCGAGCGTGGCGAATACAGCTCCGTCGAACTGCGTGAAGAGATCGAAAGCTATCTACGCGAAGACATCCCGGAGGTCCTTGCCAAGGTGCACCCGGCTAAGCCGCCAAAGGCGCGGGACCCGGACGCGCCGCCGTTCGTCGTTGCCAAAGGCGCAATCCTCTGCCCCAAATGCCGTAACGGAGAGATCCGGAAGAACCCGGACAAGGGTTTTTACGGCTGCACCGCCTTCCGCCAGGGCTGCGATTTCGTCCTCTGGGAAGAGGTCGCCAAGAAGGTGATCGGTCTGCCGCAGGTCAAGGCGCTCTGCTCGAAGAAGGCCCGCACCCCCCTTATTAGGGGCTTTGTTTCGAAGGCGGGAAAGAAGTTCGACGCCTACCTTACGCTCGATCCAGACTTCAAAACACGCTTTGAGTTCGACCGGTAGGTGCGCCGAGGCCTACCGAGACATTTACCTCCTGTTGAGGAGCCTTGCTTGGCCATGACGCATCCTATGGGAGTCGGTGCGCGCCAAGCGCACCACTGAAATGGAGGCAACATTTATGGATCGCAGCGCAAGCGCAGTGTGGCACGGCTCCCTGAAAGAGGGCAAAGGAACCATCTCGACTCAGTCCGGCGTCTTGAAGGAGTCCCAGTACAGCTTTGGGACCCGCTTTGAAAACGGCATCGGCACCAATCCCGAGGAGTTGATTGCGGCCGCCCATGCGGGTTGCTTTACGATGGCGCTCAGCGGACAGCTCACCTCCGCCGACCTCGTACCGGAGTCTCTCGAGACTACTGCGGTCGTCACCATGGAGAAGACCGACGACGGTCCTACCGTCACCAAAATACACCTGGTGACGAAGGCCCGCGTGCCGAACGCGGAGAAGGAAAAGTTCGACGAGCTCGCCAAGAAGGCCAAGGAAGGCTGCCCAATCTCGCGCCTGCTGAAGGCCGCTGAGATCACGCTGGACGCCCAGCTCGTCTGAGTCCGGCCCCCGTCTTCAAGTGTCACCAAAGCTCCCGCGCCGGCGGGAGCTTTTTGTTTAGCCACCATCTTCGTCGCAATGCTTCATGCCCTGCACCGCGTCGATGGTGCATCCGCATCCCAGAAGACATGTTGCCGTTCGCCAAGCAGATCGCCAGAGCCGCCCCCTCCGCAGCCGACCTGAAGCGTCGTCGCTGGATCTACGTCCCTTACGACCGCTACACCGACCGCACCGGCCCGCTGACCGAGCAACCTGCAGCCCAGACCGGCATCGTCATCGTCGAATCGACCGCGAAAGGTCTCCGCCGCCCCTACCACAAGAAAAAACTGGTGGTGCTGATCGCAAACATGCGCCACTTTGCGCTCGAGCAGGCGGCGCGCGGCGTCGCCGTGCTCTACTACTTCTCACCCAGCAGCCATGGTCAGGCGCTGCTCCATCTGCAGCAAACCCAGGGACTTCCGCCGCTCACCTGCATGACGCCTGCGGAACGAGAGCTCCGCCTAGACCTCAACTCCGCCGCCTCGGCCGGCCTCAAGATCGACTTCGTTCCAGACACCACATGGGCCTCGCAGCCTGAGGACTTCACCAAGGTCTACGGCGCATACAAGCCGGGTAAAAGCTACGTGATGGACCGCTTCTATCGCCACATGCGCCAGCAGACCGGCATGCTGATGCGGAACGCCAAGCCCGTCGGTGGGCAGTTCTCCTTCGACGCCGACAACCGCAACCCTTACAAGAACCAGATTCCGGTTCCGCCACCGCCCATCTTCCCGCCCGATGCGATCACCCAGGAGGTCATCGCGATGGTCGAGGCGACCTACCCCCACCACTTTGGGGTTGTCGGCGGCTTCGACCTGCCCTGCACCCAGGCCGACTGCGACCGCTTCTGGCAGTTTGCCCTGCAGGAGCTTCTTCCATCCTTCGGGCCCTACGAAGATGCCATGCGCGACGATCAGCCGCAACTCTTCCACACCAAGACCTCTGTCCTGCTGAACCTCGGTCGGCTGCATGCGCTGGACCTTATCCGCGATGTTGCCGCCGGAGCTGAAGACGGCACCATCCCGCTTGCCTCGGCCGAGGGCTTCATTCGCCAGCTCCTTGGCTGGCGTGAGTTCATGCGCCATCTGCATGAGCAAACCGATGGCTACCGTCTGCTCGCCGGGCATGTGCCCCAGGAACCCCGCCGCATCATCCAGGAGACCTCTCCCGACCAAACTCCGGAGGCTGCCGCCGCCTACGTTGGCCCGCACCAGCCCGATCCCTACGCCGGAGCCACGCCCTCCGCTCTCGGAGCGGCGCTTCCTCTACCCGCCGTCTATTGGGGTGTCCCCTCCGGCCTGCGTTGCATGGATATCGTCGTTGCCCAGGTCGT
This sequence comes from uncultured Acidobacteriaceae bacterium, assembly GCA_964252505.1. Classification (GTDB taxonomy): domain Bacteria; phylum Acidobacteriota; class Terriglobia; order Terriglobales; family Acidobacteriaceae; genus Edaphobacter. The sequence continues at coordinate 20,485 of CAXUNW010000027.1, forward strand.
GCAGGAGGGCTGGTCGCACCACATCAGCCGCCTGATGGTTCTCTCCAACCTCGCCAACCTCTGCGGCTTCTCTCCCCGCGAGTTGACCGACTGGTTCTGGTTCGCCTACGTCGACGCCTACGACTGGGTTGTCGAGCCCAATGTGCTTGGCATGGCCACCTACGCCGATGGCGGCCTCACCGCCACCAAGCCCTACGTTTCCGGCGCCGCCTACATCAACCGCATGTCGAACTTTTGCGGCAAGTGCCAGTACGATCCGAAGAAGTCCGTCGGCGAAGGCTCCTGCCCTTTCACCTCCCTCTACTGGACCTTCCTCGAACGCAACGAAGCCTCGCTCGGCAAAAATTTCCGCATGCAGATGCCCTACAACACCCTCCACAAGAAGTCCCCACAGGAACTCGTCCAACTCCGCACCCGAGCCGCGGAAGCCGTCGCCCACCTGCAATCCTTCCCGCGTCCAACGTACTGACTTACAACAACGTATTGCCCCCGTTCACCGCGATCTTCTGCCCGGTCATGAACCCCGCCGCCTCGCTCGCCAAAAACACCACCACACGCCCGACCTCCTCCGGCTCGCCCATCCTCCCTAGCGGAACCCCGGTCACGTAGGCTGCCTTGTCCGCCTCTGTCGCCTCCAGCGAACGCTCCGTCGGAATCCATCCCGGAGCCACCAGGTTCACCGTAATGCCCGACCCGCCAAGCTCCCGGGCCCACGACCGCGTCTGCCCAAGCTGCGCCCCCTTCGCCGCCACATAGTTTGCAAACCGGGGATTTCCCAGCTCCACCACCTCGCTGCCGATCTGGATCACCCGCCCAAACCTTCGCGCCCGCATGCCCGGCAGCACTGCCTGCACCAGCAGCAGCGGCGACTTCAAAAAGAACTCCATCTGGTCCAGATACGACTGCCACGTCTGCTGCTCGATGGCCAGCATCGGCTGGTGCCCGGTCGCATTCACCACCAGCACCTCCACCGGCCCGAGCGACGCCTCCACATCTGCCACCAGCCGCGTTACGTCAGATTCATCACGAACGTCTGCCCTGAAGGTCTCCGCCGCAAGCCCACGTGCGCGGAGATCGCTGCATAGCCGCTCCGCCCGCCCGCCGCTTGCGAAGTAGTTCACCGCGACGCAGTGCCCCGCCTCGGCCAGGGCAATCGCCATGGCCGCGCCCAACCCCCGTGATGCTCCCGTAACTAGCGCAACCCGCGACATGCTGCCCAGCATACCCGTAGCCCGCTCCCGTACACTAATC
>CAXUNW010000028.1:0-21726 GCA_964252505.1 uncultured Acidobacteriaceae bacterium
CCAGGATTCCATCACCACCCTCCAACACCTTTTCAGCCATCCCGCCCGCCATCCCGATGCCATCACCTTCACCAGCTCCTCCACCGCGACCAACCTCCTCACCCTCCTTGAAGCCGCCGGCTTGACCCTCCCCGATACGATCACCCGCGCATCCATCGGGCCCATCACCAGCCAAACCCTCCGCGAGCACGGTCTCTCACCCCACCTGGAATCCCCCGAAGCCACCGTCCTCAGCCTTGCTCAGGCCCTCGCCGACTACTTCCACCTGAAGCCGGACGATTGATTCGCCCATGACCGCTACTCGACCGGCATCATGTCCACCGCAACGTTCAGCGTATGTCCGCCTCCGCCAAGGATCAATCCACGCAGCGGACTCACATCGCCATAGTCTCTTCCCCAAGCGACCGTCACGTGCCCATCCGTAGGCGCCACATTGTTCGTCGGATCCATATCCAACCAGCCAAGCTGACGACAGTATGCTGACACCCAAGCATGCGAAGCATCCGCCCCCACCAGCCGCTCCTTTCCCGGCGGCGGATAGGTCCTTAGGTAGCCGCTCACGTAGCGTGCCGCCACATTGATGGACCGCAGGCAGGCAATCTGAACATGGGCAAAATCCTGGCACACCCCGCGCCGCTTCTTGAACACCTCTTCAATCGGTGTCCGCACGGTAGTCACCTTGGAGTCGAACGAGAAATCCGCATGGATCCGCGCCGTGAGGTCGAGCAACGCTTCACGCATTGGGCGATTTGCGGTAAACGAGGCAAGCGCATACGCCGCGAACTCGGGTCTCAGCCGTATCCTCGGCGACTCGAACTGAAACTGGTATGCCGCGAGCGCTTCGGCACTTTGGTCTTCTACAAGGCCCCGTGCAGACGCCTCCCAGGCAAGAGTCGGGGCCCGATCCCGCGCCTCTGCCCCGACTACCACCTCACTCCTGGACTCGACCACCAGTTCTTGATGCGGTTCCTGAATACTGAAGTAGCAAAGTAGGTTGCCAAAGTAGTCCGCTCGTTCAGTCACAGTATGCGGCTCCGGACGAATGCTCAGAGCATTCTGGACCAGAATATTATTCTCGAACGAACGCGGCTTAAGGCAAGTGACGTGGTTGCCCATCGAAACCGGATAGACATATTGGTACGTCGTTCTGTGGCTGATCTTGTAAACCATGCGTGTGCGTCGTTAGCCCATACTGATTGGAAGCGTCCGTGCGTGGCTGAAGTATCGGCTAGACAGATTATTCGACCAGGAAGGCAGAAGGTTGTCCAGTTCCTTCAGGTATCGACTTAACCGCGTCAGCCCATTGCGACCCCGCCCATCCTTACTCCCGGCCGGATACCGGATCTCACTTAGATCGATGCTGCGCAGGCTCCTCAAAGCATGCTGCATCGCAAGTAAATCCGCAGGAACATGTCGCGGGAGCTTCTCGTAGAGCTCAACGAGATGATCCAGTTGAAAGTCGAGAGAGCGAGGATTGGTCTCGTCGGCCATCAGCACGTCGAGCACAGCGAGCGGCTGCAGGGTCGTATAGTAGCGTGCCCTGTAGGTCATCGAGCTATCCGCCACCTCAAGCAAGCCCTCCAGAAATCCCCAGTCTGTCGCTGCGGCGGGACGCACAATCTCTCTTAGTTCCCGCGTCACGTAGATCGCCCGCTCCAGCCGCCGCCCGATGCTCATAAAGAGCCAACCTGCCCCACGGTTAATGTTCTCTCGCTCCATCCCCGAGAACGCAGAGAGTAGCTCCAGTGAGGCCGTTAACGTAGCCGCGTACTCAGAGATGGGCGCGTCCGGCCCCGCCGACACCGAGGTGCGAAGCTGCCCGATCAGCAGCATCATATCCGCCGAGAGACGCTCCCGCACGGTCCCTCCGATGCGCGAAATCTCATCGAGCGTACTCGGCAGGCTCCCTGAGCGCCGCACATCGCACAGCATCGAGGTCAGCTCCTTCTCCAAGGCATGCGCCGTCGGGTGCCGGCCCCGCGGCAGCTTACTCCGCTGCAGACCCAGACAGGCATGCAGCCTCAGCAGGCTGGTCATCTCCGCCTCTTCTGTCCGCCGTACGCGCAGCACCATCGAGCGCAAGATGCGGGCAATGTTCTCTGCTCGTTCCACGTAGCGTCCCAACCAGAACGTGTTGTCGGCAACGCTACTTGGCACGACCCTGGGAACACGACGCAGCTTGACGGGTTCATCTCGCGGACGCAGCAGGCTGAAGGTATCAACTGGACTGTCCCACAACACCCAAGCGTCCTTGCTATGGCCGCCCCGCTGCATGGAGACCACCGAACCGCCCGCCTCCGCCACTCTCACCAGACCACCTGGGATTGTCACCCAACCGTTCCCGGTGTTTAGCACGTAGGTCCGCAGCACGACACTGCGGGAGTCCAGCGATCCACCCTCCCATACCGGGGCCGTCGATAGTGCCACCTGCTCCTGCGCGACATACTCATGAGGCCGCGCCCGGATTCGCTCCACCAGCTTGTTCCGCTCGCTCGCCGGTAGCCCTGAGCCAAACACTGGCTCCATGCCAAGGGTCGGGAACGCCGGCTTCACCACCACTGATTCCAGATGCTCCAGCACCCAATCCAAGGCTCGTCTCTGCCCGCACCACCATGTTGCCACTGACGGCAACTTGAGGTCCTCGCCAAGCAGATGCCGCGCGAGCCCAGGCAGGAACGGCATAATGGCCGCAGACTCGATCAAGCCGCTGCCCAGTGCGTTCGCTACCTTCACGTTCCCTGCCACAATCGCGTCCACCAATCCCGCCACGCCAAGCAGCGAATCTCCCCGCAACTCCAATGGGTCGCAGAAGCCATCGTCCACCCGGCGTAGGATCACGTCGACCTGTTCCAACCCGTCCACCGTCTTGAGGTAAACGTGCCGGTTCCGAACCGTCAAGTCTGCGCCCTGGACAAGAGTAAATCCAAGGTATTTCGCCAGGTACGCATGCTCGAAGTAGGTTTCGTTATGAGGCCCTGGTGTCAACAACACAATGCGTGGGTTATCGCGCCCCGCAAGCGCCGTCAACGTATCCCGCTGCGCCCGGAAGAAGGGCGCGAGACGCAATACGTTTGAGGTTTCAAAAAGCTCCGGCAGGACGTCCGACACAATGGTCCGGTTCTCGAGAGCATAGCCGCTTCCGGATGGAGCTTGCGTCCGGTCCGCCAGCACCCACCACTGACCATCAGGGGAGCGGGCAAGATCCATCGCCACCATGTGCAGGTAGGTATGCACAGGCACCTTCACTCCCACCATCGGTCGCAGAAACGCAGGATTGGCGTAAAGCAGCGCTGCCGGAAAATGCCCTTCGGTCAAAAGCTTCTGAGAACCGTAAAGATCCTCCAGCAGCAGGTTTAGCAGCTTCGCGCGCTGCACAATGCCTGCCTCGATGTATCGCCACTCCTCCGCCGGGATCAATAGCGGCACAATGTCGATTCGCCAGGGTCGATTCGCGCCTTGCGGATCGCCATAAACGTTATAGGTTATGCCATTCTCGCGCACCCGCCGTGCGGCCCGCGACCAGCGCTTACCGAGCTCCTCAGGGCCGATCTCTCTGAGAGACTCCATCAGGTGCGCCCAGTGAGGCCGCGGCGTCAGCCCGTCCGAAGAGCTCTCCTCGTAGGTTGCGCCATACCGCAGCGGAGGCTGGTAGAGGTCTCCGGTCATGATCCCTGTCTCGCCGGACTTGGCCAGCGAAGGTCCAGCGTCATGGGGAAGATTGGGTTCTGTTCCTCACGCGGAGTTTCGATAATCTCCGTCGAAGGCTCACCGACTTCAAAGCGTTGTTTCCGGCGGCGCTTTGCTTCTGCGGCATCAGCCGGCCGGGTCGTATAGATCGTGCCATCCGGCGGACTTGCGTGATAAACACACCGGGCCACCGTTCGATGCTCCAAGGTGTCAATCAATTGGAAAATTAGTGGCGTGTGCACTGGAATCGTAGGGTGCAACGCTGCGGAAAGCCGGCGCGCCCGGTACCGTATACCCGCGATCGCCTCACCAGCCTCGCCGGTTGGATGCAGAGGAACCCGCCGCCCATTGCAAGAGACGGCGTAGCGCGTCTGAGTCGTCAGCCCGGTCACCTTCACCTGAATGCGCTCGAGGGATGAGTCCACACTGCGCCCGGTGCGTCCCGAGGTCGTCTCCTCGGCCAGCACATTCCACGGCTCCAACGCCTGCCTCAACTCCAGTTCCACCCCGTCAGCCGCGACAACCCCGATCTGTGGGAAACGAAACTCCCGGTGCACAGCAAACCACCCGTCATCAAAGCTAAATCCAGACCGCCGCAGCAAAGCAAGCACCTCGGCGAAATCCCGTTCAACAAAGTGCGGCAGCATGAAGCGATCGTGCAGCGCAGTTCCCCAACGAACCAGCCCCCCGGTGTAAGGTTCCTTCCAGAAGAGGCAGACAAGAGCACGGACCAGAAGCATTTCCATCAGCCCCATCCGGTAGTGCGGCGCCATCTCAAAGGCACGGAGCTCCAGCAATCCCAGCCGCAGACCGGTTCCCTCAGGCGGATACATCTTATCGATGCAGAACTCCGCTCGATGTGAATTACCTGTCACGTCTACCAGAAGGTTGCGAAAAAGTCCGTCGAGAATAAATGGGGGGCACTCTGTTTCGGGCAACTGACTGAAGCTAACCTCCAGCTCATACAGGGCGTCCACTCGTGCCTCATCGACTCGCGGATATTGGCTCGTCGGGCCCACATACATGCCTGAAAATAGATACGACAGAGAGGGATGGTTCTGCCAGAACGCAACCATGCTGCGCAGCAGATCCGGCCGGCGCAGCAGTGGGCTGTCCAGCACCGTCGCGCCCCCGATCACAATGTGGCTTCCGCCACCGGTCGCTAGATGCGTGCCGTCGTAGGCGAACTTTCCCGCGATCAGACGACCGTTCAGCGCCTCTTCGTACAGCACCCTATTAAGGGTCTCCAACTCGTCCCAGTCGCTCGTCGGCGGCAGGTTCACCTCCAGCACTCCTGGGTCTGGAGTCAGGCTGAAGGCCCGCAGCCGCGGATCGGACGGAGGTGTATAGCCCTCCAGCCAGATCGGCATCGCAAGATGGACACAGGTATCCTCGACCGCCGCCACCAGGTCTAGATAGTCCGCAATCACCGGAATGTAGGGCAGAAAGATATGCATGCGTCCTTCGCGCACCTGGACGCACAGTGACGGCCGAATTAACTCCGTCGCTGTCTCAAACGCGCGTGCCACTGCGGGGAGCGAGTCCGCTGCGGGCTCCTTACCGAACAGTTCCATCCGCCGGGCAGGCCGCCCTGGAAGCCTGATGCCCCCCTCGAGATCCCGCTCGTACACGAGTTCGTCCGGAGCCACCCAGGGCATGCGCTCGGTCGGGATGCGATACCCAATCGGCGAGTCCCCGAAGGACAATACAAGGCGATCCGGACGTGGGAACCAAAGCTGACTCGACCACGCGAGCCGGCCACCAGGCTGCCGCCGCCGCAGCGGCAGAATGTATCCCGCGGGCCCCCACGCCTCGTCTCCGGGCTCATATGCGGGCAGGATGTCGGCCGAGCTTACTTGCAGCCGGTGTGTTAAAGCCGTAACGTATCGCAGCGCATCCGGGGGGCCAAAGCCATACGCGACATCCTCTTTCGCAATCAACTCGGCCTGCTCCCAAACGGCGACCCCATCATTGCGCGAAATGCAATGGAATGCCCATCGCGGCAGCGGCTCTCCCGGGTACCACTTTCCTTGGCCAAAATGCAGCAGCCCTCCCGGCGCCGTCCGTTCCCGAAGACGCCGAATCAGGGCCAGGCCGCGCGTCCGCTTCAACTCACCCAGCGCCTCAAGGTTCCACTGCATGCTCTCCGGCTCATCAATCCCCACATAGGTGGGTTCTCCCCCCATCGTCAGCCGCACGTCCTGGGCTTTCAGCTGGCGGTCGACCAGGTGCGCTGCCGCTCGCACCTCCTCCCACTCCGCATCGCTGTAGGGTTTCAAGAGCTGCGGAGCCTCATCAAGCCGACGTACAGACATCGCGTGGTTGAACGAGACTCCGGACGGCTCCACCGTCCCCCCGATTGGCGCAGCTTGGGCGGCGCTCGGCGTGCATACCAGAGGAATGTGCCCCTCCGCCGCGAAGAGTCCGGAGGTTGCATCCAGCCCAATCCACCCGGCACCCGGCAAGAACACCTCAGCCCACGCATGCAGATCGGCGGAGTCTGTCATCAGAGCCCCTTCTTCGGCAAGCTGTATCAGGTACCCCGACACAAAGCGCGCAGCCATTCCGAGTTGCCGAAAGGCCTGCACCAGCAGCCATGCTGAATCCCGACAGGAGCCAGTACGCAACCGCAGCGTCTCCTCGCAGCTTTGAACTCCAGGCTCCATCCGCGTCACATACCCCACCGTGTCGCGGACAGCGGCATTAATCCCGATAAGAAAACCCACCGTCTCCTGCCGGCCCCCAGGCAGCGCGTCCACAAAGCGACGGACTTGCGGACCTGCAGCATCGGCCGTCATGTACGATTCAAGATCCTTCGCCAGCTCCGGCGAATAGCGGAAAGGCCACGTCTCGTAGCCCGGCTCCAGTAAAAAACCAAAAGGATTGATCGGCGTCATGTCCGCGATCAAGTCCACCTCGACCATCAGTTCCATTGTCTTGCCAGGAAAGATAACCCGCGCGACGTGGTTCGCGTGTGGGTCAAACTGCCAATAGACCGTATGCTCCCGCGGAGTGATCTTCAGGCTATAGCCACTGATCGGCGTGCGGCAGTGCGGCGTAGGCCGCAACTGGATCACCTGTGGCCCAAGGGATACGGCTTTGTCGTAAGCGTAGTGCGTCGTGTGATGCAGAGAAACGTGCGTGCCCATCAATCCTCATCCGCTCGATCGCGGTCAATCTCTCGAAGGAGGCGCCCCCACGAAGTTGCCTGGGGGGCACATCATACTAAAACGTCGGGCGACGGCCATGCACGCCCGGACGGCTGTCCTCTGTGCATAACAAAATACTGCAAGGTCAGCGGCGGACCGGCTGATCTCCAAAACATAAAAATCCGTTGGACTCTCTCAGAATAACCTACGCAGCGCACCCGCCGCGAAGACCATCAACACCGGGAATAGCTCAAGCGTATACCGCGGCTCTGAGTTATCGATCGTAGTCAGCAGCGCGCATCGCAGCACGCAGAAGGCCACCATCGCCGACGCGATACCCACCTCGCGCTCGCGATAAAAACCCCATCCCGCCAACCCGAAGTATGCAAGATTCAAAAGCCCAAACCCCACCGCCATTTCCCACCCGGCCCTCCAGTGCCACCAGTCCAAAGGATTCGGCAACAGCTCCGTTCGTGGCCGGAAAAGCATATTGCCCAGCCGCGCCAAAGGCAGCCCGACGTGGTAGCGCCACCAACCGGCCTTTATCCGCTCGTCCGCAACCGCCCAAAAGCGCGCATCAAGCGCCGCGGTCGCAGTCGTAGTCTGGTTATAGTCCTCCAGCAGCGCATCTGTTCGCCGATGCTGGTCGTCTGAGTCGAAAGCCCGGGAAGGAAGATCCGTGACAAGGATCGGATCGTTGTCATAGTGCCAGTAAACCTGGTCAGTGGAGATAAAATCCACGCCCCACGTCCGGAACCACCGCTGGAAGCCTACCGGTACCGCCTCTCCGGGATCGTTCGCGTTACGAGGCGCGAGCGGTTCTACCACATGGAAGGTCCGCCAGTTTCTCCCCGCCCAAACCGCCAGCGGCGTAGCCACAATCATCCCCGCCGCCACAACCGGAGCAAGCCTCCGCCAGAAATCTCTCCGCCCCCTCTGCCACACGCGCCAGGCCATCGCCGGTATCACGGCCGCGGCAAGCAGCCCCTGCTCGGGCCGCAGCAGCACCGCATAGGCCAGCGCTCCACCAACCATCCCCATCCACCGGTCCAGCCCGCACCCGCCAGCTTCCCATCGCACCGCTGCGTAGAAGGCCGCCGCCACGCAGAAGATGCTCAGGGTTTCCGTCAGCGCTACCGCGGTATAGTTCGCCGTAAAGGGGCAAAGCGCCGCCAGCACCAGCCCCGCCCACCCGGCTCTTGCGTCAAACAGCCGGCGCGCGGTCCTCGCCACCAGAACACAGGTCGCCACATCCACCGCCGCCTGCATATACATGGCAGCCCGATAGTTCTCTAATCCAAAAATCCCGAAGCATCCCGCAAGAAACAGGGGATAGCCGGGCAGACGCAGCAACGTCGGCCGAACCGTGCCGCCGGCCATGCTGAATCCGTACACCCCATGCCGCAGCAGGTTCTTGGCGATGTCTCCATAGACAAGCGCATCCCCCGCAATGACAGGCGCATGATGGATAAACCACACACGCAGCCAGAGCCCTGCCCCAAGCGCGGCTGCCGTCCACAGCGCCTTCCGAGCCCGCTTCCCACCCCCCTGCAAAGCTGCCATCGTAGTGGACTATCATACCTCTCCCCGCCGATGAACGACCGACGCGGACCCGCTCCACCTGCTACGATGACCCTAGCAAAATCCATGAGCAAGCCTGTCTTTTACGACCCGCAGCGAAAACGCTGGAAGCGCCTGCGCCGCATCTTCGATGTCCTTGCCCTCGCTGGCCTTCTGCTTGGTCTGCTCTTCGTTATCGGCCTCGCGCGCATGAAGCCGCTGCCCGAGCTTCTCCTTCAAGGGCAAAAACGCAACTTCCGCGCCCTGCAAAGCGAGCCTGTTCCCGCACTCAAGCCAGGTCAGAAGCTCAAGACCGCCGCTCACCGTCACACCACCCTTAAGCCCTCAGACATTCCCCTCAACACCGGCGAAGGCCTCCGTGCCGCATACTACGTCGACGACGACGCCGCCAGCTACTCCTCCCTCAAGCAGCACATCAAGCAGATTGACCTTCTCTTCCCCGAGTGGCTCCACGTTGTTAACCCCGACGGCTCCCTTACCGCGTACACCACCAGTGACAGCACACCCTTCGCCGTCATGGACCGCGCCGGAGTCCACTCCGTAGACGCCGAAAACAAGGTCGCCCACGTGATCGCCTCGGCAGGCGTCGACACCGAAGTCTTTCCTCTGGTCGACAACTACAACCCGCTCACGCACGTCTTCATGCCAGGCATCGGCGCCGTCCTCTCCAATCCCCTCAGCCGCGCCAACTTCATCCACCAGGTCGATGCTTTCCTCGGTGCCAATCCCCACTACCGCGGCCTCTCCCTTGACTTCGAGGAGATCGCCACCGAAGACGAGCCCGGCTACCGCACCCTCATCGCTGCCCTTTACAGCGACCTCCACGCCCGGAACCTCCGGCTCTACCTCAACACCCCCACTGCCGATCCTGACTACGATTTCAAGTTTTTTGCCGACAACTCCGACGGGCTTCTTCTCACCGACTACGATCAGCACCAGAACTCAAGCCCCTCGGGACCGATCGCTGCCCAGGACTGGTTCATCGACAACCTCACCAGCATCCTCAAGGTCGTCCCCAAGCAAAAGATCATCTGCTCGCTCGGCAGCTACGGCTACGACTGGACCGTCGAACTGCCGCCCAGCTCCGTCAGTCGCCGCGGCCACAAGCCGCCCCCGCCGCCATCGGAGAAGGTCCTCTCCGCCCGCTTCCTTACCACGCAGGACGCCTGGCAGGCCGCCTCGGACTCTGAAGCCTCCGTCGCCCTCGACCCGGACTCTCTCAATGCCCACTTCGCCTACGACGACATGGATGGCCATGTCCGCCACCAGATCTGGTTCCTCGACGCCGTCACAGTCCTCAACGAGATGCGCGCCGCCCGCGCGCTCGGCATCCAGACCTTTGCCCTATGGCGCCTCGGCTCGGAAGACAACTCGCTCTGGAAGATCTGGGACGCACCCCTCCACTCCGACCCCACCACCGCGCTCGCCGACGTTCCCCCCGGCTACGACGTTGACACCGAAGGCGACGGCGACATCCTCCGGGTCACCCGTAAGCCCCAGAACGGCAAACGCATCCTCACTCTGGATGATGACGACCAGGTCAAGCCCGAAAACAAGACCGTGACTGCGGAGAGCATGCCCGTCTACCCACTCTCCTACACCGTCGAGCAGTATGGCTATCACCCTAAACAGGTAGCCATCACCTTCGACGACGGGCCAGACCCAGAGTGGACGCCCCGTGTCCTCGACATCCTCAAGCGGTTCAACGCCAAGGCCACCTTCTTCATGATCGGCGAAGAAGCCGGCAACAACGTGGGCGTCATGCAGCGCGTCTTTCGCGAAGGCCATGAGATCGGCAACCACACCTTCACTCATCCGGACATCAGCGAGATCTCTCCCCGTCAGGTCGACCTCCAGCTGAACCTTACCGAGCGCCTCTTCGCTTCCAAGCTTGGTGTCCAACCCCTCTACTTTCGTCCCCCTTACTCTATCGACCAGGAGCCCGACACCAATGACCAGGCCGCCCCCGTAGACCGTATTCAGGGTCTTGGGTATGTCATCATTGGCAACAAAATCGACACGAATGACTGGGATGAGCATCCGCGCAAGACCCCGCAGCAGATCGCCGACGCCGTCTTCGATCAGATCACCGACATGGACGCCCACCCATGGACCCGCGGCTCGGTCATCCTCATGCACGATGGCGGCGGTGACCGCGCCGCGACCATTGCAGCCCTCCCCGTCCTCATCCAGACCCTCCGCGACCGCGGCTATCAGATCGTTCCCGTCTCCCAGCTTGTCGGCAAAACCCGCGCCGAGGTCATGCCGCCTCTCACCCCGCACCAGCGCTGGCAGGCGCGCGTTGATTGGGTCGCCTTCCTCCTTTACGCCTTCTTCAACTACTTCGTCGTACACGTCTTCTTCATCGGAGACGTCCTAATGAGCGCGCGCCTCGTCATCATCGGCGTCTGCGCCATCATCGATCGCGTCCGCAGGCGTAAGGACAACGCCGGCCCCGACTACAACCCGCGTGTCGCCGTTCTCATCCCCGCCTACAACGAAGAGACCGTCATCGTCCGCACTATCCGCTCCGTCATGATGTCGAACTACAAAAACATCCGGGTCGTCGTCATCGACGATGGCTCGACCGACTCTACCTTCCGAGTCGCCCGGGACGCCTACCCTAAAGACATCGAGTCCGGTCGCCTCACCGTTCTCACAAAGCCGAACGGCGGCAAGGCCGAAGCCCTCAACTTCGCCCTCGACTATGTCGACGAAGAGATTTACGTCGGCATCGACGCCGATGGAGTCGTCGCGCACGACGCCATCACCCGCCTCGTGCCCCACTTCGCCAACCCCAAAATCGGAGCCGTCGCCGGAAACGCCAAGGTTGGCAACCGCGTCAATCTCTGGACTCGCTGGCAGGCCCTCGAATACATCACCAGCCAGAACTTTGAACGGCGCGCCCTTGACCTCTTCGACGTCGTCATGGTGGTCCCCGGAGCTATCGGCGCCTGGCGCACCGAAGCCGTCAAACGCGGCGGCTGCTACGCCGTGGACACCGTCGCCGAGGACGCCGACCTCACTATGAACCTCCTCGAGCAAGGCCTCTGGGTGGTCTACGAAGACCAGGCCCTCGCCTTCACCGAGGCCCCCATCAACGCAAACGGCCTTATGCGCCAACGCTTCCGCTGGTCTTTCGGGATCCTTCAAGCAATCTTTAAACACAAGGGTGCCATCCGCAACCGCCGCGCCATGGGCCTTTTCGCCCTCCCCAACATCCTCGTCTTTCAGATCATCCTTCCTCTCTTCTCCCCGTTCATTGATCTTGCCTTCATCGCAGGCGTCATCCACTACGCCGTCGATCGCTACTTCCACCCCGAAACCGCCTCCACCGCAAGCTTCTACAAGCTCCTCACCTTCTTTCTCGCATTCCTCATCATCGACTTCGTCGCCAGCGCCCTCGCCTTCACCCTCGAACGCAAACACCCCGCCAGCAAGGGCGACGCCTGGCTCCTCGTCCACATCTGGATCCAACGCTTTACCTACCGCCAGGTCTTCTCCGTCGTCCTTTTTAAGACCCTCAAGCGGGCCATCGACGGCAAACCGTTTAATTGGGACAAGCTCGCCCGCACTGCCCAAATGTCGAAGCAAACCGAGCAGATTACCGCCGGCGACTAGGCATCCATGCCGTCCCGCCTCATCCTCAATGCCGACGACTTCGGCCTTACCCCTGGTATCAACCGTGCCGTTGAAGAACTCTACCGGGCCGGCGCCCTGACTTCCGCGACCCTCATGGCCGCTGGCCCAACCTTCCATGAGGCCACAGCCATCGCCCTCCGTAACCCAGGTCTCGGTGTTGGCTGCCATGTCACCCTGGTCGATGGGACGCCCGTCTCTCCTCCAGCCTCCATCCCCACTCTCCTCGGCCCGGACCGCCGCACCTTTCGACGATCGCTGCTCAGCTTCACTCACGCGGTCCTCCGCGGGGCCGTCAATCCAGACGATCTTTACCGCGAAGTCCTCGCGCAGACCTACAAACTTCAGCATGCTGGTCTCCAGCTAACCCACCTGGACACCCACAAACACACTCATCTGCTTCCCGCCGTCAATCAGGCTCTACTCATGGTCTGTGAGCAGGCTCATATCCCAGCCATACGCAATCCCTTTGAGTCCTCCGCCGCCTTCGGCCTCCGTCATGGCTCGTCCATGCGCCGCACCCAGATGCGCCTTCTCAACTGCATCTTCCAAGCTCGCTTCGCGGCCGCCCTCGAAAGCACCCCAACCGTACAAGCTCCTGATGGCTGCCTCGCCGTCTCCACAACCGGCCAACTCAACCACGAAAGGCTTATCCAACTCCTCGAATCCCTTCCATCCACCGGGGTCTGGGAGTTCATCACCCATCCCGGCTACCAGGACGCAGCCCTCGCCGCTACCACTACTCGCCTGCGAGCCACCCGGGACATCGAACGCGAAGCCCTCCTCGCCTGCATCCCCAACCTCCTTGCGAATCCTCAAGCCCCCCGACTCATCCACTATGGTGACCTTACCTCCTTCCGAGCGAAGCCGTGACCCTCAAACCTGCCATCCAGCCCCGTCGCATCGGCATCACCTGCTATCCCACCTATGGCGGCTCCGGCGTGGTCGCCACTGAGCTTGGCATCGAGCTCGCAGCCCGCGGTCACGAGATCCACTTCATCACCTCCTCCGCCCCCTTCCGCCTCACCGGTCGCGAGGCCAACATTCACTTCCACGAGGTTGCCGCCTTCCGCTATCCCCTCTTCGAGCATCCCCCCTACGACCTTGCCCTTGCCACCCGCATGGCCGAGGTCGCCGAGTTCTACTCACTCGACCTCCTCCACGTCCACTACGCCATCCCTCACTCCGTCTCTGCCCTTCTCGCCCGCCAGATGCTTGCCGCCCGCGGCATCCATCTTCCCTTCATCACTACCCTCCACGGCACCGACATCACCCTTGTCGGTCTCGACCCGTCCTACCTCCCCATCACCCGCTTCGGCATTGAGCAGTCGGACGGCGTTACCAGCATCTCCGCTCACCTCCGCCAGCGCACCCAGCAGGCTTTCGGCATCACCCGCCCCATCCAGGTCATACGCAACTTCGTCAACTGCGACCTGTACCGTCGCCACCCGGAAAAACTAGCCTCTGACCGCACCCGCTTCGCACGCCCCGACGAAAGCTTGCTCGTCCATCTCTCGAACTTCCGCCCCGTCAAGCGGGTCGCCGACGTCGTGGAGATCTTCGCGCGTATAGCCCGCGCCCGTCCCGCCCGGCTCATGCTCATCGGAGACGGCCCAGACCGGTCCATCGCCGAGCATCTCGCCCGCCACCACGGCGTACAGGACCGCATCCACTTTCTCGGCAAGCAGGACGGCGTCCATGACCTCCTGCCTCTAGCCGACCTCATGCTTATGCCGTCGGAGATGGAGTCTTTCGGCCTCGCTGCTCTCGAGGCCATGGCCTGCCAGGTTCCCGCCATTGCCACGCAGGTCGGCGGTGTCCCCGAACTCATCGAACACGGCAGCAACGGCCTTCTCTTTCCCGTCGGAGACGTTGACGCCATGGCGCAAGGAGCGCTCAGCCTCCTCAATCATCCGCAGCGGCTGGAGGCGATGGCCAATGCTGCCCGCCACACCGCGCAGGATCACTTCTGCACCACCCGCATCATCCCTATATACGAGCACTTCTACGAAGAGGTCATCGCCACCGGGCCGCACCAGTAGCGTCAAGCGCTCTGCTCTCCCTTTGGGCAACGTCACAGCAGTTTGTGCCGCTGGCTGTGACTTGCCAGCCCATAGCTGGCATTATTCAGGAAGTCTTCGCCCCAGGCCGTCAGCGACGCAAAGCTGCCGTCCGTGCTCAACTGGCGGTCCCCGTTTTTGTCTGGGCCCCATGACCATGCCAGCCATCCGATCTCGTGGTGGAACGCCGCCGCCAGCAGGCTCTGGTACGTAAAACCGTTCGGCGCCGGCGGCCACGGATTCCTGCCCTGCGCGTCCAGCGAGTAGTACGTGCCGTCACTATCCCCATCCTGAATGTTCGAGATCTCCCCAAACACAATTGGAAGCCCCGCCGACACACACGGTTCAATCCAGTCAAGGCCAGAGTACCCGGCCCAGTAAGCATGCGCGCTAAGCAGGATGTTGTGCAGCGGATCCGCAGCCACAAGCTGCTGCCCGACCTTGAGGAAGATATCCAGCGAAGATCCGCAATCCGTCGCGTCGATCATCAGCGGAACGTTCAGCCCACTCGCCCGAATACTCGCGATCGCCCTTACGTAGTCGGAAGTGTATGCATTCAAGACATCCGCCGAATCGTCGGCCCAGTGGTAATAGCCCACCTCGTTGCCGATGTTGATGATGAGGTATTGCGCATGCTTCTGCAACATCCCCACCACCGCAGGATCAGTCCACCAGCTCACAAGCGCATCGTTCAGTTGACTTGTGTCCGAAGAGCAGGTCAGATCCGCAAGCATCAGAATCGGGACCATCTCGAACTCCGCGCAACGATGGAGAAAATCATCCAGCGCCGCCAGAGGATAGGCTCCTCGTTGTTCATCCGGATACTCTTTGTACCACTGGATGCGGACCGCGTTCGCGTTCGACTTCGCAATCGCATCCAGGTAGTCCGAACCTGGGAAGTCCCAATCGTCCAGTAACGGCAGGTCAACGCCGCGCAAAATCAGCTTGGATCCGGAGCGCGTCTGCAAAAAGCGCCCTGATACATGCAGGTTGGCTTGAGGTGGCATAGTCGTCACTTTCTATCCCATCCTGGTCCCTGTCAAGCCTTGTTTTTCCGGGCCTTGCGACCTCTGCTGCTAAATTCGTCCCGACAGCCGACACATCAACCCCGATCATTGAAGATCGAGCTGACGATTCCCCCCACCACACCGCCCTCGACGCGCTCTCGCCGCGCTTCTCCCGGCATATACTCCTGCAGCTTGTGCGCGAGCCGGGATATCGGCAGCGTCTGCAGCCAGACTCGCCCAGGCCCCGTAAGCGCCGCCAGGAAGATCCCATCTCCGCCGAAGATCATGTTCTTGATCCCCGGAACCCTCGTAATCTGAAACGAGACAGAAGCCTGGAACGCCCCCACATGCCCCGGATGCACGCGCAGCGTCTCCCCCGGTCGAAGATCCTTCACGATCAGCTCACCGGAAAGCTCCAGCCACGCTGTCCCATATCCAGAGATCTTCTGCAGCAGAAATCCGTCCCCGCCAAAAATCCCTGCGCCCAGCGACTGCTGAAACGCCACACCTAGCTGGATCTGCGCCGTTGCACACAGAAATCCGTGCCGATGCACCAGATACTCGTGCCCTTGCGAAATCTCGATGGGCAGGATATGACCCGGCACCTTGGTCGCAAACGCTACCTCGCCCGGAGCTCCATACGCTCGGTACTCCGTCATAAAGAGCGTACCTCCGCCGGCAACCCGCTTGATGACCCCGAGAAAGCCGCCACCCCCACCCATCTGTGTGTGCGTCGTCATCTGCACCGTCTGGCTCATCCAGGAAAGCTCCCCGGCCTCCGAGATCAGCGCGTCGTTCTCCGACAGCAGCACCTCGAGCACCGGCATGGTGGTTCCAACGATTCGACTTTGCATGGTCTTTCTCCTCTTGCTTCCTCTACTACGGCGGCGGAGACTCAGTGGTTCCCCCTGGCCGCGTCATCGGCAGCATTAGGCCTATCGTCCACCCGTTCCAAACACCCCCGCTACCGTCTCCATCCGCCAGATAGGTCCGCCCTCGTACATCTGCCCTTCCACCTTCAGGATCGCCGGAGCGTCTCCTCCGAGCATCCACACCCGGATATCCTCCGGCTGCTTGCCGATGATCGGTGCTACCACCCCGATCACCCCGTCCAGTTCAATGTGTATCCGGTACATCGTCGCCATGCGACGAGTTCCGCCCACGGTAAACGGCTCTTCGCCATCCGGCTTGATCGACAGGTGCACCAGCCGTCCCTTGCCCATCGGCGCCACCATCGCGATCTTCGTCTCCGTCGTCTGCGGCGGAATGTTCATCATCAGGTTGAAGACCATGCCGTTTGAAGTGTCGGGCGGCAGATCCATGTGCGTCGTCTCCACCTTGTCCTTGTCGTCCTTGTCCTTCTTCCCCAGGGTGCGAATCGTCACACCCCCCTTCGCCAGCACCAGCGCATCCATCGGGTCGGGAAAAGTCGGCCCCCGCTGCACCATCCGGTCGCTCACCAGTTGGAAGGTTCTCCGCTGTGTAAACACAGTCGTCTCGTCCTCCACGGACCCGTCACGAAAACGAAACGTCAGTCGGCTCGTCACGCGGTCTCCGTGCCCCACCTGCACCAGGTCCCCCGTCGCCAGCAGCTTCCCGTCGAGAGTCTTCAGAGTCAAAAATCCATGCGCTGTTCCCTGCGAACGCACGACCATCACCGGGTCCGCTCGCAAGGCGTTTGGGCTACAAGAGGAAATCAGAAACAGGGCCGCAGGCAGATAAAGTCGGATGATGTTGCTCCAGACACAGCATGGCCATGTATCTCTCAAGACGCTCGCCCGGGTTGCTTTGTTGCGGTGAAGTTGCGTTATTCGTGTTTGCGCCCGAAAGTCACGCGGAATAAAACCTCCATGATCCGCACTGCCGCCTTCATAGAAGCTCGGAAATCGCCCGACACCTTGCTTGTCCCCCCGATCCGCTTCCTGTAATCGACGGGAATCTCCCTGATCCGCAGTCCCTCTTGGATTGCACGGATCTGCATCTCCAGATTCCACCCGTAGGTAAGCTCGGACATGCCAAGCGATTCGAGCGAACTTCGCCGAATGGCCCGAAACGGCCCCATATCCGTGTAGCGGAACCCTGAAGTCACCTTCACCAACCCACCCACCAGCTTCCCCGCGAAGACCTGCGAGCCCAGCATGGATCCCGCCTCTCGCGTCCCCATCAAACGCGAACCAATCACGAAATCAGCCTCGCCCCGCTCTATCGGATCGACCAACGCATTCAGCCCCGAGATCACGTCCGACCCATCCCCATCCATATAGACCAGAACGTCCGAGGTTGGCAGAGCGGCCCGCGACCCTGCGAGGCACGCCGCCCCATATCCCCGATCCGAGTGGATAACCCGCGCACCCGCCGCGACCGCAATCGGCGCAGTGGCGTCGGTCGATCCGTTATCCACTACGATGCACTCGGCAATGGCATCCCAAGGCATCTCCGCCACCACTTGGCCAATCGACTCCGCCTCATTGAGAGCTGGGATGATAATCGAAACACGCTTCACTTGGGACTGGGTCATAGGCAAGTCAGACGGCCCCAACCGGCGACCTTCTAGCGTTATAGCAGACCGTAGATGCCCTTTTCAGTCCATCAGCTGCGTTCCCGGCCGCACCTCGCTCGCGTGGTGAAGCTTTACTTTAGGCATGTTCGTAGAAATCTTCACCTGCGCCATATCCTTTCCACCGGCCGGAAACGTCACAATGTAACTCTCCGCGATCGCGTGTTGGAACTGAGTGAAGTAGGGCGTCAGCGTTACAGGATTTCCCGTCCCCTCGTAGTAGGCCGTACCTCCTGTGGCCTCCGACACCTGCGACAGGTAACTCTGCCCGCTGAAGTTTGCCGCGCCACCCCGAATGCCCGCATCCCCGTAATAGATCGAAGAGACAGGAACCCCCGCGCGCTGAGCGTCTCGGATCGCAGCCGCAACGTAGGGGCTGTCCTGGTTCAAGGGGCTGACACTGCCGTTATAAGGGTCAACCCCGTTTGTCATCATCAGCACAAACCTGGCCTTGTGCTCATGCCGTGCGCCCGCCAGCGGTTGCATCGCTTCAGGATTCCTCGTTTCGACCTCCGCGCCCGGCCACCGCTTCACAAAGTCCGAAAGGCAGAAGTAGGGGCTTGCACTGATTCCCGGCTGCCCGAGGGTAATCCTCAGGTGTTCCACTGCCGCCGCATGGTCAGTCGTGAACGGCTGTGCCGGGATCACCCGCCCGTTGCTCATGTACCCAATAAAAATTTCTGTTCCAGCCGGCAGTCCTAGAACAAAGCGACGCATATCTTCAAGGTTCCGCCCAAACGACTGACGAAGCCCATCATCCAGAAGAAGCGCGATCTGCACCCCTGCCGCCGTCACCGGCGTCAGTGAAGAAATTGCAGCCTCCCGGTTGTTCACCTTCACCGCGAGACTCCCCACTGTAAGCGGAGCGTCGCCCTTGGTAACTTCCTGAACAATCGTTTGGGTGGGGACCGCGCCTTCCTGCGCAAACGCAGGAGAAAGGGTGGTCATGCCGAGCAGTGCGCTGGTAAGCCAAAGTTTCATCATCACATTCAATTGGATGTGCAACCACCTGCCTTGGATACTCCGCCTCCGCTATTCGCCGCCCAGCCGCAGCTTTAGCCCCGCACGAACCGTAAACGGCAGTCCCGGATACCCGATCGGACCGATATGCTGCTGGCTCAGCAGGTTGTCGAGTTGTGTAAACGCCTGCACCCGCCGGCTCGCACTGTACGTCAAGCCAAGGTCCAGCTTCGCATAGCCATGATCCAGGTTCCGGTTCGGCAGCAGCAGGCTGCTCTGCAGAAACGTCGAGTCGTCCGACTTCCCGCTCATCGCCCCCTTCAACGCCGCCCCAAACTTGGTCCCCGTATATTGCACCGCAAAATAGCCTGTATTCGGCGCCCTCCGGAACGGCCGCTGCCCCACCAGCGGGCTTGATGCCCCAATCGTCACCCCCGGAAACAGCGGATTCGTCGTTGATCCCCCAACCCGCAAAGCATCGCTCGAGAACGACCGCTGCACTAGCGGGGCCAGGAACGTATATCCTCCACGAAGCCAGACGCGCGACCTAACCTGGTACTGCATCTCCCCTTCAAACCCCTGCGCCCGGAATGCAAGCGAATCTACATAGGCGCCGTATATGCTTGCGCCGGTCGTCAGGTTGAAATAGCTCTGCAGCGTCGAGGCGGAAACATACTCAAACTCATGGTTGAACTCATTGTGGAAGTACCCTGCTTTCACCATCAGCCGTTCCCCGATGATCCCCTGCTCGACCCCGACATCGTACGTCCGCGACTCCTCCGCCCTCGGGGGCGTGATGCCGTACTGCGCAATCTTTGACGGATCTCCCGCCAGCTGCGAATACAAGGAACTGAACTGGATCGAGAGGTTTGCCTCCTGCACGCCCCGCGAGAAGTTCGCGCGCAGCCTTGTCCCCCGGAAGTATCCACTGCCCGGTCGCACCGGAATGTAAGCCAGTCCTATCCGCGGCGTACCCCGAACCCCATAGAGGTGGTTCTTCTCCACCGCGCCGCCCAAAGAAAAGAACACCCGGCTGCGAATGTCCCCCTGCACCTGCCCCGTGTACTCGAAGTTCGTCCGCTGCAGCGCCTCATTGGTCCCGTACAGCGGATACCGGTATGCGCCCCGCTCATTTTCGTAACGAAACCCGAACAGCCCCGCCAGGTGGTGCCCCAGCGCATAATCGCTCTGGTAGTACAGCTCATCTCGGTTCGAAACCTGGTCGTACCGCGCCGGAAAGGTCCCCACGTAATCGATCGTCGTCCGCCCGGTAGCCTGGTAACCATTCGCCCCCGTTATCGTCAGCACCGGGCCCTCATAGTCGTAGTTGGACGCAACCAGCGTCCCCACCGGACTGAACTCGTAAAACTGCTCCCTCTTCCGCGCAAGCCCGTACCGCACCAGGTTGTGCCAGTTCCCGTTCGCTCGGTTCTCCAGCGTTGCTCCAGAAAAAAGCGTCTGGTCCGCCTGTTTCCGGTTCGCGGCCAGCCCCTGAAACTCAAATGGCCCTGGAACTCCCTGCGCCGCATCCGTGTTGCGTATCGTGAACCGCGCCTGCGTGTTCGCCGCAAGTGTGTACCCCACGTTCCCTGCGCCCGTCACCTCGTGGAACTCATCGTTCGGCAGTGCATTCGAGCTGTTCAGACGCGAGCCCGCCACAAAGTAGTCCGCCCGCCCCCGCGTCCCTGCCACCGTCGCCTCATTCCGAACTGTATGAAAGTTCCCCGCATCTCCCGAGTACACCAGCACCGGCTTCACCGAAGTCCCACGCGGGGTCGACAGGTTGACCACCGAAGCCAGCGCATCCGACCCAAACAGCGCCGAGTTCGGGCCCCGGTACACCTCCGCCGCCGGGCCATTGTTCCCCGTCGCAGACAGCCCCGTCGACGACACCAACCCGAAATCGAACCGCCCGCCTACATCCTCGGCCGGAATACCATCCACCAGAACCTTGTTCGCATCCGAGTTCCCCCCGCGCACAAACAGCGACGTCACCCCGCCTAACTGGCCCGTCTGCACGACCTCCACCCCCGCCGACTGCCGCAACTCGTCTACAACTCCCGTCCGCAGCGATAGCTCATCCCGTGCGATCAGCCCAACCGGCACCGTCAACTGCTCCACCGGGGTCGGCAGACCCGTCGCCACCACCGTTACCGTCTCGGAAAGCGTTGTGCTCTCCATCGTCACCGGCCGGTTCACCACATCCGTCAGCCCCCCATAGAAGTCCTGGCTGATGTTAGGCGCCAGCGCCGTGTGCGCCGCCCCCCCGGTTGTAAAAAGCACAAACCGTCCCGTCTGTGTACTGCGAATCTCAAAGCTTCCATCAGGGCCGCTGATCGCAAACGCCACCGCCCTTTTGGCCTGCACCAATTGAATCCTCGCGCCCGTCACCGGCGTACCCAGAGCGCTTGTCACCGTACCTCGAACGACAACCGCCTGGGCCGGCAGACCAGCAAAAAACAACGCAACGGCGCAGGATAGCGCTCCCGGCAACACTGCCGGCCTCCGCACAAACATAGACATAACGCAGACTCCACTTCTTCTTCTTGAAGTTACAGGGTGATGATTAGGTGAAAGACTTATTTGCTCAGCTAAAAATATATCCACCCGTTGCGCTTGTCAACACACAACCATCTACCTATGGGGGTGCGCTTACGGGACACGATAGTCGAATCGGCACTCTCACTCGTCCCATCGACTGCGCTACACTCGCCTCTCTATATGTCCAGATCGTCGCTCAAAGTCGGCATTCCCGCCATGGCCTTCCTCCTCGGCCTTCTCTCCCGGCCGGCAAGCGCCCAGGCTAACCAAGGGCCAGACCTTGTGGGATTTCTCCCACATCGACCCCCCCCTCGACGACTTCATGCAGGCCACCGCCGCCCACCCCATTGTCATGAACTTCAGCACAATCCCCGCTTGGAGGTTCAAACCCGCCAAGCCCGTCACCTACCCGGGCCGAACCCAACCAGGTCTCTGGAGCGACACCCAGGGTACCGAGCTGCGAGACCCCCCATGCATGAGGCTGCCGCCTTCCTCTTCATCAACAGACGCAACCGATCACAGACCTTCACCCTGCCCTCCCACGC